>MGEY01000001.1:0-11896 GCA_001791615.1 Candidatus Uhrbacteria bacterium RIFOXYA2_FULL_40_9
CTAACTATAGCGTCATGTTTTAGTTATACACCACCTTGTTTAGTATAGAGCCCATGTCAATGGTTTTTTGCTTTATATTTTGCTATGATAGATCTAATATATAATGATTATTCTTTACGATCATCTTGCCAAGAAATGTAAAGATGTTCCTGTGGAAAGCTCTTATATGAATTTACTCGGCATTTGTTTTTCTGTACGAAAGAAGAAAGATATCAAACAGGTCATTGAAGATTTTTTTCTTTCTGACAAACAAAACCTGATTGTTACGGTGAATCCAGAAATGCTTTTGCTTTCACGAAAAGATCCTGTGTTCAAAAAGGTCTTATGTTCCTCAGATCTTGTAGTTGCAGATGGAATCGGTGTTGTCTACCTTTCAAAAATTTGTTCCGGGACGCCTATTCCAGAACGTGTAACAGGAAATGATATTCTTACGTTTTTCTTTGAGATTGCAGAACAGTATCAAAAAAAACTTTTTTTTCTTGGTGGGGAAGGGGATTTGGCAAAACGTGCAGCAATGGTTGTCCAAGAAAAATATCCTCATAGTAAAATTCAGGCAGAAAATGGAGGGAAAATAGTAAAACAAACAGATGGTTCTTGGTCTTTAGATCCAGTGGTTATACATCAGATTCAGGCTTTTGCTCCTGATGCGCTTGCGGTCGCATTGAACTATGGCCGACAAGAAATTTTTCTTCAAGAAATACTTCCCACTTTTCCCTCAGTTAAAGTCGCTGTTGGAATTGGTGGTGCGTTTGCTTTTCTGACAAAGGATCTCAAACGTGCGCCCGTATGGATGCAAAAGATTGGACTTGAATGGTTTTGGAGACTTTTACAAGAACCACGAAGGATCAAACGAATTTTTCGTGCTGTATTCATCTTCCCGATCTTGTTTATTTTCGATACAATAAAGACCTGCTTTATACTTAATCAGGAGGATTAACGCTTTGTTTTCTTATGACGGTTCGAACACGTTTAGCACCATCACCAACAGGATATTTACACATCGGCAATTTGCGAACAGCTCTTTATAATTACCTTCTTGCCAGAAAGTTTCATGGACAATTTATTCTGCGTATTGAAGATACGGATCAAGCCCGTTTTGTTGATGGGGCAATAGAAAGCCTGTTGAAAACATTTACGACTATCGGTTTAGATCATGATGAAGGTCCTTATCTTGAAGAAGGAAACATTGTGCAAAAAGGCGATTATGGACCTTATATTCAATCTGAACGACTTGAACTCTATAGGAAATATGCAGATCAGCTTGTGAGAGATGGGAAGGCTTATTATTGTTTTTGTTCTAAAGAACGAATTGAAGAGGTGCGTAAACAACAAGAGATTGCAAAACTTCAACCAAAATACGATCGTCATTGTTTAACTTTGAGTACACAGGAAGTGCAAGCAAAACTTGATGGAGGGGAGCCTTTTGTCATTCGTATGAAGATCCCCGAAGGAGAAACGGTTTTTACAGATGCTATTCGCGGGAGCATTTCTATCAATCATGCAGAAATTGATGATCAGGTCATTATGAAATCAGATGGATTTCCTACCTATCATCTTGCCGTGGTTGTGGATGATCATCTCATGAATATTTCTCATATTATTCGAGGGGAAGAATGGCTTTCTTCTGTTCCAAAACATATTTTGCTTTATAATTATTTCGGCTGGGAAATTCCAATTTTTGCACATCTTCCTTTAATTCTCAATCAGGATCGATCAAAACTATCAAAACGCCAAGGAGATGTTGCTGTTGAAGATTATTTAGCAAAAGGATACTTACCAGAAGCTCTGATTAATTTTATCGCCCTGCTCGGATTCAATCCAAAAGGAGATCAAGAAATTTATCCACTTCAAGAACTCATTGATTCTTTTGAACTTTCCAAAGTGAATAAAAGCGGAGCTGTCTTTGATCATCAAAAATTAGATTGGATGAACGGTCAGTACATTAAACAATTGACAAATGAAGAGCTTGTAATCCGTTGTAAAACATTTTTAGAAAAGGCTGAAATGGAAATTGATACAGTTCTTTTTGAAAAAATTTGTTTTGTAGAAAAAGATCGCCTCACAAGACTTGATGAAATTGTTGATCATTGTCACTTCTATCTTACTCCATCTAAATACGAAACAGATCTCTTGATTTGGAAAAAAGCAGATAAACAAGATGCTTTGAGTCAATTGCAACAAATTTCATTATTTATTGAAGAACTGAAAGAAAACATTTTTGACTCATTAGAGTTGATTGAATCATCTATAAAGCGGTATATTGAAGAGAGAGATTTCCAAAATGGAAATGTTCTTTGGCCACTGCGCGTTGCTCTTTCTGGTAAATCATCTTCACCTAGCCCTTTTGAACTCATGTGGATTTTTGGAAAAAAACATTCACTTGATCGCATTCAAGAAGCAATTATTAAACTTACATTATGAGGAGATTATCTTATTTCACAATGTATCTTATTGCCCTTGTCTGTATTTTTGCTTTTAGTCAAGGAAACAGTGTTTTTGCGTCCACAAATATTTCAGAAGAAATCAGCAATATCAATTCAAGTATTAAAGAAAGACAGAGCAATTTAGATTATTTGAATCAACAAATTAAGGCGTACGAACAAAAAATTTTTGAAAAACAGTCAGAAAAATTGAGTATTTCTAATGAAATTGATTTGCTTGAAAATAGAGTAGCAAAAACACAGTTGGATATCGAAGCTACGAATGAAGAGATTGATCTCGTAAATGCTCAAATGGCCCTTATGGGTCATCAATTAACGGATCTTGAAACAACACTTACAAATCAAAAAAAATCATTAACAAAAGTACTTCAAGAAATTCAAACACATGATAATAAATTTTCTCTAGAAGTTTTTTTCGGACAAAAATCTTTTTCGGATATTTTTGATGAATTACAGCATCTTGAAGACATGAATTCTAATCTTAAAGAAACATTAGACGAGACACGTCTAGCAAAAGAAGAATTGATTGTTGCAAAAAATATTCAAAAAGAAAAACAAAATCAGCTCAAAAGTTTACAAAATGTTTTAGCAAAAGATATTTTGAGTCTTGATTCCCAAATTAATGCAAAAGATAGTTTACTTCTCGCTACTTCACAGTCTGAACAAAGATTTCAAGATCTTTTATACGAAATACAACAAGAACAGGCATATATTAACCATGAAATTTCTGAGTTGCAAGAAAGTGTAGAAGAGAAAATAAGTCAAAATGATAGTATAGGTGATAGTTCTGTTTTTTCGTGGCCAGTCAGTTATTATCCTTATGGTATTTCTGCAACATTTCATGATCCAACCTACCCATTCAGACATCTTTTTGAACATCCTGGGATAGACCTGCCTCAAAAGCAGGGGACAGCGGTCAAGGCAGTAGCTCCTGGGTATGTTGCTTGGACACGTACAGGAAGTATGTATGGGAATTACGTAATGATTATTCATAGTAATGGCCTTGCTACCATCTATGCACATTTTTCACAGTTTAAAGTTGTTGCTGATCAATTCGTACAAAGAGGGGATATTATTGGACTTTCAGGTGGAGCCGCAGGAGCTGTTGGTTCAGGTCTTTCCACAGGACCACATCTTCATTTTGAAGTTCGACTAAATGGTATTCCTGTAGACCCCATGAATTATTTGATTGCTTACTAATATGTTGATTACTCTCATAATGGTTATTTCCTGGGTATTTGTCCTCTTACCTTTGATTATTTTTCTTTCTGTTAGCATTGTAACCTTAAAGGCGCTCACGCAAGAAGATCCATACATTCTTGGTGTAACTCTTATTAGTTTAACGTTGTTTTGTTTAGGATTTGTAACTCTTTTGTTACTTTACCTTACAAATGTTTTTGCTTTCCTGAGTGTGTAATAAAAATTTTATAATGAGATGCACTCGGGTATAAGGGTGTTTTTTGTTATCTCAGGCAAGAGGCAAGAGAAATGGTTAGTGTCGCACAATAAAACTTAAACGACACTATTGATAAAAATGGAGGTAAATACGCTTTATTTCGTCTTGTTGGTATATCCTATGTATCCTCCATCTATTCCTCAATTTAGGCTGCTACCAATAATGTTGAAGATTATTTTACAGTCATTGTTTCATATTTCTATTTGATATTTTTTGTTCGTACGTCATTTTATTTTCTCCAATCTCCATTCTCCATATCTCTATTTCTCATGAAAAAAATTTACTTGAAGGTATACCGATACCCCTGAAAACAAACTGGGACAAATTTGAAATTGATATATTGTAGAAATACGTAAACAAGACAAATCAAATACATGTTTTGTTAAAACAGTAATCTAAATATAATAATTTAAGTTTCTGACAAATGATATCTACGTGATTACATGAATTTAGAATTAGATCGAAAAAACCAGAAGCTTACAAGAAGCTGTAAAATCTAAACTCATAACCATCATTAACAATTGAAATAAATAATACTCTCCTTTTCACAGAATACCTGTATTTATAATTGTTTTACGACACAAACAAACATAAACAAAAGAACCACGTTTCCGGGTTCTCTTTGTTCGTTACCTAGGTAACTGTGGCTTATTCTTCTGTAGCGGGTGCCTCAGTCTCTTCTGAAACTGGTGCAGCTTCCTCTGTTGGTGCAGTAGGAGCAGCTGTCGTCCCCTCTTCTGCAGGTGCTACAGCTGGAGTTTCTACAGTCTCTCCAACGGCCTCATCTATGACCGGTGTAGCTGTGTGCATTTGATCATCGTTACACATAATGCATTCCTGTTAAGAGTAAAGTGCCTTATCGGCTAGACGTATTTCACGTCTCTGTGGCACAGACTAGCAGAGATGAAGAATTAAATCAAGTATTGAACTATTTTTTTGCCAGTTGTTTTCTTATTTGTTTTTTTCCTTCTTCCACACCGGGCTGATTAAAAGGATCCACGCTTAATAAGAGAGCCATATAAACAACAGCTATTTCGTAAAATTGAATGAGAGCCCCTACACTTTCTGGTGAGATACTTGGGATTATTATTACTCCATTAGCTCGATTGTCTTTTGTTAATGCTTTTGCTGTTCCTCGGCAAGACGCTCTCATAAAATCAGTGAGTGAGACATCGTTTAGGTAGCAGAAGCTGTTCGAATCTTTATCAACGATTGGTACATACACATCCTGTCGGAATTTTTCTGCCTCAATAAATGTAATAACTTTATCATCAGGTCCCTGATGATAAAGTTGCATTTGAGAATGTTGATCCACAGTTCCTAAAGATGCCACAGGAGTAGGTCCAATGAAGGAGCCGCCTGAAATTTTACCAAGAGACTCTGCCCATAACTGCCGGTACCATTGTCCAAACAGAGAAAGTTTTTGTGCATACGGCATGATTACATGTATTGGCTTCTTTTTTTGGTATGCAAGATAGTGATGCGCAGCAAATAATGCTGAAGAATGAAGACTCCCTTTTCTTCGATGGGTCTCCTCAATCCATTGAGCGCCTTTAAGTAGCTTTTTCACTTCAATTCCGGCACAGAGGGCAGGAAAAAGACCAACAGACGAGAGAACAGAAAAACGACCACCAATAGTTGTCTTGTGTTCGATACACGTGTATCCATTTTTTAACGCAAGTTTATGTAAAGGATTTTCATTTAGCTCTGTTGTGACAAAAAAATGAATTGACTGGGCTTTTTGCCCCACAGATTTAATAAGTGCCTTTCTTAATGTGAGAAAAATCGCCATGACTTCTGCTGTTGTCCCAGATTTTGAAATGACATTAATAGCTGTATGTTTCCAATCAACGGTGTTCTTCAACCAAGGTGCAATTATTTCTGGATCAGGATTTGAAAAAAATAAAATATTAAGAGCTTTATTTTTTTGAATTGAGGATTCATCCGCTAATGATTGTATAAGAACACTTCCACCTAAACTTGAACCACCCGTACCAATAACGAGGAGTTGTTTGAATTTTTTAATCGCTTGATTTGCTAGACATTCAAGGTGATTGACCACTTCCCTATCAAATGGTGCTTCGAAAAAATAATGTTCACCTGTTTCTTGAAGTAATGTGATTCGTTTCGATACTTCTTGGAGTTTAGGTTGAAGTTTTTGCATTTCTTCAAGTGTTGTTCTTTGGTCATTTTCTCCTGTAGACCACATGTTTGTATCCTGATAGGTTAAAAATGGTTTCATAAGTTCTCTGATAAAAAGTCGATTATTTGTAATACACATGATCACCAAAACGAACATCAATATATTCTAAGTCTGTTGGATTAATACTGGGCTGACTCAAAATACTTGCTAAATGTTTTGCTTGAGTATCAATATCCCCATAGGCATCAAAAAGAATTAAATATCCATCTTTTGCAAGAATTCCCATCCATTTTCCAGAAAGACGATCAATTTGTGTTTCTATAAAAGGAATAAATTGAGAATTCAAATATTTTTGAAAGAGAAAAATTGCATTAATTTCATCAGAAGTCAGAATATTTTCTCCAATCGTTACGTCAATATCATTTAAATCACGAAAACGTGGCATGAAAAGGAATTTTTTTTGTTCAAGAGAATCATCTTCATGTATCTCTGATAATAACCATTCGGATTCTTCTCGCGAAATTTCGCGAATCACTAATCCTTGTAAATCAACAACATATGTTTTTTCTTGAGAATTCCATAACAAACCTGAGGTTTTTTCTTTGAGAGAAAGTGTTAAAACATGATTTTTCTCTAAAATAATGTTGAGATATTCAAAAGAATAATAGCTCTCAAGATGGTTTAATAAGGTTTCATCATCAAATACAAATCGATTTTCATTTGTGAACAATAAAAAATGTCTTTTATGAAGATAGTTCCAAACGGATTCTGTGAGTTCATCTTGTGAAAGATATTCAATACCTTCAAATTGCACGGATGTTATCTTAAATAATGAAGAGCACAAAAAAATCCAAAGAAAAAATAGTATCAGTAATAGTCCACATGAAAAAAAGAGAATAAAATTCCAAGGTAGCTGTCTTTTTTTTTGAAAATAAGGATTCCGATATGTTTGATGATGATATCGCAATCTTTGTATTCTTTGAAAATGATCTCGTTTTGCCATAGGGATCGCTATAAGCGAGTCACGATGCGAGGAAGATTTGGATTGATTCGAGAGAGGATTTCGTAAGGAATTGTATCTGCTTGTTTTGCTAAATTCACAGCAGTGACTTCATGACGACCAGAGCGTCCTATTAAAACAACTTCTTGTCCTGTTTCTGTATTTGGAACTGTTGACACATCAACCATCATCATATTCATACAAATTCTTCCGAGAATTTTACATCGTTGTCCTTGAATCAGTACTTCTCCTTTTGAAGAAAGAGAACGATCATACCCATCTGAATACCCAACAGGTAATACAGCAACACGACTTTGACGTGATAAAATTTCCGTTAAACCATACCCAATAGGTGTTCCTGCTGGTAAAGATTTTACTTGTGCTATACGTGTTTTCCACGTAAGAACGGGATTTAATCGACAAGGAATTCCATGTTGTCGTGTAGTTGTTTCTACAATAGGAGAAGGCCAGATACCATAGAGGGCGATTCCTGATCGAACTAAATTTCCATGAGTATCAGGATAAAGAATAACAGCTGCACTACACGCACAATGCGTATATGTCGGTGTAAGATTAGAGGTTCGTGCTTCTATAATTGCCTCTTGAAATCTCTGAAACTGATGTGTGGGGTAAGAAGTGTCGGTTACATCTTCAATATTTGCAAAGTGTGTAGAAAGACCCTTCAGAATGAGATGCTTCGATTTTTTTATTTCTTCAAAAAATTGTCGATACTCTTGTTGGACAATTCCTTGTCTTGATGTCCCTGTTTCAATCTTTAAGTGAATGTTTACTTGTTTAGCAAGTTTTGTTGATTCTTCTTCGAGTCGTTTTATTATTTCCAGATCATAAACGGTAAGATCGATATTTTGTTGGATTGCATCTTGAAGCCGTTCAGGGAGAGTATATCCCAACACTAAGATCAGAGCACTCGGATGAAGCGAACGTACAAACAAGGCTTCGTCAATATTATCTACCCCAAATGCATCAACACCAGAACGTGCGAGGATTTGCACTACTTCTTTTATGCCATGACCATAGGCATTTGCTTTGACTACTCCACAGAGATGTGTTTCTTCAGATAGAAGAGACCGAAGCGTTTCTATGTTAGAAAGGAGTGCGCGTTCATCAATTTCAACCCAAGTTCGATATGTTGTCATGTGATTCCTTTATTCCTCCATCTGTTGCCGAAGTGCAGGAAATAAAATCACCTCCTTAATACTATGTGAATCTGTCAGTAATGCGGTGAGACGATCAATACCAATACCAAAACCTGCTGTTGGGGGCATACCGTATTTCAATGCCTCAACAAAGTCCAAATCACCAAACTGAGCATTTTCGTCACCACCTTTACGTGCTTGGTCTTGTTCAGCAAAACGTGCTTCTTGATCGATCGGGTCATTCAACTCTGAATAGGCCTTCATGTTTTCTTGTCCTTTTCCAAAAATCAATTGAAACATTTCTGCATACCGTGGATCTGATTCCTTTCTTTTTGCGAGAGGAGAAATTTCAACTGGATGATCGTGAATAAATGTTGGTTGCAAAACATTTGGTCGCACAAAATGTTTATAAATATTATCTACGATTGTCATTTGACCATCTGATTTATCCACGGGCACTCCAAGCTTAATGGCAATTGCTGCAAATTCATCTCTGGAATGATAGTCTTCAATATCGATTTGTGCATATTTAAGAACAGCATCTCGAAATGTGATACGTTCCCAAGGGGTAGAAAAATCAAGAACATCACCTTGAAAAGGAACGGCTTTTGGATCAAGACCACACGATTCAATCACTTCAACAACCATTCTTTCTAAAAAGGTCATGAGTTCTTGGTAATCTGCATAAGCAAGATAACCTTCAATTTGCGTAAATTCTGGATTATGTGCGTGATCAACTCCCTCATTTCGAAAACAGCGAGCAACTTCATACACACGTTCAAAACCACCAACAATACAACGCTTCAAAAATAACTCTGGAGCAATACGCAAGTACATATCTTGATGCAATGCTTCATGATGGGTGATGAAGGGTTTTGCTGAGGCACCACCAGGAATCATTTGCAACACAGGCGTTTCAACTTCAACAAAACCATTTCTATCAAGATATTCTCTCATGGTTTTTACAATCAGTGCTCGTATTCTAAAAATGTTGTTTATTGATGGATTCGCAAGGAGATCAAGATAACGTTTTCGATAACGTACTTCTACATCACTAAGTCCGTGCCACTTTTCAGGAAGAGGTAATAAAGATTTTGTAAGTAATATAACGTTTTGGGCTTGAAGAGAAGACTCTTCTTTTTTTGTCACAAAAGTTGAGCCTGTTACTTGTACAAAATCTCCAACATCCATAACATTATGAAACCACGCATAGGCTTCTTCACCGAATGAATCTTTCATTAAAACAACTTGAAGATTTCCTGTTTCATCTTGGAGATTTACAAATGTTAATCCCCCATGTTTGCGAATAGCCCTGATCCTTCCTGAAAGAATGACAACAGTTCCATTTTTATTTAATGTCTCGAAACCACCAAGAAAACTCATAACTGTTTCATTACGTTGAGCTTTTGATGGATAAGGATTAATGCCGGCTTCACGAATTGTTTGTAAACGCGAACGGCGCTGGGCTTCTTCTTGTATCATAAAAAAATACGGCTTTAATAGCCGTATTTTACTTAAAAAAGGTATGTTTTGTAAAGTGGACTACTTTATCTCAATAATCTTGTAAGTTCGCTTACCTGAAGGAGTATCAACTTCAATAATTTCATCAATACGAGATCCAGAAAAAGCTGCGCCAATTGGCGATTCATTGCTGATCTTTCCTTCAAGAGGATTTGCTTCTGTTGATCCAACCATTTCAAAGGTTTGTTTTGTCCCATCACACTCAACAATAAATGTTGTTCCAAGAGAAATAGTATTCCCTCCTTTTTGTTGCTCAACAATCACAACATTCTTGATCATTTCTTCAAGTTGAAAAATACGTGATTCGTTTTGTGCTTGGTCTTCCTTTGCTGTGTGGTATTCAAAATTTTCAGAAAGATCTCCGAGTTCTTTTGCAGCTGAAATACGTTCAGAATGTACAGATCGTTCATTCTTTCGATCTTTAAGCTCTTGTTCAAGTTCTTCCAGGGCTTTTTGTGAGAGATACGTAGACATAGGTAATATTTTCAGTAAAGGAATCAGATTCTATTAGACTATCATCTCAGGGGATCGTGTCAATTGATTCTATACACAAACAGGCAAAATTCGTTGAGAAACCATCGACAGAATCCGCTAATGAACGATGGATGGATTGACATTATTTCTGATTAATACTAATCTGCGGTGTCATTGTTCTTTCAAAAAAAGGAGTAAAACCATGCTCACACTTGTACCAAATCTTGCACAAATGTGCGGATTCAATTCAATTGAACATCCAATCCTTACGATTATCTTTGAAAAACAAGAAGATGGAACAGTCATGGGTGGAATTATTCCACGTTCTCTTATTCCGAGCGAAATGCTTGTCGGATGGTTGAGGCCTTCAGATTGCGATAAACTCCCTATTGGTGTCAAATACTCGTTTTCTGTTGCAAAAAATATGCCTGTTTATATTCGCATTGGTTCTGAAGAATATTTTGGGGATCCATGCCGAATAAATCAGCTTGCTTCTTCAATGTATCGAACTATTCTTGACCGATTCTCTCTCCTTTACAGTGCTCTTCTAGATCTTCTCTCAAAGATCACTCCCGCTGAAAAGTTTCGCGATATCTTGACAGATGCTTCAAAGAAGCATCTTCAGAGCCTTCTTGAACATGGAGTCGATGGAGCTCTTGAAGTAGGTGCTCGAAAAGTAAAAGCTTTGAGTGCAAATCCACATGAAATTCGTATTACACTGATACAGAAACAAATGTCCGATGGGACCATTTTTACAATTCCTGTTCCTGATATTGAGTTTCGCGATTTACTTCTCGTCCTTCCTGTAACAATGGAGAATCCCTTTTTTCCAACAGCACTCTTTTTGTATGAAACGGTTGCCACTGCTCTTCTCCCTGAGATTGAAAAAGTTCAAATTGCTGAATTGAAACAAGAAGTTCAGCGACTTTTTATTGAATCCATTGTTAAAATGAATCCTCAATCTTTTTCTGATGAAAGCTTGAACTGACTCGCCAAATGGCGAGTTTTTCTTTTAATCACTTGATTATTCCTCTTGTTTATGATGGAATAAAAAACATTATGCTTACACGACTCGAACAATTTGATGTTCTCTTTCCAAAAGAACCAGCTTATCGAAAACAACAATTACTTGATGCTCTTTTTTCTCCTTCCCTTAATAGCTGGAATGAAGCGACAACTTTTTCTAAAGAAAAAAAAGACCTTTTAGAAACACGACTTCCATGGATATCAGTAAAATCAGATCTTTTGAGAAAAACATCATCTGGAAATGTGGTGAAAGCTGTCTTGCAATTACAAGACGGTGCATTGATTGAAAGTGTTCTGATGCATAATAAACGTGGTCAATGGACTATTTGTCTTTCCACACAAGTTGGTTGTGCGATGAATTGTGCTTTTTGTGCCACAGGAAAAATGGGGCTTGTGCGCCAACTTTCTGAAGATGAAATTGTAGATCAATATCGTTTTTGGGCTTCTTATCTTTTAAAGAATAATCCTGAAGAAAGAATTAGCAATCTCGTGTTTATGGGGATGGGTGAACCTCTGATGAACTATGAAACCGTCAAGTCTGCAATCAATCTATTGATTCGAATGACGGATATTGGTCCAACAAAAATAACCGTATCAACGGTTGGAATCCTTCCTCGACTCGAACAAATTCTCACAGATACACAATGGCCAGATGTACGCATTGCTATTTCACTCCAC
>MGEY01000001.1:11906-30406 GCA_001791615.1 Candidatus Uhrbacteria bacterium RIFOXYA2_FULL_40_9
CACTACACAGTGCTGATGCAAAAATTCGACAATCTATCATCCCCTCTTCTAGCCCTGATTTTCTTAAACGTCTTAAATCTTGGGCAAGGACCTACGAAGAACATCTTGGAAATCGCCGACATCACCTCACGTTTGAATATATCATGTTAGAAAGAGTGAATGATTCAGAAGAAGAAGCGCAAAAACTCGTTTCTTTTCTCTCACATCTTGAACGGATAAAAGTCAATCTTATCCCTTACAACAATACACGTCGTGACCTCAGTGCAACTCAGGAAAATCAAATAAACCAATTCATGAGAATTTTAGAAAATGCTGGCATTACCGTGACTGTACGGAGATCTTTAGGACAGGATATTGATGCAGCTTGTGGACAGCTTTCACAAAAAAGAAAAGACCGGGAATAATTCCCGGTTTTTACGTTAGAAAACCTCTTCGATGAGGATCACTTTCCCCTTATCATCCAGAATAGCATAAAGGAAAACGATGTTTAAAGATGAGTGTTTTTGCAGGATTTTTTCCTTTGCAATCCGCATGTCTGCCAAATGCATTTCTTTTTCTTGCTCAGGAGATTCTGTTGCTGCTTTCCCTCCATAAGCTCCACAATCAGAGTGATGCATCACATAGAGCGTCTCAATTCCATGTAATTCCACAGACAGATCAATCTGTATTTCAGGGAAACTTTCCTTTGTTTGTGCGATAGCTTTTGAAGCACCGGCTACAGAAATAATATCTATATCACCAATCAAACCTTTTTCCCTAAAATAAGTGGTTGTTTCTGGATCAAGACGAAAATCCATACAACGCAGCAAAGCTGCTGAACAATGATGTGACATAGTGTTACTCCTTAGGGAAACCTTTAAGGTCCCGGTATTTACGTTTAGTGAATGCTTTATGGCGAGCCATTTCCCGTTCAAGCATGGCAGCTGCGTGAGCAAACGCGACATCATCCTTATCTCTAGCTTGATGGAGAAGATCTTTTGCTCGTTCCTTTGCTTGTTCGATTTTTTCAAGTTCCAATTCTTCCACACGTTCTGCTGTATCAGCCAAGATTGTAATTGTATGATTTGGAGAAACTTCTAAAAAACCTGTGGATGCTACAAGGTGCGATTCAATCCCATCCTTTTTTATAACCAAGTCCCCTGCTTTCAGATTGGACACGAGAGGAGCATGACCTGGTAGAATCGTGATTTCCCCTACTTGCGTCATGGCTGTAAGAGAATCAACCGTGTCTTCAAAAACAAGGCGCTCAGGAGTTAAAACTTTGACCATGAGACGAGAAGTCATAAGTTACTTGATTTCAAGTTTTTGCGCAGCTTCAAGGACTTCTTTCATTCCTCCTTTCATGTAAAACGCTTGTTCTGAAATATCATCATACTTCCCTTCCAAAATATCCTTGAAATCTCGAACAGTGTCTTCACGTTTGACAAATTTTCCTTCAAAACCTGTAAATTGTTCTGCCACGGAAAAAGGCTGAGAAAGAAACTTTTGAATTTTTCTTGCACGAGAAACAATCTTCTTATCTTCCACAGAAAGTTCATCCATTCCCAAAATGGCAATAATATCCTGAAGATCTTTATAGCGTTGAAGAATTTGTTGAACTTCACGTGCGACTTGATAGTGTTCTTCTCCAACAATATTTGGATCAAGAATAGTAGAGCTTGAATCTAGAGGATCAACAGCAGGATAGATTCCGAGCTCTGCGAGTGAACGTGCGAGCACCACGGTTGAATCAAGATGTCCGAATGTTGTCGCAGGTGCAGGATCACTTAAATCGTCTGCTGGAACATAAACGGCTTGAATAGAAGTGATAGATCCTTTTTTTGTAGAAGTAATGCGTTCTTGCAACGCACCCATTTCTGTGGCCAAGTTTGGTTGATATCCCACAGCAGATGGAATACGTCCAAGCAAAGAAGAAACTTCGGAACCAGCTTGGGTGAAACGGAAAATATTATCAATGAAAAGCAAAACATCACGACCTTCATCATCTCGGAAATATTCTGAAAGAGTAAGACCTGTTAAAGCCACACGTGCGCGTGCTCCTGGAGGTTCATTCATTTGTCCAAACACAAGAGCTGTTTTACTCAATACTCCAGACTCCTTCATTTCCATGTACAAATCATTTCCTTCGCGTGTGCGTTCTCCCACTCCAGCAAACACAGAATAACCTCCATGCTCAGTAGCAATATTGTTAATAAGCTCTTGAATCAGCACGGTTTTTCCTACACCAGCTCCACCAAATAATCCTGTCTTTCCTCCTTTAAGAAATGGACAAATCAAGTCAATGACCTTAATCCCTGTTTCAAACACTTCATCTTTCGTGGCTTGTTCACTGAAAGAGGGAGCTGATTTATGGATAGGGTCGCGTCGTGTTGTTTTGATTGGTGTTTCAATGCCATCAATACTCTCTCCGATCACATTGAACATGCGACCAAGTGTTTCAGGCCCAACAGGCACACTGATAGGTTTGCCTGTATTTTTAACTTCCATCCCTCTCTGCAATCCATCTGTAGAAGACATTGCAATTGCACGCACGCTAGCATGACCAATGTGTTGCGCGACTTCGAGAACCAAGTCTTCTTCCCCTTTCCGAGGAATACTCAAAGCAGTATTGATTTCTGGCAAGCCCCCCTCTTCAAATTGGACATCGATGACCGCACCAATGATTTGTGTAATTTTTCCATTCATAAATTTATGCTTGTTCGAGCGCGGCTTTTCCTGAACTAATCTCTGCAATTTCTTGTGTAATTGCAGATTGTCGCGCTTGGTTATAACTAAAGGTGAGTTCGTTTATCATTTCTCCGGCTGAATCCGAAGCACTACGCATAGCCATCATACGAGCAGAGTGTTCTGAGGCGGCAGATTCAAGAATGGCTTGATAGACTTTCGTTTCCACAAGTTGTGGCAACATACGATCAAGGACTTCATTTGGACTTGGTTCAAAAAGATATTCTTTTGTATTTGGCTTCTGAGTTTTTAAGTCACTTTCTGGAATCAAAACATCTTTTTGTGTTAATGGTAGAAGATCAAAAATAACAGGGGTTTGAGCAATGGCACTCACAAAGTCTGTATAGGCAATCACGACTTTATCGTAGGTGCCTGTAATAAACTCATGGAGAACAAGTCTTCCAATTGGTAACACTTCTTCATAGGTCGGCTTGTTTGTAATTTCCGTAAAACTTGCAATAATCGTTTTTCCTGCATGGTGTAGAGCTTTTTCTCCGCGTCGTCCAATCGCAACAGCATCAATCTGAACATCTTTTCCATAAGAATCAATCTGTTCGATTGTTTTTCTGATAACGTTTGCATTAAATCCGCCGGCAAGCCCACGATCTGAGGTTACAAGCAAAAGCAGAACTTTTTTGATTTCTTTATGTTGGCGAAGAAGAGGGTGTAATTGTGTATCTGTAACCGATCCTATCTGTAAAATTGTTTTCCACGCTTCTAAAGCAAAAGGTCGTGTTTCCAGTGCAGCATTTACTGCTTTGCGCATTTTACTAGCAGCAACAAGCTCCATCGCTTTTGTGATTTTGCGAGTATTCTTAATGGACTTAATTCTGCGCTTAATGCTTCGGATCTGAACAGCCATACATCTTAAACAGTTTCTTCTTTGTTTGTTTCTTTCTTTGCTTGAAAAATTTCATTGTATTCTTGAATGAGTGCAATTAATTCTTTTTCCAGTTCTGGAGATAAAATCTTTTCTGTGAGGATTTTTTCTGCAACAGAACATCCTGTTCGTTCAGAAAATTCATAGAATCCCTTTTCCCACTCATGAAGATCTTCAGGAACAAAAGCATCAAGCATGCCTCGCGTTGCCGCAAAAATCACCATAATCTGTTTTTCAACAGCAAGAGGTCTATATTGCGCTTGTTTAAGAAGTTCTGTAGTAAGACGTCCACGTTCAATTTGTTTTCGAGTTCCTTCATCCAAATCTGTTGCAAATTGTGCAAAGGCTTCAAGCTCGCGGAATTGAGCTAAATCAAGACGCAAATTTCCTGCCACTTGTTTCATGGCTTTTATTTGAGCAGATGATCCCACGCGAGAAACAGAGAGACCTACATTCAACGCAGGACGAATACCTCGATAGAAAAGATCACTTTCAAGATAAATTTGACCGTCTGTAATTGAAATCACGTTTGTTGGGATATAAGCAGATACATCCCCATTTTGTGTTTCAATAATCGGAAGAGCTGTAAGAGTGCCACCTCCTTCATCTATACTCATACAAGCTGATCGTTCAAGCAATCGAGAATGAAGATAAAAAACATCTCCTGGATAGGCTTCACGTCCTGGTGGACGACGCAATAGTAAGGAAATTTCACGATAAGCCCACGCATGCTTTGAAAGATCATCATAAATCACCAAGGCATCTTCTCCTTTATCTCTAAAAAATTCTCCAATCGTACATCCTGAATACGGAGCAATGTACGAAAGTGCAGCTGGATCAGAAGCTCCTGAAACAACGACCGTCGTGTATTCCATAGCTCCGGCTTCTTCTAGACGAGCCACAATTTTTGCAATTTTTGATTCTTTTTGTCCGATTGCCACGTAAATGCATTTCACTCCTTGACCTTTTTGATTCAAAATTGTATCAATCGCAATTGCTGTTTTTCCAGTTTGGCGATCCCCAATGATCAACTCACGTTGTCCACGTCCAATTGGAATAAGAGAATCAATTGCTTTGATTCCTGTTTGCAGAGGTTGCTTAACAGATCGACGCTTCATGACACCAGGAGCGATTTTTTCAATAGGAGAATAATTCTTCGTTTTGATTGCCCCTTTTCCATCAAGAGGTTTCCCTAGTGGATCAATCACTCGTCCGAGCAGTTCATCACACACAGGCACGGAAAGAATCTTTCCTGTGGCTTTTGCTGTATCCCCTTCTTTGATTTTTGCCATTTCTCCAAATACAATTGCTCCAACTTTATCTTCTTCAAGGTTCAAAACAACCCCATAAACATCATTTGGAAATTCAATCATTTCAGAAGCTTTCACTTGTGAAAGACCATTGAGATAGGCGATTCCATCTCCAACAGAAATAATTGTTCCGACTTGTTCACTTGTATTTTCTCCGACAAAATCAGCAATTTGTTTTTTTATGATTTTGACAATGTCTTCTTTTGTGGTCATACAGACAGTGTTTGCGTAAGCAATTTTTTGAGTGTTAGGAGGGATCCATAAATAGTCCCATCAATAATCTGATCATCAATGCGTATGCGCGCTCCACCAATAAGATCTTGTGAGATTTGTTGGTTAAAATCAGCTTTAGGAGCAATCGCTTGCAAGGTTTGTTCTTGTTTTTTTGAAAGAGAATAAGCCGTTTCCACACAAATCTTACTCATCCCATATTTCTTTTTCCACACACCTTCCATGGCTTCGAAAATTTGGTCTATTCCGTCAAGATGTCTATGTTCATGTAGATATTTCACGAAAATCTCAATTCTTTTCTCTAATTCCTTCCCTTTTGCTTCAGAAGTAATTTCTACCAAAGCCGTCGCATACTGTTTGGCTATTTCTTTTTTCATACCTTTTAAGTCAGGGATTCGATCACCTCTTCCGCTATTGCTTGCGCTTTCTTTTCATTCACACTTGCAGAAAGAATTTTTTCAGATGCTTGAATGGCGAGATCGATAATGTCTTTTCTTGCTTCTTGAAGCATGAGATTTTTTTCTGCTTGCAATTGTCGCTTTCCTTGTTGAACAACTTGTGTTACTTCTTGTTTTGCTGTTGCGAGCATAGCGATTTTTTGTTGTTCTGCTCCACCACGCGCTTCTTCAATGATTGCTTCTGCTTCAAGTTTTGCTTGCTTAATCACTTCTTTTTGTTCTTTTTCCAAAAGCACTACACGTTCTTCAACATTCTTCGCTTGATCAAGGCTTTCGGAAACTTTCCGACTCCTTTCATCAAGAAGCTTCACGATAGGCGTATAGGCCCATTTCCAAAGCACCAACAACACAACAGTAAAGTTCAGTAATTGGGCAAGAAAAATTTTTAGATTAATTCCAAGCATACCAAGACCACCTGTCGCTTCTGTGGCATGAGCAGCTTCTGTGACCGCTGTGGCGGCCATTTGTACTTCTTGTGACATAGGATAATGAATCACCTTCAGTCGCCAATAACTGACGACTGCGCGTGATCCTTCATCTTAAAGAGTAAAGGAAACAACCAAGGAGTAAATGGCGATTGCTTCTGCAAAGGCCATTCCAAGAAGCATTGGAACAAAGATTTTTCCTGCAGCTTCTGGATTGCGACCAATTCCTTCCATGGCTTTGAATCCAATAAGCCCGATACTAATAGCTGGCCCAATTCCTCCGATGGCAATCGTAAGTCCTTTTGCTAATGTTGTCATGATTTCTGTGTCCATATGAATATATTTAATAATTTCTATTTTTTATATTTTAGCTTCTTCTAATGTCTCAACCACTTCCTCTTCTTCATGTGCAGAGGTTGCAACTGTTAAATAAGCAAGTGTTAACATAGCAAAAACCGTTGCCTGAATGATCCCAACTAAAAGCTCTAAAAACATGAAAGGGATTGGCAAGAAGAGTGAACACAAACTTAACATCACTGTAATAAGGACTTCCCCAGCAAAAATGTTTCCAAAAAGTCGAAGGGAAAGAGAAAGAACTTTGGCAAATTCACTGATAATTTCAAGAAGTCCGACTCCAAACTCAATAATTGCTACTAAAATTGCGATGGGACCTTTTTTTAGTGAATGAAAAATACCACGAAAGTTAAAAAATTTGCTCAAGTGATTCACAATCCCCAACCGAGTAATACCGAATAAGTGAGAGCTAATCACCGCAAATAATGCAATCGCAAGAGTGAAGTTAAGATCACTCGCTGCAGGTCTAAGCAATGGAATCAATTCAATTTTTCCGTGTAATTCCCCCCAAATTCCAATAGAGCCTGTTCCTGGTATAAGACCAAGCCAGTTGGAAAAAAGAATAAACAAAAAAATCGTGCCGACAATAGGAATAAATTGTCTTGCACGAGTTTTATCTCCAGTGACTTTTTCGGTTTCTGAAAGAAGAAATTCAACAATAAATTCTGCAATGTTCTGCAATCCTTTTGGTCGATCTGAATATTTACGTGTGAGAAGAAAAGTAACAATAATAAAGAAAAGTACCGCAATCCACGCATTGATAAGCGCGTTGGTGATAGGAAAACTTCCAATAGAGGCGATCGCTTCAGCAGCAGCAGGAGGAACCGTCATAGATTAAGACTTCTTCTCTTCTTTTTGAATTAAGGCTGAATACATTTTCTCGTAGACTCTTGCTTTTCGGTAAACAATAATCGCTGTAAACACAAGAGCACAAACAAGAAAAATTACTAGAAACAATGAACCTGTTCCAAAATGAGTATCCATACGTGAACCAAGAAGAGCTGCAAGCACGGCTGGAACAGCAATACTGATTCCAAAATCAGCAAAAATCTTCATGGCTAGACGATAATATCTTTGATCTTGTGACATAGAGCAACGAGTGACGTCGAAATTATAAGGTTTTCCTCTAAAATCGTCAAGAATCCCGTGTGGAAGAAAAAAGAAAAACCACGCGAGGCGTGGTTACGTTGTTGTGGGCATTCCGTCTACATCAAGGAAACGTCGATGAAATTGAATAGGATCCTTCACATCCACTTCAGATCGTAATGCGGTAATGAGCTGATGAGCAAGTTGACGTATATTCTCATTGTAGTGTTGTTGACCATGTTCAGAGCCGAGATGTTCCAAAAGAGTCTTCAAGGGAAATTCTGCACTATTTCTTTCCATAGCATTTGATGCCGTGCGAATACGCCTGACAAACAAATCAATAAGGCGATCTCGAAGAGCAATCCATTTTGGATCAGGATGAATCCTTCGAAGGAGATGGGCATCAGAAGGAACAATCTGTCGTACTTTTTTATCTGATTTTTCTTCTGGTTCGGTTGTCTTTGGGTCAACATCATCAGTATCTATAGTTCTTGCTCCACGTTGAGGAATAATGAATTCCTTGGTTTGATCAACCCTTGTCTCTGTGGCCATGTAAACTCCTTTATTAGAAGGTTTTTGAACGAACGAAACAGCAGACCGTAACAAAATCAGGCTATATTGTCAATTCATCTATCCTGTATTCTATTTCAAACCCCAACTAAAAAGAAATTCCGAACAAACGTTTGGCATTTGTGTTTGTTACCTCTGCCACTTCTTCAAAAGAGATTCCCTTTATCTCCGCGATCTTCTTTGCAATGGTAATAACCTGCCAAGGTTCATTCCGTTGACCTCTAAAAGGCTCTGGACAAATGTATGGCGCATCTGTTTCTACCATCAAAGATTCAAGAGGAAGTTGCCTTACAACCTCTTGAAGTAGGCTTAGACCACTTTCAAGCTGATCTTTCTTTCTTGGACTAAATGTCACAATCCCTGTTACAGAAATAAGAAAACCACTATCTAAATAAGCCTGTGCTTCTTCAAGTGTTCCAGTGAAACAATGGATCACTCCCCTTCTTTGCAATTGATTTTGATCAAGAAATTCTTTGATAATTCCTAATTGTTCCTTATGTGCATTACGACTATGAATGACAACTGGCAACCCAACTTTGCTTGCGAGTTCAAAATGCGCTCGACACGTTTGACGTTGCCGTTCTTTTTCAGCTTCAGGATCACACCCTTCAGGAAAATGATAATAATCAAGTCCACATTCTCCAATCGCCACACATTTTGAATGTTGTGCAAGGGGAAGATAGACTTTGGGATCAAAAACTTCACAACGTGTTTTAATGATTTGTGTTTGAGAAGGATCAACCTCTTCATCATCTACAAAAGACTGTTCACACAAATGGCTTGGATGCAAACCAACGGTTGCCCAAACCCCTTCATATCGCTCAGCTACTTCTAAACCGCGACGACTTGTATCCGCTTGTGTACCAACGGTAATCAGAAAAACCCCTTTTTCAAGGGATCGTCTGATCACTTCATCCATATCCTGTTTATAGGCATTAAAATGAACATGACAATGAGTATCAATCAATTTCATAAGCCAATCAAAGTTCAAAAGGGAGAAGACTCCTTATGGATTCAGGAAGAAATGCTAATAAAAGAGTACATGTACTTATGACATACGATGCCATCCAAGATGCTTCAAGAGCTGTTTTTATAGTTCCTTCAGGAAGATATCCATCGGCAAAATACACCACTACACCCACAATCATAAGTCCTTCTAAAAATCCAAAGGCTCCGCCCAAAAGGCGATTTAAGAAAGATGTGAAGGGTATAAAAGAAAAAAAATTCCAAAATTTATCTAAAGCCCAAAAAACAACCCCGACAAGCCGAGAAATAATCAAGAAAACAAGAATAAAAACAACAATTCTTCCGATTCCATCTTCCCCTCCAAAAATAAATCCAACTTTGTCATAAATGGGCTCGATCCCCCAAAGGGAAATGGCAAGACCAATAAAAGTTCCAATAAAACTTCCCACAGTATGAATAAGGCCAAAAAAGAACCCAAAGAAAATAAAGGCCAGAATGACACAAAGAAGAATGATGTCGAATATTGGCATAAAAGAAAGATCAAGAACTAAAAGTCTTAAGACTCCCTTGATTCACGTCGTGGAAAAAGCACAGTTCCAGGATTGAGCTTTGTTCCTGGCTCAAGTTTTCCCCAAACAAGTAAATCAAAAAAAGGTTGTGATGTTTTTTGTGTAGATGAAATACCAAGCTGTTCTAAAATCTTTTCAGCAGTTTCCGGCATGAATGGCAATAAGAGATAAGCGAGAAGACGAAGGCTTTCAAGAAGAATGTATAAAGTTGAAGCAAGTTCTTCTGTTCTTTCTTCTTTTGCCAGCACCCATGGTTTTTGTTGTTCTACAAATTGATTGGCCTGACGCACAATCATCCAAATAGCATCAAGAGCACGATCAAATTCAAATACCTGTATAGAAGAATGGTACTGCTCTATGAATTCGGAAAAGGCTTGATAATCAACCTTCTCAGGAACAGTCCCCTCAAGATACTTCCCTGTCATCGCACAAACTCGACTTACAAGATTTCCTAATTCGTTTGCAAGCTCTCCTTGATAGCGTTCTTCCATACGCGCAAAGGAATAATCTCCGTCTTCACCGAAACGAATTTCACGCATAAGGAAGTAGCGTAAAACATCATTTCCATAAGATTCCACAACCTCAATAGGATCAACAACATTCCCGAGAGATTTACTCATTTTTTCCCCATCAATAGTAAAGAATCCATGTGCAAAAATATGTTTTGGTAGTGGAAGCCCTGCGGAAAGCAACATCGCTGGCCAAAGGGCACAGTGAAACTTAATAATGTCTTTACCTACTAAATGAACATCTGCAGGCCAAAACTGTTCAAATTTCTTTTCATCTTTCCCATACCCAATCCCTGTTAAATAATTGATCAAGGCATCAAACCATACATAAATGCGTTGCTCTTCATCTCCTGGTACAGGAATCCCCCATTTCATAGAAGCTCGAGAAATTGAAACATCTGTCATGAACTTTTCGATGTAACTGATTATTTCATTACGTCTTGAAGAAGGCATGATGAACTCTGGATGACTAGCAATATAGGCAAGGAGTTCATCTCGATATTTTGTAAGACGGAAAAAATAATTTTTTTCCACAATCTTTTCCGGAGCCTTTTTGTGATGAGGACAAAGACTGTCTTGAAGATCTGCTTCTGTTATAAACGCTTCACAACCTTTGCAGTACAGACCAGAATACTCTCCTTGATAAATATCTCCTTTTTCTTGAACGGCTTTCCAAAATTTTTCCACTGCAAGATAGTGATCTTGTTCTGTGGTTCGCACAAATCGATCGTGTGTGATACCAAGCTTTTCCCATGTCTTTTTCCAAACCTGTGCCATCTCATCTAAATAAACTTGAACATCTTCCCTTCCCAATGCTTCTGCTGCCTCAATATTTTTTTGACTATTTTCATCTGTTCCCATGAGAAAAAAAACTTGCTTTCCTGAAAGCCGATGATAGCGCGCTAAAATATCTGCAGCAATCGTTGTATAAGCATGTCCGATGGATGGTTTTCCATTGATGTAATAGATCGGAGTTGTAAGATAATAAGAATGCATATTATTTTTGTGGACCAACAACAATAACAAATTCTCCCTTCATACTAGTAGATTTTAGTTGTTCTGTCACTTCTGAAGGGGTTCCACGATACGTTGTTTCATGGAGTTTCGTGAGTTCTCTACACACCACAATGTGTCGATGTGGAATGGATTCTTCCATTTGTTCTAATGCCTTGATAATACGATGTGTACTTTCGTAAAACACGCTCGTTTCGCTAAAATTTGCAAGAGCCTGAAAAAATTTTATTCTTCCTTTTTTTTGTGGAGGAAACCCAAGAAAATGAAAATGATCTGTAGGGAATCCTGAGATAGAAAGTGCTGCAATAGCAGCACAAGGTCCAGGGATTGGATAAATAGCCACCTCATTTCCAAAACGGGCAAGAGCAGCTTCTACAAGCTTTCCCCCTGGATCAGAAATTCCAGGTGTGCCTGCATCTGTAACCACGGCAATATTTTTTCCTTTTTCCAATTCAGCAAGAATAGATTCGATTTTTTTCTCCGTACTGTGTTGATGAAATGATTCAGTACTAGTTTTAATCTCAAATGCAGACAATAATTTATGTGTAACACGTGTATCTTCACACAAAATCAAGTCTACGGAAGAAAAAATCTGTTTTGCTCGCTCACTTAAATCTCCAAGATTTCCAATAGGTGTTGCAACAAAATAAAGGATTCCTCGCATAATTAGGATTGATCATTTTTTCCTAATCGGTCAAATGCTCGCAAAATCTCTAAAGGAATAGCAAATATTACGGTGTTTGATTGATCAGAAGAAAGATCGTTCAATGTACTAAGTGTGCGAAGATGCAATGCTCCTGATGACTCTGATAATTTTTTCGCAGCAATAGATAGATTTTCTGCAGCCTGTACTTCTCCTTCAGCTTTGATAATCACGGCTCGTCGTTCTCGTTCTGCTTCTGCCTGCTTACCAATCGTACGCTTCATTTCTTCTGGAAGAGTGATGTCTTTCAATTCCACATTGTCCACTTGTATTCCCCAAGGATCAGTCAACTCATCAACAATTTGTCGAATCTTTTTTGATGCCTGTTCTCGTTGACTGAGCAATTCATCTAAATCCATTTCACCCACCACATTTCGCATAGTTGTTTGCGCAAGTTGACTTACGGCATAACGAAAATTTTCCACTTCAATAATCGCTTTAGAGGCATCCTTCACTTTGTAATAAATGACTGCATTGATACGTGCAGAAATATTGTCTCGAGTAATAGCTTCTTGATCAGGAACATCCACAGCTTTTACACGAATATCTACTCTTTGCATGCTTTCAATAATCGGAAAAATAAGACGCCATCCTGGTTCCATTACCTTCACATAGCGTCCTAAACGAAATTTGACTCCGCGCTGATATTGATTGATTTGACGAACACTAATAAGAACAATGAACAGGACAATAATAAGTACGGGAAGAAACGTATCCATAAAATTATTTTAAGGATTATAAATATCTGTGTGAGGATGAGCAGTAGCCCAACAAAACCATCGTGTTTTTATACCAATCGCATCTTCTTGGGAAGAAAGGGTAATTTGCCCTTCTGAGGCAGAGATCGTGATCGCCGTTGAACCAACAACGTCAGGTATCTCGATCTTGTTTGAAAATAAACTCAGGGGATAAACTTTGGTTCCGCTTGCTGTTTCTACGCCATAGACAAGTTCTTTAGAAGACAACCGTTCATCGAGATGAGTAAGGGAGAATAAAACAGCATGATTTTCCTGATAGTCTCCATAAGGATCGCGTGTATAATCACGTTCCACACCTGTATTTCGTGAAAGGACATTGCCAGAAGGATAGTTTTGTTTGAAATCATTCCAGGTCATTTCTGAAGAAGGATAAACCTCTAGTACGGTTCCAAGAAAGGAGCCATCAACACTTTGATGTAAAAGCTGAACCCAAAGAGAGTTTGTTTCCCTATCTTGTAAAACAAGATTATTGTTCCAAACAACTCCTGCTGTTTCAAAAGAAAGTTCTTGTTCGCCAATCGTTCTGTCAAAAACGATCCCAGAAGAACAGAGAGGACAATAGGTGATCACAAGATTCTTTCCAGAAAAAATATCATTTACAACTTCATGCCACACAAGAATTTGATAAGGATAAAAACGTGTCAGTCCATTTCTTCGAACAACAATTCCCCTTCCCTGATCATCTAAATACTGATCTGCTGAAAGCACACTCTCGAATACAGGCTCATCAATGGCCGGAATAGCACCTGTTGTAGCTCCACTAGAAACAAAATCGTTGAGAGAAAAAATCTGATCTTTTGTTTCTAAAAGCTCTTCTGGATAGGTAGCCCGATAATACCCATACCACCAATACAAACACAGACCTATTACGGCACAGAGACAAATAACAAGAAAAAATTTTTTCTTACTCAACATAAAAATGATGTGTATATTGTAACGTGTTTGTTCACATTATCCTAACATTTCTTGACAATATCTCTCTCTGTGTTAGTCTTTTTTGTTCCTCACGTCATTCGTGACTGTGTGAACGTGGCTCACAAACCTAGGAGGAGAAACCCATGTGGCCTCTTATTCTTTCTGCTCTTTTTTTTGCTTTTCTTGCTTTTATCAAAGGGATGGCAATGGCGGGAGCTTTTCTCCTTGTCGCAAAAGTCCTGTTCTATTGGTATTGTTTTTGTGGTGGACTTGCTGCACTTTTCCTTTTCTTTAACGTTTTGATTAGTCTTCTTTGCGGTGCAGGAATTGGAGGAATAAAGGGGGGTCCACTCGGAGCTATTTGCGGTGTCCTTCTTGGAGGAGCGGGTTCTTTGTTTTTGTGCCTCTTTGCTCTGGTGGGGCACATCTGTCGAATTGTTGGCGCATTCCTTCTGATGACTTCTGGAACCCCTGGAATGGAAATCTCTGATTTCAGTGCAGCCAAGCTCGTTGTTGGAAGTATTATGATCATTTTGCCAATTATTTTCTATCGATCTCGTTCCAGATCCGATTCCGATTCCTGATCTTTTCTTCGTAGACAAAGATGTAAGAAGCTGAATTTCTCTTGAATCACCCGTTATGCTAACGGGTGCTTTTTTATTTTGAAATCAATTTCAAAAGTGTTCTGACACCATGTCCTGTTGCCCCTTGTTTTGTGTAAGGATCAATTGTTTTTTCTGCAAAACTTGGTCCTGCAATATCAAGATGTGCCCAAGGAATTTTTCCGACAAATTCTTGCAAAAATAGTCCTGCTGTTAATGCCCCTCCCCATCTTCCCGCAATATTCTTATAATCAGCAATCGGAGATTTTAACAGTTTTCGATAGTTTTTTTCCAAAGGTAATTCCCATATTTTTTCCCCAGAAAACTCTGTGGCTTCTTTTAATCTTGCAACTAATTCTGCATCATTGGACATCACTCCTGTAATTTCTTCCCCAAGAGCAACCACACAAGCCCCAGTTAATGTTGCAAGGTCAATGATGCTGTCTGGTTTTTGTTTAGATGCATAAAGTAATGCATCTGCAAGAGTGAGTCGTCCTTCTGCATCTGTATCTAAAACTTCAATGGTTTTTTTATTCATGACCTGGATGATATCGCCTGGTCTAAGGGCTTTACCCGATGGCATATTTTCGCAAGCAGCAAAAATTCCATGTACTTCGCATCTTGGAACAAGATGATCAATAACAGAAAAAACCCCAAGCACAGCAGCAGCTCCAGCCATATCAATCTTCATATTCTTCATTGCTTCAGAAGGTTTCAAAGAAAGACCACCAGAATCAAAGGTTAATGCTTTTCCCACAAGTGCAATTTTCTTTTTTGTTTTCTTTGTAGGTTTGTAAATAAGATGAACTAAATACGGAGGATGATCTGATCCTTGAGCTACACTTAAAATTCCACCAGCCCCCATTTTTTGGAGCTGTTCTTGATTAAATACTTTGAGTTGTATGTTCTTTTTTCCCTTAGCCAAAGCTTTTGCAACAAGCATTAAATCTTCAGGGGTTAAATGTTGACCTGGAATATTTCCTAAATTGCGTGCAAACATGGTCGCTTGTGCAGCAAGTTGTCCTTGTACAATCCCCTTTTCTGATAATCGAACATTCTTTCCCTTTGCTGTCACAAAAGTGATCAAATCTGGAAAACGATCTTTAATCTTTTTATACTTTCCGAACGTATAACTTGCGAGCAAAATCCCTTCTGTCATAACTTGACTTATGTCATCAACAGAATATTCTTCAAACACGTCTGAAAGATGCTGTACCACCAAATGCTTAACTTTCCAGTTTTTTATTTCATGATAAGCAGCGGCACAAGCCTGCCTGATGGTTTCAAGAGTGATTTCCTCTTTTTCCCCAAGACCTACAATCAAGACTCTTTTTACAGGAAGTGCTTGATGTGTTCGTATAAAAACAGTTTGATTTGCTAATCCTTTATAACCTTCTTCTTGGATAATCTCTTTAATGCAACCATTTAAACGAAGATTGACTTCTTCTAATTCATGAGGAATTTGTTTCTTTATAATTTTTGGAGAAAAAATAATAAGAACATCTGCTTTTTCCTCTAAAAAATGACCTTTTTTTATTTGCATATGGATAAAATAAAATAAGCTTTTCAGCTTATTTTTGAATCATACCTGTATTGTTACATGTTCTGAACAAAAATTTCAAATGAAAAAATACCAGGAAGGGTCATAACAAAAAAGACAAAAAGAGCAGAAAGAAAAAACCAGAAGACATTCTCCCTTTGGTGAGAACAATCTTTATTACGATACCAACACAGCATGAGAAACAAACTCACAAGATAAATAATGCTTGCACTGAAATAGAGTCCTGAGACAACTCCAAACCTCTCTGAGAAAACAAACCACTCATAAAATACATCAACCCGTGTAACAAGAAGATTAAGAATCCATGCAAAGGTAAGTGTTACAGCTGCAGCAAAAGTCGCTGCAAGGGCAAGGGATTCTGGAATGTGTTTTTTTAAAAAACGTTTAAACATAGACTTTTAAATGAGAGATTCGCAGGCAATAGAAAGTGTTGAGACAAAACTAACAAGAATCATAGCGATCAATGTGACTCTATACCATTTTGCATGATTTTCCTGAATCCGATCTTTATAAGCTAAAAGAATAAGGATTGAAGAAGGCAAAAGAAAAAGTGGTGCTTGAACGATTAAAAAACGATGAGTGGACAGTGAGGCAGAAAGCTCTGCAACCGCACCTTGAAGATAAAAAGTACCTTGAACTCCTGCAAGATCAATCCACAAGATACCAATAAATAAAAATTCAATGAGACAAAGAAGGATCAGAAGAATCCGATAAATCTTTGGACAGATTTTTAACAAGAAGACTAAAGGAAGAACTGCCCCAAACAAAATCATGACAAGTCCAAAAAGAATAAGACCTGGATCGATAAGAGAAAGTAAATCAAGAAAAGAAAACATAGTTTGAAGTAAATATCTTTATCTAGTTTATCACAAGATAAATAATTCGCCCATAAAAATCACTTGAGCTATCATTGTTTGAATGATCACTTATATGATCGATAACGACTCATTGACAATTCTTTCTGCAATCGCTATACTCCCAGCACATTAATCCATACCTTATGCCTGGAAAACGCAAACAAATCCGAACAAAGTGGAAGGCTGATCGCAAAGTGCAACTTGCAGAAAACCGCAGACAAAAAGCCCTTCGCATCATCAAAGCACAAGAAACAGAATAACACTCATTTTCAAAAGGTGTTACAAAAAAACCGCGCAAAGCGCGATTTTTTTATTTTATCATTTCTCCTTCAAGAACATGCAATCCTGAAGTTGAATCTCCATCATCCCATTCACTCGTAACCACGTAAAAACTCATTCCTGTAAGATTCTCATTTGACTCATAGGTATTTATGTACCCTTCATCGACTGCCATTAATTTACCTGTGGAAAGAATTTTCATCTCTTCTCCGCGCTTAACAATCCATCCTTCAAAATACATTCCTTCTTGAAGTTCAGGTAAATCACCTGCTGAAACAAATAACTTATAAACCCCATCATGGAAAGTCGCTTTTGCAACCCCATGACTCCCTCCTCCGGTCACATCAGCAAGAGCCCCTTGATATGCATAAGCTACAAGCTTCATTTCTTCCATTTCAATCGCATCAAGGACTATTTGCTTATCATCATAAAGAGTTGTTGCCTTTTGGCTCATAAAAAGGATTTCTTCATCATCCATGATAAGCCCGCTTTCTTTTGCATTTTCCAAAATTTCATTTCGGTTTATCTGTT
The DNA here is from genome assembly GCA_001791615.1 of Candidatus Uhrbacteria bacterium RIFOXYA2_FULL_40_9. Classification (GTDB taxonomy): domain Bacteria; phylum Patescibacteriota; class Patescibacteriia; order UBA9934; family GWF2-40-263; genus UBA12396. The sequence goes on from MGEY01000001.1 coordinate 29,209, forward strand.
CATTTCCCTGTGAAAAAGAACCATCTGTTTTTAATTGTAAACACCCAATACCTGGAAAAACAAGCACAAAAAGGGCTACAAGAACGAAAAGATGGCTAAAACGAAGTTCTTTAATAAATGTCATATTTTTGCTGATGGCAATTATACCGTCACATTTTAATGAATGCAAAGGGGTTGTACACAAAATATGAAGAAAATAAATGCACTGTCTTAAACAGTGCAAAAAGCGTACTTTGCCATAAGTTTTGTTCCAATCAACTGTAAATAGTCTTTTCCTACTCCTGGATTGCCAGGTTCCAAGTAAGTTTCCAAAAAAGAAGGAAGTCTTTCTTGTTTCATACGCACTGAAGCAATCCCCCAAGCAATCGCTGCAACAGAATCTGTATCCCCACCAAAAAGAATCAAGGTCTTCATTATGTCCATTAATGAATGTCCTCGAACAAGAAGATGATAGACCGCATGAACCGTATTGATTCCTACTCCTTCTCCACCGTGATCTTTCCGATTTATGACCGGCCCTGACCATGGTTCTTGCATTTTCTGAATCCATTTTTCTTGCTCAGGTAAATGTGCCATTAGATATTCATGGAGTCTTGAAAAAGAAGCATCTTCATACAAAGCAAAATGTGACATCAGAGCAACACATTGTGCAGAAAAAATCCCTGCAGGTGTCGCATGTGTAAGAAGCACTTGCATTGCTGAAGCATTCAAAACTGATTTCACAGAAGGAAGGACACCCAATGGAACAGAACGCATCGCTGCCCCGTTCTTATCAGAATGAGAATTGATCATGTTCAAAAACTCTTGTCCACTTTGTGTCTTCTCAAGAAAAGCTTGAAAGTGGCGCGCATATCCTTTCCGTTGTCCACCTAAACGAAACTGACGTACATAGGCATTGGCAAACATGAGCGGGGTAAAAGGTGCTTGATATTCGATAAGAACCTGTGCATTTGCCACGGACATTTCTGTATCATCAGAGTAAATTCCAGGCTCTTGATGAAGAACAGGATGTGACAAATACTCTTGAAATAGAGAAGCTTGATGAAACAAATCAGGAAAAGCTTTTGGATCAACATATTCAACAGCAAGAGCATAGGCATCAGCCATAGCAATATAAACAAGCATTCGCGGGTGTGGATACTTCATGGTTTCTCCTTAGAAAGAACTTAAGCTACCTTACAAAAGATAGAGAATTTGT
>MGEY01000002.1:0-2551 GCA_001791615.1 Candidatus Uhrbacteria bacterium RIFOXYA2_FULL_40_9
GACATATGCGTTTTTGTTAAGTGGTTAGATACCTAACATTCTACGCTATGTCGCATTTCTATTTAGAATAAAACGGATTAGAGAGTTGTTTTTTACCGAAAGATTGGGGAAAAAATGCTTTGTTCATTGAGAAGATCGTGATAAAATGTTCACGCTAACGCACACTATGGCAAGAAAAAAGAAACGACAAAAAAAATCTCCTCAAAAAGAAGAAGTCTTTGGACTTAGTCCAGAAACAAAACGTGGCATCTTTGCCATTTTTATCCTCGCAGCATCAGCTCTTATCTTTCTCTCTTTTTTTGAAATCGCGGGAAGTGTTGGCATTGTGATTGATACTGCTCTTGCTTATTTATTCGGTTGGGATCGTTTCCTTGTTCCTGTTGCATTCATTTTACTTGGAGCTTCTCTCCTTTTTCCTGATCAAAAAAAGCTTTCAGGCTGGAATGCCTTAGGCTTTTTTTTCTTTTTTCTTTCTTTTAACGCATTACTTAATCTCTCTTTGATACATCGAGTTAATGCACCTTTTGCAAACCTTTCTATTGCAGGTGGATATTTGGGAGAGTTTCTTGGTTTCTATCTCCCCTCTCTCACTGGCTTTTGGGGAGCCCTTGTTATTGTTGCCTCTCTCCTTCTTGTTTCCCTTCTTCTTCTCTTTAACACAACTTGGCAAAAGATCTTGATCTTCCCACGAGCTATTAAACGATTTTTTGAATTTGCTCTCCATCTTAAACATCCTCAAGATGAAAAAGAGGAAGAAAAAGAGGAAGATGATATTGAAGAAGAAACCGAAGAAGACGAAGAATGGCAAGGACTTGAAGAAGAGGAAGATAAAATTGTGAGTGCAACAGAAGCAAGCGAAATGGAACATCAAAATGCCTTTCATTTAAAAACGATTTCAGAACCAAAACAGGAACTTGTTCTTACCAGTAAACTTCGAAGAAAAAAGGTGGCAATCCCCCTTGATATTCTTCATCATTCCACCATGAAGGCTAATTCAGGAGATATCGAACATAATAAAGAAGTCATTCGACGTACCCTTTTCCAATTTGGAATAGATGTAGAAATGGGTGATACTGCAACAGGACCAACTGTTACACAATACACTTTACGCCCTGCACAAGGAGTTAAACTGTCTCGTATTGTTGCTCTTCAAAATGATCTTGCTCTTGCCTTAGCAGCTCATCCTATCCGTATTGAAGCTCCTATTCCCAAAAAATCTCTTGTAGGAATTGAGGTTCCAAACCAACGCATAGCCACTGTCACATTACGAGATGTTTTAGAATCAAAAGCGTTCAAAAAACGTAAGAGCCCACTTTCCTTCCCTCTTGGAAAAGATGTGTCTGGAAGCACGCATGTGATCGCTCTTGAAAAAATGCCACACATGCTTATTGCAGGAGCCACAGGTTCAGGAAAAAGTGTTTGTTTGAATACTTTGATCATTTCTCTTCTTTATCAAAATAGTCCGGATGATCTACGTCTTATTTTAGTTGATCCTAAACGTGTTGAACTTACAGCTTATACTGGCATTCCTCATCTTCTTGTTCCTCCGATTACAAAAGTCGATGACACAATTAATGCTTTGAAATGGACGGTGCGTGAGATGGAACGACGACTTGATGCTCTTTCTAAGTTTGGTGCGAGAGATATTCAATCCTATAATGAACGTTCGGAAGAACGCATGCCAAAAATTGTTGTTGCTATCGATGAGTTGGCAGACCTTATGACCTCCAATGGTCGTGAGGTTGAAACTTCTATTGTCCGCATTGCACAAATGGCACGTGCAGTTGGAATCCATTTGGTTCTTGCAACACAACGCCCTTCTGTAGATGTAATCACTGGTTTAATCAAAGCAAATATCCCTGCACGTATTGCCTTTGCGGTTGCTTCACAAACAGATTCTCGCACTATTCTTGACATGGCTGGTGCAGAGAAACTTCTTGGTCGTGGAGATATGCTCTTTACGTCTGCAGAACTTTCAAAGCCAAAACGTTTGCAAGGAGCTTTTGTGACTGAAACGGAAGTAGAAGATATTGTTCAATTTCTAAAAAACAAAGGACTTCCAGATTATAATCACGCTATTACAGAAGCAGTTCGAAGTCATTCTATTTTTGGTGATTCTGATGATGGGAGCGATCCTCTTATTGAGGAAGCAATTCAAGCAATCTTGGAAGGAGGAAGAGCTTCAACCTCTTTCCTTCAGCGACGTCTTCGTCTTGGGTATGCGCGTGCAGCACGCATGATGGATCTCTTAGAAGAAATGGGGGTGATAAGCGCAGGAGAAGGCGCAAAACCACGAGAAATTTTGATCACAGAATGGCCACCTGGAGGCGATCTTACAGAAGGAATGCCAACGATTCAATCTGAATTTGAAGCAGAAGGTTTATTTGTGAAATCAGAATCAAACTTTTCACAACAAAATGGAGATAAAATAGTTGAAGATGAAAATCAAGAAGAAGAAGAAGAAGAAGAAGAAGAAGAAGAAGAAGAAGAAGAAGAGAATTCTTATGAAAATGAGGAACAAGAAAATGAGCAGGAACAGGACGAAGAAGAA
>MGEY01000002.1:2632-6030 GCA_001791615.1 Candidatus Uhrbacteria bacterium RIFOXYA2_FULL_40_9
TCGAAAATTTAATGGGGAAAGATGTCTTGGAGACAAGCTGAAGGAAATGCGGCATGTGTTGAATTATACCCTTCAAGAAATGTCACAAAAAACAAAAATCCAGAAGCAATATCTTCAAGCGCTTGAAAAAGGTCAGTACCATCAACTCCCAGAACCTATTTACACGCGAAACTATTTGAAAACCTATGTCCGTGCTTTAGGAGGAGATATTTCCTACTTTGTTGAACAATTCGAAAAAGAATGTGGAACATGTGACTATCTTAAAAGAGCATGTTTCCCAAGACAAAAGGTCCGCCCCATTTTCTTTCTCCTTACAAGCAAGTACCTTCGATCATCTCTTCTTGTTCTCCTTGCTTTCCTTGTAACCAGCTATCTTGGTTTTCAAATTTTTTCTCTTCTCAAACCACCCACTATTCTTGTTTTTGAACCTTCAGATGGATTGGTGACTTCTGATTCTGTGATAACAGTAAGTGGTCAAGGAGAAGAAGGGGTGATTGTTTCTATAAATGAAACAACAGTCTTATTAAAACAAGATGGAAGTTTTAAGAGTGATATCATTCTTGAAGAAGGACTCAATGTTATCAGTATTGAAGGAGCAAAACGTTATTCAAGAAGTGCAACATCTTACAGGCGTGTTATTTTGGAAAAAGCAGAATTAACAGAATCTGTGTCCAAACTCTCGTGGAACCAATAAGAAGCAACTGTTAAAAAATTACAACAAAAAAAGGAGGCCAACACTGGCTCTTTTTTTCTCCATTTTGAAAAAACTGTTTAGAAATTTTGACAAAAAACTTGTCAACTTAGCAAAATAATGATAGTTTTAAGTTATCAACTTGATGGAATGCCTGGGTTTGATACCCTAGTACCGTCATTCAAAAAATACACTTATGGCAAAACATATTACAGAGGGTGTTCAAGCGGATGCCCGGACAAAAGCAGCACTTGATGCAATCTCACAAATCAAACAACGTTTTGGAGATGGAGCCATCATGCGCCTTGGAGAAGCAAAAACCATGGAAATTGATGCGATCAGCACAGGATGTCTCTCCTTAGATCTTGCTCTTGGGGTTGGGGGTGTCCCAAAAGGTCGTATTATCGAAATTTTTGGACCAGAATCTTCTGGAAAAACAACATTGGCTCAACATATTGTTGCTGAAGCACAAAAATCTGGTGGTGTTGCAGCATTCGTTGATGCAGAACATGCTCTTGATCCTGAATACGCTTCAAAAATCGGAATCAACATCGATGAACTTTTTATCTCTCAACCAGATACAGGTGAACAGGCTTTGGAAATTGTAGAAACACTTGTGCGTTCAAGTGCGGTTGATGTGATCGTGATTGATTCAGTAGCAGCTTTGACTCCAAAAGCAGAAATTGAAGGAGATATGGGAGCAAGCCATATGGGACTTCAGGCAAGACTCATGAGTCAAGCTTTGCGGAAACTTGCAGGAATCGTCAGTAAATCAAATACAACGGTCATTTTCATTAACCAGATTCGCATGAAAATTGGTGTAATGTTCGGAAATCCAGAAACAACTCCTGGAGGAAATGCCTTAAAGTTCTATTCCTCAGTTCGTGTAGAAATTCGTCGTTCTGCACAAATTAAACAAGGAGAAGCTATTGTTGGAAATCGCACAAAAGTTAAAATTGTCAAAAACAAAGTAGCTCCTCCTTTCCGAACCTGTGAATTTGATATTATGTATAATGAAGGAATTTCTATTGCCGGAGACATTATTGATCTTGGAACCACTGTAGATGTTATTACAAAAAGTGGTCACAATTATTCTTATCTGGAAGAAAAACTCGGACTTGGAAGAGAAAAAGCAAAGGCATATCTTCGAGAAAATCCAAAACTCCTTAAAACGATTCGCACAGAAATTCAGAAAAAAATTGAACTTGGAAACGTTTAACTTAAACAAAAACAGGATAGTGAGTTCTATCCTGTTTTTAATTTTCTATCTACTAATCCGCTCAACATACTCTCCGTTTTCTGAATTGATCATAATTTCATCACCTTGATTGATAAAGGCAGGAGCTCTCACTGTTAAACCATTATCCAACTCGACCTCCTTTGTAATATTTCCTGAGGCTGTATCTCCTTTTACAGCTGGCTCTGTGTACATGACCTTGTATTGAATCTTCCGAGGAAGCTGAATCCCAAGAGCTAATCCATCATGCATTACCACAGCTACTTCAAGTCCTTCCTTCAAATACTTTACATCATCTCCTAGCATATCTGCAGAAATAGGAACTTGCTCATAACTGACCGTATCCATAAATGTAAATTGCGTTCCATCAGTATACAGATATTGCATTTTTTTGTTCTGCACATCTTCAAATGTCATATTTTCCGCTGACTTGAAGTTATATTCATTCACCTTCCCTGTGGAAATATTTTTCATCCTTGTTCGAACAAACGAACTTCCCTTTCCAGGACTCACACGTTGGAAATCAGTAACAACCCATAAGTTTCCTTCGTACTTTATGACGGTTCCTTTTTTAATTTCATTTGGTGATGGCATAAAATCGTAAATAACAAATAATCATGGATAAAGTTGCGAGATGGGAAAAAGAAGAACATCTTCGATTGATGAGGTATTTGTAAGAACCATATGCAATCGATCAATTCCCAAAGCATTCCCAAAACTTGGATTCTTCAAGGATGGTAGCAGGCGCAAAAGTGTTTCGTCAATTGGAAAAACGGTCTTCTTCAAATTCTTTCTCTCCCGAGCCTCTTCCTCAAAACGCTGAAGCTGTTCTTCTGCGTCTGTAAGTTCTGTAAATCCGTTACAAAGTTCGATTCCATTAAGATACAATTCAAACCTCTGACCATAACGACCATCAGAAGTCATCTGCGAGAGTGCTGCTTGATGTTTAGGATAATCATAAACAAACAAAGGGTCCTTCTCAAAAAAAGGTTCTATTTTTTCTAAAAAAAGACGATAAAATAAATCGCTTTCTGTATCTGTCTCATCTGTATGCATTCCGTTTACCTCACAAGTGTGTTTGAGTAATGAATAATCAGCAACATCTAAATCAATCCCAATTTTCTGTAAAAATAATTCTTGGACACGCAAACGTTGAAATATCGGCCAGGTACAACCAAAAATAGTTGCGAGTTCTTGTACAAGAGCTTCTGTTTCATTCATACACGCCTGATAATCTGCACCTTGTTGATACCATTCAAGCATACTAAATTCAGGATTGTGTCGCCCTCCAAATTCTTCTTCATTTCGAAAGACTTTTGTAATCGTAAATATCTTTTCTTCACCAAGACCAAGAAGTTTCTTCATGGAATACTCTGGACTTGTAATAAGCCCTGCGGAATAACGCTTTCCATTTGGTTCAATCACTACTGTTTCAAAAGGAACAAGATTTGGCTCCATTCCAGGACTTCG
>MGEY01000003.1 GCA_001791615.1 Candidatus Uhrbacteria bacterium RIFOXYA2_FULL_40_9
TGACAGAAAACATCATCATTGCTATTATTTTCGCATAATTTAGCGCTGGACTTGGTGAAAGAATGAGCCCTTTCACTCGGCCAAACGCATGAAATAAAGACTTATGCTCGATGCAAAACAAAAACAAAAAATTATTGAGAAGTTCCGTACACACGATTCTGATACTGGTTCTCCTCAAGTGCAGATTGCTATTCTCTCCTTTGAAATCAAAGATCTAACAAAGCACTTGAAATCTCACAAAAAAGATCATTCTTCACGTCGAGGTTTGATCAAAAAAGTGAATGAACGCCGACGTCTTCTCAAATACCTTGAACGTGAAGATGAAAAATCATGTAACGCTATCAAGGAAGAACTCAAATTGAAATAATCACAATACCCTCCGTGAAGACGGAGGGTGTTGTCGTTTTTAAGCCCTTTTCCTTTTTTTATGTATAAACACCCAGACCAGCGCGTGGGAATTTTTATTGATACACAAAATATGTATCACAGCGCGCGTCATCTTTTTAAACGTCGTGTCAATTTTCAAAACATTTTTACAGATGCAATTGCTGATCGCAAAATTATCCGTGCAATTGCCTATGTAATCCGCACGAAAACCGAGGAAGAACAACCTTTTTTCGAAGCGCTCACCAAAATAGGGATTGAACTCCAAGAAAAAGAATTAATTGAATTCTTTTCAGGAGCAAAAAAAGCTGATTGGGATGTTGGTCTTGCGATTGATGTCGTTCGCATGGTTGATATGCTTGATGTGATTGTTCTTGTCACTGGAGATGGAGATTTCTGCCCTCTTGTTGAATATGTACAAAGCAGAGGCCGAATTGTTGAATTGATTAGTTTTAAAGAAACAACCAATGCAAAACTTCTTGAAACAGTTGATGCCTCTATTGATCTTTCCGCGAACAAACAACGTTACATGATAGGTTTTTCACGATCTGCAACTAACCCTAAACAAAAACAACGGACAACAAGAAGAGAACATTAATGGTCTTGCTTTTGGGAAGAGATTTCTGAATCTCTTCCTTCTTGGCTAAATCATTAATTTAGTCCTGCAGAGACGATGAGAATTCGAGAATGCTCGATTTCTTCTGCCTCAGCAGGACATCATTCTTATGCCAAAGAAACAAAAATTCGAAACACAATGGGCAGGAAAAACCCTGTCTATTGAGGTTGGCGAATATGCTAACCAAGCCAATGGATCCTGTTTGGTCCAATATGGCAACACAGTAGTTCTTGCAACTGCTGTAATGAGTGAAGACAAGCGCGAAGGCCTTGATTTCTTCCCTTTAATGACAGAGTACGAGGAACGCTTATATGCTGCGGGTCGTATTAAAGGAAGTCGGTTTATTAAAAAAGAAGGACGTCCAACAGATGAAGCTGTTTTAATTGCGCGCTACATTGATCGTGCAATCCGTCCATTATTTGACGAACGAATCCGAAATGATGTTCAAGTAATCGTCACATGTCTTGCATTTGATGGAGAAAATGATCCTGATGTGATCGGGCTTATTGCTGCAAGTTGTGCTCTTCACATAAGTGACATTCCTTGGAATGGACCAATCGCGAACATTCGCGTAGCCCAATTAGATGGTCAATTTATTATGAATCCATCTTATACCCAACGCGAACAATCTATCTTAGATCTTTCTTTTGCAGGAACCCCAGAAACAATCATCATGGTTGAGGCTGGATGTAAAGAAGCCCCCGAAGATCTTGTTCTCTCTGCATTTTGGGCCGGACAAAAAGAGCTTGGAGAACCAATTGCTCTTATTAATAAAGTGCAAGCGAGTGTCGGGAGAGAGAAGCGCGACATGATCACTCCGAAAAATGAAGCGGAAAAACTTCTTAATCAACGTCGAGAAAAAATTGAAAATTTGGCTCGTCCTTTTATTGTTAAAAAAGTGCAGGAACTTTTCTATAAGACTCCACAGGCAACAAAAGCAGAACGAGGTAAACAAAAAATGGCTTTAAAATTATCGGTAAAGGAATTCTTGCTTGAACAGGGAATTGAGGAAAAGGAAACAAAATTTGGAACAGAAATTGCTCTTGAAGAACTTGAGGCAGAAGTCGTTCGACAAATCCTTGATCATGAAAAACGTATTGATGGTCGTACGATTACTCAAATCCGTCCTCTTGTTGCAGAGGTAGAAAAGCTCCCGCGCGTGCACGGTTCTGGACATTTTATGCGTGGAGAAACACAAGTTCTTTCCGTAGTGACTCTTGGCTCTCCTCGTGATGAACAAACTTTAGACAGTATGGAAACCGTTGGAACACAGCGATATTTTCATCACTATAACTTTCCTCCTTATTCCGTTGGAGAAGTAAAGCCTCTTCGAGGAGCAAGCCGACGTGATATTGGCCATGGAGCCCTTGCAGAAAAAGCAATTCGACCAATGCTTCCTGAAAAAGAACAATTTCCTTATACAATTCGTGTTGTGTCAGAAGTTTTTGGTTCAAATGGATCCAGTTCAATGGCTTCTACTTGTGGGTCTTCTCTTGCACTTATGGATGCAGGTGTCCCTCTTAAACGTGCTGTTGCTGGTGTTGCCATGGGTCTTGCCTCTGATGCAAATGGGAATTGGAAAGTGTTGACAGATATCCAAGATCTTGAGGATGGAAAGGGTGGAATGGACTTCAAAATCACCGGATCAACCGAAGGGATTACTGCTATTCAAATGGATACAAAGACAACAGGTCTTTCCCGAGAAATTGTCGAACAAACATTTTCACAATCAAAAGAAGCCAGAAAACAGATTTTAGATGTCATGAGTCAAACAATAAGTGCCTCCCGACCAGAGCTTTCTCCTTATGCTCCTCGAATTACCTCTCTTCGTATTAATCCAGAACGTATTGGGGATGTGATTGGTCCAGGAGGCAAAATGATCAATGAAATTATTGATACTACTGGCGTTGCTTCTATTGATATCGAAGATGATGGACTTGTTATGATCACTTCTGTTGATGCAAAAGGAGCTCAAGAAGCAGAAGAATGGATCAAAAAAATTACAAAAGAAATCGTTCCCGGAGAAATCTATGAAGGAAAGGTTGTTCGCGTAATGGATTTTGGAGTTATTGTTGAATTCCTTCCAAAAAAAGACGGAATGGTTCACATTAGCAATATGGCACCTTGGCGTGTTGAAAAAGTGACAGATATTACTAAGCTTGGAGACAAAGTATTAGTAAAAATTATGGAAGTCGATCCTTCTGGAAAAATTAGTCTTTCTATGAAAGATGCTCCTGGAAATACTTATCCAGAACGTCCTGTACCGTCAAAAACAACAGATAAACCAAGTGGATTCCGTAAACCTTTTCGAAAGCCCTTGAAATCTGAAAGAAAAGACGGATAAACTAGGAGGGAACACTATGCAACGGCTGAACATCCCCTTACAAAGTAGATCTCGTACAACCCGCCGCGTGAAACGGCGGGTTGTTTGGCTTTTTATCTTTCTTTTCATTTTTTTTCTTTCAATACTGTGGATTCTCTCGCGAAATTGGTTTACAACAGACACATTGTCACAAACAGCACCTGAATCTACAGTTCTTATGCTTCGTTTCACACCAAACCAACAAACATGGAAAAACATTTCTGAATTACTTGGTGATTTTCCTCTTATTTCAAATAGAGGAATTACTGTTAAGGACATTCAGGAGTACACAGAAGGAGAATTCGCTTTATTTATCCAAGAAAATGGTACTCGCTCGCTTGCGATTCATTCTTCAGATAGCAAATTACCAAGAGATCTTCTTGATTCTCATCACATTACTATTCAAAAAATCTCTGATAGCGTCTTTCTTTTATCAGAAAAGCTCATGCCCATAAGCGGATTTACTAAAAAAGGAAATCATCAATATGACTTCATTCATTTTGGACACAAAATGATTGGAACTGCCTATTTTTCTGTAGAAAACACATATATTTCTGGTCCAATTTTGCTTTCCAAAAATGATTTACAAATCACACTCCCCCCAGTTGATATCACTCCTCTAAATTTCGAAAAAGTCCCAGAAAATATTATTGCTATTTTGTCTACACCAGCATGGCCATTTAGCGATCCTTCGACCCTCAGTTACGATATAATGAGTTTATTTACATCAGAAAATACATCACAAATCGATCAATTTATTGATTCTGTAATTAATAAACAAGGAACAATCATTCTCTCCTCCAATGAACAACAATTACAATTTCTCATAACAACAAAACAAGAGGATGCTGACTTAGAAACGCTTTTACAAAGATTTAAAATGCTTGCAAGTCTTCAAAACCCACAGGTATCCAATTGGCAAATACAAGATGGTACAATTCTAAAAGAGCTTACAATAGATCCTTCACGTATTGCCCTTGAAACCATTATGATTTCTGGTAACCCTATTTACAGATATCCAATTAATGAAGGTGAGTATCTCTATTTATCAAATTCTGAAAAAGCAACTATTTTCTCAAATAATGAAGAACTACTAAGATTTTGGTTTACAAAGGAACTGGATACTTCTTCTACAAATATTAGTCTGCTAGAAAATGCTTTATTCCTAAATTTAGAAGCTTTTTCAGAAATATTTATGAAATCAAGCACTTTCAAACAATCTTCTTCTTTATTCCAAATACAAAAAATGTTTTCATCTATTGGAATTGATGCAAAGAAACGATCACTTTCATTAATATTCCACAGAAATTAATAATTGTGGATAAGTTGTAGGTAAGTGGTCAAAAATGTGGATAACATTTTGTATTCAATTCGAAGCTTGAACACAATGTGTAATCATCTCTCTATTTTTTCGCTGATAACAGCAGTAAATCATTGATTGACTTTTTCAAAAAATAATGGTATTATATTTAAGTAATAGTTCTTTCAAGAAACACATGAGAAGTTTTCCGAAGAAAATCAGGTCCCCACTCCTGTTTCGGAAAACATCTTGCTTCTTTACTGTTCTGATTGAGCAAACAAAAACAAAAGCAAACATCTAGGTTCGTTCATCACATGTAGTTCTCCTTCGAACTATTTTGAACAAAACCATTGAATGGTAGAGAAGAATGTACGTCTTTTTGGACGAAGGTATCATGTTGTTAGGGTGTCGAGTTTTGTAACAAACACGATTTGTCACAGGACCCGTCACCCAAAACAGCTGGCCAAAGTCCTCTCTAGGGCCAGCCTCTATAATCTCTATATACAGGCTTCGGCCCTTTTGTTTTTGCTTTTTTTATGAATGAACCATTGCTTTATTCACTTCCAAATGATATGCTTTTTTTATCTTAGATTACCTAGATTTTTATATGACAAAGGAAAAATTAGATGCCTATAATACAAGCCTTCTTGCGGAAAAAAATCGCTTAGAAAAAGAGCTTTCAAAATTTGCTCACAGAAATCCCTTGGCTCAAACAACAGATTTTGACGCGGATTTCCCAAATCTTGGTGATAAAGAAGATGAAAATGCTTCTGAAGTTGCTCAATTCTCAAATAATCTTTCTTTAGAAGGAGAATTGGAAAAAGAACTACGTGATGTTGAAGTTGCTTTAAAATTAATTGAAAATGGTGAATACGGAAAATGTAAATATTGTCATCAAGAAATCGATGAAAAACGTCTTGAAGCACGACCTACCTCAACCTCTTGTATTCAATGTAAAAAAACTCTCACTCAAGAAGTGTGAAAAGAAAAGCTTTTTTCTTCTGGCTTCTTATCCCCATCTCTTTGCTTGTTCTTCTTGATGAGTGGATAAAATATATTGCCCTTCAAAGACTCCCTTTAGAGGGAGATCTTTTAGATCATGGAATGTTTGCTCTTGCTATCCACAAAAATTTTGGCATTGCCTTTGATATCCCCTTCAAAATGCCACTAATTATTTTTACTTCTCTTGTTATTGGTTTTGTTCTGCTAAATATTGCTTATAAAAAATGGAATTCAGATCCTTTTGTTTCTTTCTCTTCATTATTTATTATTATTGCTTCACTCGGAAATCTCTATGATCGAATTGTATATGGATTCACAGTAGATTATCTTATTTTCTTTGGACGTTCTGCACTAAATATTTCAGATTTTCTTATTATTTCAAGTGTTTTACTTCTTCTTTTCACAAGTAGGCAAAGTAAAAAAATAAATTTAAAAACAACATCTTGACAGAATCATTTATTTTCGCTATTCTTAAATAAGAAATGATTAGAACCCCCTCGCTTTAAAGCAGGGGGTTTTTATTTTCTTATGAAATCCAATACCATCACCACGGTTACTTTATTTGGAATTGAAGCAATGCCTGTTCTTGTAGAAACAGACATCTCTTACGGCTTAACAGCTTTTCACTTAGTAGGACTACCTGATGCTTCCGTTAAAGAAGCAAGAGATAGGATACGTGCAGCTATAAAAAACTCGCGACTTCCTTTTCCGCGAACGAGAATCACAACGAATCTTGCACCAGCAAACACAAAAAAACAGGGAGCACTCTATGATCTTCCGATCGCTCTTTCTATTCTGCTTGCAGAAGGAGAAATCACGCAAGATGTTTTTTCAGACGCGGTTTTCATCGGTGAACTAGCCCTTGACGGAACACTTCGACCTATTTCAGGAGCTCTTGCAGCTGCTCTTATGGTAAAGCGTGAAGGAAAGAAAGACCTATTTCTTCCAAAAGAAAATGAAGCTGAAGTTAATTGCGTCCCGGGAATCAATATTTACTCAGCTTCAACACTTCATGAAGTGGTCGAGCATTTAAAAGGCCTTCATCAATTATCGGTCTGTCCTCTTTGCACTCCATCCACAAAAGAATCTACATATAGTATTGAACTTCAACACATCAAGGGACAGGAGCAAGCGAAACGTGGTCTAGAAATAGCGGCATCAGGTGGACATAATCTTTTATTAAAAGGTCCACCAGGCACAGGAAAAACACTTCTTGCGAGAGCACTTCCTTCTATTCTTCCCACTTTATCTTATGAAGAATCGCTTGAAGTAACATCAATCGCTTCTGTGGCAGGAATATTAAAGCGAGAAGACGGACTTCTATCTCTACGTCCATTTCGTGATCCTCACCATTCAAGCTCTGCCATCTCTCTTGTAGGTGGTGGAACTTGGCCAAAACCAGGTGAGGTAAGTTTGGCCCATCGTGGAGTTCTTTTTCTTGATGAACTTCCAGAATTTTCACGACATGTTCTTGAACATTTACGTCAACCGCTTGAAGATGGGGAAGTAACAATCTCGCGTATTGCAAGCACGGTTCGTTTCCCTGCGTCATTTCTTTTGGTTGCTGCTATGAATCCCTGTCCATGCGGGTATTATCAAGATCCAAAACATGAATGCACTTGTTCACAATCAATGATCAATCGATATAAGAAGAGAATTTCTGGTCCTTTGTTAGATAGATTTGATCTTATTATTGATGTTCCGGCTATTGAAACAGAAAAACTTCTCAAACAAGATACTTTAGAGAGCTCTCTTGAAGTACGTTTACGAGTTAAAAATGCAAGAGAAAAACAAAATGAACGCTATCAAAACACTTCTTTTCTTACGAATGCAGAAATTCCTGTTTCTTCTTTTGATACCTGGTGTCAAATTGACCGAGAAGGAAAACAACTTCTTGAACAGGCTTTAAGAAATCAACATCTTTCTGCACGAGGCTATAGCCGTGTATGCAAAGTTGCAAGAACAATTGCTGATTTAGAATCAGCAGAACAACTATCTGTTTCACATATTGCAGAAGCACTACAATATCGCTTGCGTGATATCTAACAAAAAACTCCTTGAAAAAGGAGTGTAATTTCTCTTTTTTTCAAAGAGGTCTAAAAACGGAAATAAAGATAAAGACCCATCAAAAAACAAATCCAAAAAATTGCAACAACATCTAAAATTCGCATACGAGATTGAAACTCTTTCCAGCTACTCCAACTCCCAAATTTCCAAGACCAACGACGCCCAAAAATAACACAAAGAATAAGAGCAGCAATACCAACAGCGGGAATAAGGGAAAGAATGAACCAAAAATAGAGACGTGCTCCTAGAGCCCATCCTTGGGTAAAAAAAAGTGCTCCAAGAGAAGGGGTTCGTAAGTAACGTGCTTTTAGTTTTTGTTCAGGTTCTAACACTAAATGAAATCCGCATCTCTGACACTCTTTATTCCAAACATCTATTTTGTCTTTACATTGATGACAAACAATTTGGTTCATACTGATCTTTAGAATACAGGAAAATACTGTTTTAAAAAAGAAACAACTGGCTTTCACCAGTTGTTATCTTTGTTTATCGAATATAATCAAGAGGATTTAAGAAGCGTCCATCTTTAATAATTTCAAAGTGCAGATGAGTTCCTGTAGAACGTCCTGTTGTTCCTGTTTGTGCAATAGCCTGCCCTGCATAGACTACATCGCCCACACTTACATAATTTTGTGTATGGTGCGCATATCGTGTCATATATCCATTTCCATGATCGATTTCAACGGTCATTCCATAACCATTTCTCCAACCACTATAAATAACAACGCCATCAGCCGCAGCATAACTATTTGTTGAATAATCTCCATCAACATCTAATCCAGTATGATTCCATCCATAATATTGCGTGATCACATGCCAATCTGTTGGCCAAACCCAATTCATTCCGCCTGTTGTTGTTCGTGTTGTTGGTGCAGAAAATAAATTTGAGACAGAGGCTGTGCGCTGAATAGGTGTAGAAACTACAGGAGGTTCTCCGTCAGGAAGAATCAACTCCTGACCAATGCTTAAAACATCTGAAGCTGTCATTTGATTAAAAGAAAGAATTTTATCTACATCCACACTATAAGCGCGAGAAATACTTGATAATGTATCTCCATTTTTAACTTTGTAAACAACTCCGTCTACTGGAGGAATGTTCAATTCTTGACCAGGTTGAATGACGCTTCGAAATGTTAAATTGTTTGCCCACAAAATTGTGCTCAAGCTTAAACCATGTTTCTCAGCAATAGAACCAAGAACATCACCTTCTTGTATGACATAGGTTGTGACCTCCTCACGAACGGGAATGACTTCCTCAATATCACTCTTCTCTTCATGAATAGTTGGAGAAAAAAGCATTTCTCCTCCCACAAGGGGAGTTACATAAGATTCTCCAAGATAATCTAAATCGATATGAGCATTCACATCAATCACCGTATCTTGCAAATAAGAATTTGAACGCACCACAGGAACAGAAGAAGCTGAAACAACTTCCACAACATCAAAACGATTTTGAGCAACAAGATCGTATAACATACTTTCTTGTCCAAATGTTTCTGCACGAACTTCTCTTCCACCAAAATTCATCGCACTTGTCAAAACAGCTATCAAAATAACAGCTGCATGAAGTGCGTAACGATTAGACACTAAATAAACAGTTCGATGTTTTGCTGGTAAAAGAAAACGTGAAACCTGTCGTTTTCCCAAAAGGAAAAGACGGTAAATGCGAATTCCAATGGTACAAACAAAAAAACGCCAGGCAACAAGAATTGGTCGGGTGATAGACTCAATACGAGGCCCACTTTGGCGCTTTATTTGAACAAGCCCTCGCAATGTATGCAAGAGAGTTCGAACCATTAATTGTTTAATAAGAAGTTTAATAAAAACTCCGAAAATCCTTCCAATACCCACCCATGAACTGAAAAACATCCTTAACTTAGCAAAAACACGGTGACCAAAGGTTGAAATTAAGCTTATATTCGCACTTTTTTACCATTTTAGAAAGGAAATAAAATTGGGAAAAATGCGAGAACTACTATAGCACAAAGCCCTTATTGCGTCAACGTATCGTTATAGATCCTAAGAGAGATTAAATGAAGGACTGGAAAGTACGATATGTTAGACGATGGATCTTACAAGGACCATATTTTGTAATAGCTAACTGATGTTTTTTTGTCCCATACCCCTTGTGATCCGCAAATCCATATTCTGGATAGATCTCATGAAGTTCCACCATGTAATGATCTCGAGTCACCTTTGCTAGGATAGAAGCTGCCGCAATAGAAATAATTTTCTGATCTCCTTTTATCACGGATTTTTGAGGAAGAGAAACGTGAGGAATAGTCCAAGCATCCACAAGTAAATGATCTCCTTGCGGAATTTGTTCAATTGCTCTTCGCATGGCAAGAAAAGTGGCTTGCCGAATATTCATCTGAGCAATTTCTTCCACACTTGCAATGCCAATAGACCAAGCAATGGCTTGTTCTTTAATAATAGGAACCCATTCTTCTCTTTTTATTGAAGAAAGAGCCTTACTCTCATTTATTCCTTTTAATGAAAAAGTTTTTGGAAAAATCACTGCCCCTGCATAGACAGCCCCTGCTAAAGCTCCACAACCAACTTCATCAATACCAATTACAAATTGATAGCCTTTTTTATAAAGTTCTTGTTCATACTCAAAGGTTGGAAGGGGAATCTTTCGTTGACGCATAGAGGATTTTCTCTTAGTATATCATCGTATCTTTGAATTACTAATTCTTCTCTCATTATTATGAATGTTCTCTTTTACGCGATAGGCGCAGGTGTTCTTGCCCTTATTTACGGAGGGGTTCTTATTCGCTGGATTCTTAAACAACCAGCAGGTGAAGGAAAAATGAAAGGGATTGCTCTTGCAATTCAAGAAGGAGCAGGTGCTTACATGGCTCGCCAATACAAAATGGTTGCCATGATTGGATGTGTTGTGTTCCTTATTCTTGGCTTCTTCCTTGGTTGGACTCTTGCTCTTGGTTTTTTTGTTGGAGCTCTCTTTTCTGCTCTTGCAGGTTTTATTGGAATGTCTGTTTCCGTACGTGCAAACGTGCGTACAACCGAAGCAGCAAAAAGTGGTCTGTCAAAAGCTATGGATGTTGCAGTACGCGGTGGTTCTGTAACAGGACTCTTTGTTGTTGGATTAGGACTCATTGGTGTCGCAGGATTTTATCTTCTTACAAATGATGTCCATGCTTTGATTGGTCTTGGATTTGGAGGTTCACTCATCAGCGTCTTTGCACGACTTGGAGGAGGAATTTTTACAAAAGCTGCTGATGTTGGAGCAGATTTAGTTGGAAAAACAGAAGCGGGTATCCCTGAAGATGATCCACGAAATCCTGCTGTTATTGCTGATAACGTTGGAGATAACGTTGGAGACTGTGCAGGAATGGCAGCTGATCTTTTTGAAACTTATGCTGTGACTTCCGTTGCAGCTATGGTCCTTGGATCTTTACTCTTCCCAGGAAATGAAGCGGTTATTCTCTATCCTCTTGCTTTAGGAGCAATCGCAATCGTGGCTTCAATCCTTGGTTCTCTTTTCATTAAGATTGGAAAAGATCAAAAAATCATGAAAGCCCTTTATAAAGGTTTGATTGCTGCTGGAGTTCTTGCCGCAATTGGTTTCTGGCCAGTGACACAAAAACTCTTGGGAGGGATTGAAGGGATTGATCCAACAAAAATTTACTTTGCAGCTTTGGTTGGTCTTGTGATTACTGGATTAATGATCATTATTACAGAATACTATACAGGGACACAATATAATCCTGTAAAAAAATTAGCAGCCTCCTCTGAATCTGGGCATGGGACAAATATCATTAGTGGACTTGCTCTTTCTATGAAGTCTACGGCACTTCCAGTTCTTACTATTGTTATCGGAATTTTAGTCGCTTATAACTTGGCAGGATTATTCGGAATTGCGATTGCCGCAATGGCCATGCTTTCTCTTACAGGAATCATCGTTACTATTGATGCCTATGGCCCTATCACAGATAATGCAGGAGGAATTGCAGAAATGGCAGAACTCCCAAGTGATGTGCGTGATGTGACTGATCCTCTGGATGCGGTTGGAAATACGACAAAAGCCGTAACAAAAGCCTATGCGATTGGATCTGCTGGTCTTGCTGCTCTTGTTTTGTTCGGAGATTATGTTCATGCGATTGAAGCTGAAGGAGTGACAATCAAATTTGAACTTGCTGATCCAAGAGTTATTGCTGGTTTATTCTTGGGAGGACTCATCACTTACTTGTTTGGTGCACTTGCAATGGAAGCGGTTGGAAAGGCCGCAGGAAGTGTGGTAACTGAAGTCCGAAGACAATTTAAAGAAATTAAAGGAATCATGGACGGTTCAGAAAAACCTGACTATGGAAAAGCTGTAGATATTGTGACACGCGAAGCAATTAACAGAATGATTGCTCCTTCACTTCTTGCTGTTCTCGCACCTATTATTGTTGGTTTTACTCTTGGAGCAGAAGCTTTAGGTGGTTTATTAATTGGATCAATCATCACAGGAATATTCGTTGCAATCTCTATGACTACAGGAGGTGGGGCATGGGATAATGCAAAGAAATATATTGAGTCAGGAAACTTTGGAGGAAAAGGAAGCCCTGCGCATGCAGCTGCTGTGACAGGAGATACTGTTGGTGATCCTTACAAAGATACTGCTGGTCCTGCGATCAACCCTATGATCAAAATATTGAATATTGTTGCTTTGCTCATTGCTGCTTTAATCATCTAGACAACAAATAAACACCTTGGTTTTCACTGGGGTGTTTTTGTTTTTACCTTGACGTTTTTTTCTTTCCCCATTACGATTCTTTCTTCGCTCTTTCCAAGGAGATCCCATGAATCATCGTTCCTATGCTCTTGTTGCAAGAGTAACTTCTCCTCATCTTTTGAATGTTCCTTCTTTAAGAAGCTCTTGGGATAGCCGTTGTGTACAACGTCTCAAATTACAAACACCCCTTGTAGAACTCATGAAATGTTTTGAAATGGATGTTGATCTTGCTAAAGATTTCAAGCGTGCACTTCAAATAATGACTATTTCAGAAGCGGTTGCCCGTGGACAATCAGAAGAGTCTGCTTTTCAAATCTGTGTAAAATCACTTCTCACACGTGTTCCATTTGCTGGTACCCTTATCCCTTATCATCTTTTTGCTTGGGCTTGTGTATATGGTTGTGAGTTTCCAGATGTTCAAACAATGAGAACGATCATGGAAGGCATTTATCAAAGGCTTCTTCCTTTGCTTTCTAAAAAAGGAAGGTCTGCACAAACAGAAATTTATTGGAAAAAAAGTCTTGAACTTTATTGGTGGTTTGGACAACACCTTTTGTGTGAACCGAAAGCTCTTACTCAAACAGATGATCGAATTCATGCAAAAGCGTTTTTAGCTGCTGTTGATCTATTTGCAGAGATTGATTCAAGTGTGATGCCTTGTCGGTACCTTCGTGCAACAAGTTTGGCAACAAGACTTATGATTAGTGAATCCTCGGTGAAACAATTTTTGCAACAACAAGGAATTGAACGTCTTGATGATTTGAATCAATGGATGATGGATGGGGTAATAGATGATCTCTTTCTGACACGCTTAATTGAATTTCCAGATTTGGTTCGTGCTCTTGCCTATGATCAAATGGTAAAACTTGCATATTTTTCGCGTAAGCACCCAGAAAAAAATAACCTGCTCGAACTCGCTTATGAATATCGATCAGCACTTACAACAACACCCCCGCTTTCTTAGGGGGTTTTCTTTTTTATTAAAATAACGAATGATTGACGTAATTGATCTGGTTTGCTATCGTTTTCCGTCAACGCTCTTTCAAAACAGAGGTGATCCATGGCAAAAAATCGGAATGTTTCTTTTCTTCAACACTGGTCAGAACAAAAACCTCCTCTTGTTCTTGTTCTTGAGGAAGTTATGAAAAAAGAAAAAGATCGACGCCCAAATGAACGAGGTAGATCTTGTACAAAAGGACAAAGTCATCAACCGGGTCTTTATCGACCCTCAGATCTTGTTCTTTTCCTTGATTCTCACTCATCATCTTGTCCTGAAGATACAAGCCGAAATGTGCTTCCTAAAAAAACTTTGGAAGAGGAAATAACTCTTAGACCTGTACTTCATGAACCTTCTGCTTCTCTTGCTTCAACTCAATCAACAAGTAGTTTAAAAAAACAAGAAGATCCTGAAATTCCTGAAAAAGAACCTAAGGAAGAAGGTTGCCAGCGTTGTGAAAGTATTGTTGCTCTTACAGAATTGATTGAAGATTGGGAACAAGAACAACTCACATCCTTTCAACATCCACTTATTCAGCGTTTGGCTGGCCTTGTTCTAAGGCAAAGCGACACTTTGGCGATCTTAGCATTCAAACCACCTGAAATGATGTGTGATCTTGTGGTCGAGCGTCGCGAACAAATGGTGAGAGCCATGCAAATGGTTGATAGTGTACTCTCAGAATCTTCTCCTTCGACAACGAATTTTGAAGAAGAATTACGACAACGTCTTGGAAGATCTATTCAAGATATCTTATCTCAACATTCGACAAAAATTCCTTCTGCGATTCGTCAAATTGCGCAAGACCTTGAGGGAATTCAAGAAACTCATCGTGTGTGGAAAGAATCTTGGCTTACGGCTTGTACACAATTGTTTATGTTACAACATTCGTTGGAACTGGCTCTTTCTCGAGCAAAAACAAAAACAAGTTCTCAAAACAACGTTCAGGTTGCCTGTCTTCCTTTGATAGAAGAAATGAAAATGATCTGTCAAAATATTGAAGAATGTGAAGCCAAAATGAGAGAACAAGAAAACGCTTCTCTTACTTATCAAGAGAAGTATCAGGAACAAATCATTACTGCAGAAGCTATTCAGCGATCTATTTGGGAACATCAACACGCTGCAGAAACGCTTGGAGTATTTGTTTCACAATCTATTCAAGAAGAAATTGAATTGTTCGAAGCCAGAATCTGTTCTGTTCAAACACTTCTCACGGTCATTTTTTCAGAACTTGAAACTCCTCAAAGAAGTCATCAGCTTGATGAAGCGATCGCACGTGTACCAACACAAGAAGATCAAGTCCTTGGTCGAATCACCAGACCGGATGTTCAAAAAGTTCCAAAAGCTAAAAAACAGAGAAAGGCAAAAACAGAAAAACCGAAAAAAGAAAAGAAGACTCGTACTACCACAAGCTCGATCCCTGTGTTACCACCAAAAAATCTAGAAGAAACAAAACGTTTGATTATTCTGGTCTTTCATGTTCTGATGTGCCGAGAGTACCGTAAATCATCACGAGGAAAAGTGAACGATACCGGTTTTGGAAGAAACACTGTTTTTGGTAAAATCCTTGTATACTCTGGGTTGTGTACTCCTGAACAAGCGGAAGCAGCTCGTCAATTATTTGATGCAGATGATGAATTCCGCAAAACATGCTTTGAATATACATCAAAAAAGGCAGGAAAGGGATTTGCCCATGTTTATAAAGCAACAGCTGCTTCTGACAGACTAGCAAAAAAATGGTTAGCTGCACGCTCTGATCGAGAGATGTTCATTCATAGTATTGATGAGGCACGAAAGCGTGCGAATCATGAGGTTTTTGAAGCTCGCACTCAATGGAAAAAAAATAAAGAAAACTCTGAGTCCTGACAACGTTCAGGACTTTTTTGTTAAAAAAAGACCACAAGCGGGAATGCTTATGGTATTACGAAAGAAATTCTCTCAAAAATGTTTCAAGTTGAGCAGTTTTTGCATCAATCAAAGAGAAATCGGGTTCATCTCTTTCGAATCTTTCGAGACGCTCTTGCAGTTCAACTTGTTCTTCCTGTAAACGAACGATCTCTGCTTGAAGATTTGCTATCTGAACACGAATTTTTGATTGTTCTGCTTCACGTTCTTGAAAAAATCGATCTCTTTTTTCATGGAGACGCCTGATCAACTCAACAACAAGTTCTGGAGAAGTAATTTGTGACAAATCTTGGACAATCATCTCCTGATCTGTCTTTCGACAAGGAGGTGGGATGATCACTTCTCCTACTCCGTCTTGTAACCTATAAGGGCGCAGAACGATCAAACGATCAACAGGTTTTTCTCCGGGAAGATTTTCCAAACAACCAGCTTCTTTCAAACGAAACAATGCTGATCCCACAGTGCGTGGTAATACCATCTTGCTTAAATCTTCATAACCAATCCTATGTGTCTTTTGTTCAAGAACAAAAGCAACAAATCTTTCATAAATCTCAAACAAAACAGGAGTCAACTCAACAGGAGGAACATCTTGTGAAAGGATGAGGGGATTCATTTCTTCTGACTCAGTACCTTGAACGGATGTTTCACAGATGCTCTGAGAATCTGTTAATTCCACAGAAGACTTAAGAGGCCAAATCTGCTTTCCTGTTTTTGTGCTTAATCCAACAATTTCACGATTTGGGACAACGAGATCTCCATCCAAACGAACAGCAAGACTCTCCACCAACGCCCTCAGAAAACGCTTGGGTGGCTGTCGTGGAGAAAATTGTCGAACAAGCCCTACCCATTCATCTCCTCGTGTAAGTCCTGTTTTATCCAGTTCATCACACTTTGCGATTAAAGCTAGGAAAATTCTTTCAGAAACTACTCCGAAGCGAATGGTTATATACGTTTGGTCCATGAAGGCATCTCCTTGTGGTTGAAAGAACGAGTGCTGGAATACCTTACAAATTCGTTTTCCGCTTGTCAATTTTTGCCGGCTCTATACTAAACAAGGTGGTGTATAACTAAAACATGACGCTATAGTT
>MGEY01000004.1:0-4919 GCA_001791615.1 Candidatus Uhrbacteria bacterium RIFOXYA2_FULL_40_9
CTCCACAGGATTTACGTGTGATCCTCAGCCATGATAGTCCCCACAAAAGTGGTATTGTTGAGAGTCGCTGAGGTACCGACAATCCAAAAGACATTGCGAGCCTGAGCGCCGTTAATAAGAACAACTGAACTGGCTCCACCGGTAATGAGCGTGGTGTCTGCTTTGAAAATAAAAACCGCATCCGGGTCTCCGCCGCCATCGAGCGTCAGGACTCCCGCTCCTGATATCTCAAACGTACCAGCAGCAGAATGATATACCCCGGCAGATAGAGTTTGTGCAGCGAGCTCTGAAGGGATGTCAACGCCCGACTGTGGTTGAGCAGAAGCATCAGCATAGGCAATAGCTGAATCAACTTTGGCCGCAATTACAGCCGCATTAGCCGCTGTGTAATTTGTTCCGGTTACTTCCGCGCCCGTTAAACCGTTTGACACAGTTGGATTTGACCCGGCATCTCCAATAATAACTTGCGGGGGATTAGTGCTAGTAATACCTGAACCGGCCAGAACTGCAAAGCTGCTTGCGTTCCCAAGAGCCGGCGCTGTTGCAGCGAACGCGACATTTGGATTTAAACTAATTGATCCAAAAATAGTAAACACAAAAGCAACAACCAATGTGATTACTGAAAACTTATTGAATTTTTTCACAAATGTTTTCATAGTTAATTGTTAGATTTAAGAGCGTTGTTTACACTTTCTTACATTGAAATTGTTTTTGTTTAGTAGTAAAAAAACTATGATATTAATAAGCATGAATTTATAGCTATAATTAAACAAAAATTAAGTCTATTATGCAAACCGCCTTATTAACATTATTATTAACATAATAATGTTAATGGCATAAAGTGTAAAAAAACGCTACCATTTCTTACAAAGTTAATTATTTAATTTTTGTAAGAGTTTTAATCATCGACCATTGATTACGTTATAGTATTATTTTTAATAATTTTAAAATAGTTTTCGGAGCGATAGCGTAGAAAACACCTTATATTCCCTCTATAATTAATGAAAAAGAAATTTGAAAATTTTTTAAAACAATTGGGCGTTAGCCCGGAAAAGAAAAGGAATATTTCAACTCGTTTTTATCTCAACTCCTGATGTAACAGTATCAGCGTCTTGTTGGTTATACAAACTCCCGATAGATTAAAATATGGATAATCTACTTGCCTCCACAAGTCGCTTGCTGCGCTTGCGTAATTATAGCCCCAAGACGTGCAAAGCCTATCAACACTATATTGGTGAGTATTTGAATTTCTGTACAAAATGGAACCTCATGCATAATAAGAAAAATAAGGACTCAAAAGCCCTTATAAAATTCTTAATAACATGATACTGAACCCGAGTACGCTACCAAGTTTCTTATTGTGCAGTCCATGTGGACGCACATCAATGAGGACATTGAGTAGACAAAAAATCACCCTTAAAGAGCATGTTCCATAACTCCAAAATATCGACTTTTTTGAAATTTTTATCACTAGCATGAGCGACGCAAATTTTGATAATTTGAGTTTTGGGACAGCCTCACAAGCCCCTGTTTTAAAGAACAATACCAATTTTTTCTCTCACTCGTTTCATGGTGGTTTCCGCCTTTAGCAGTGCGCGTTCTGCTCCTTTGTCCAATACACGTTTCAATTCTTCTTCATTTTTTAAATAGCCATTAACTTTTTCTTGGAATGGTTTGAGCCAGGAAACTAGAGCTTCTGCAAGATCTCCTTTAAAAGTGCCATACCCTTTTGTTTTATATTCCGTGGCAAGGTCTTGTATGGATTTTTTTGTGACCAAAGAAAAAATGGTCAAAAGGTTTGCAAGAGCAGGTCGGTGTTCAGGATCAAAACTGATGGTGGATTCGGAATCCGTGACTGCACTGCGAATTTTTTTTCGGACATCATCTTCATCATCAAGAAGAGAAATATAGTTTTTGGGAGACTCGGCGGATTTGGACATTTTTTTGGTTGGATCATCAAGCCCCATAATACGCGCACCACTTGTTCGAATACGAGGTTCTGGCACCACGAAAGTTTCCCCAAAACGATTATTAAAACGCTTGGCAATATCACGAGCGAGTTCAACATGTTGCACTTGATCTTCTCCAACAGGGACAAAATCCGTATTGTAAAGAAGAATATCTGCAGCCATAAGGACTGGGTAAGCAAAGAGTCCAACAGAAACCGTTTCTCCTTTATTGCGTGATTTGTCTTTGAATTGAGTCATACGTTCGAGTTCACCCATGTACGTAAGACAGTTCAGAATCCACGCAAGTTCTGTGTGTTGAGGAACGCGAGATTGTTGGAACAGTGTTGTTTTGTTGATATCAATCCCAGCTGCTAAATAAACTGCTGTGGCATAAATGATATTTTTGCGCAGTTGTGCGGGATCCTTTGGAATGGTTATTGCGTGATAGTCAACAATAAAAAGATAGTTTTCATTTCCTTGCTCTTGAAGTTCAAGCAGAGGATCAATAGCACCAAAATAATTTCCAATATGGAGATTGCCTGTTGGTTGCAGGGCTGTAAGCACTCGTGACATAGGTCTTTATCATAACAAGCTGTAGAAAAAAAGAAAACAGCCATTTCTGGCTGATTCCTTTAAACCTCGATTACGACAGGAAGAATCATAGGGCGTCGTTCTGTTCGTTTGAACAAGAATTTGCCAATTTCACTTCGTAATTGATTACGGATGAAATTATTATCTGCGGAAGATTTTGGATCTTTATCAACAATCGCTTTCTTAACTTTTGTTCTTGTCATTTCAATCAGTTCTCGATTTTCTTTCATAAAGATAAATCCTCGGCTAATAATATCTGGTGAGCCAACAAGTTTTCCGGTTTTTCGATCAATCTGCACAATCACGACCACCATGCCGTCTTCAGCTAATACTTGTCGGTCGCGCAGGACAATTTGAGAAATATCTCCGACTCCGAGTCCATCTACAAACACATAATTTGAAGGGACTTTTTCTTCTGTTTTTTCAACCTTGTCTTTGCTACAAAGAAGCACTTGGCCATTGTCGGGAATGGGGACAAATTCTTCTTTCCATCCCATTTCGTAAGCCACTTTGGCATTTTCACGAAGAAGAGAGTGGTTTCCTTCAATAGGAACATAGTATTTTGGTTGAACAAGAGCAAGCATTAACTTTACATCTTCTTTCATGGCATGACCTCCTGCATGCACATCCATCATTTGATAGTGCACAACATTTGCTCCTTTGCGATACAAAGTATCTTTAAGTCGTTGCACGGATTGTTCATTTCCTGGAACAATAGAGCTAGAAAAAATTACCGTATCCTCTTTGTGAATCCGCAAAGAGCGGTGTTCATTATTGGCAATGCGGTTCAAAGCAGCATTTTTTTCTCCTTGTGCACCTGTACAACAAATAACAACTTTATCTTCTGGGAAGGCATCAACTTGTTCTGGTTTAATGAGCGTGCTGTTATGGCATTTGATAAAGCCAAGCTGTTTTGCAATTTCTACGTTTGTTTTCATGGAGTAACCATCAAGAGCAACTTTTTTTCCAAGCTTTTCTGAGATTTCAATGATTTGTTTAACACGGGAAACAAGAGAAGCAAAAGTTCCGATGATCACACGTCCAGGAGCTTTTTCAATAATTCCCTCAAGTTCTTGTCCAATGACATACTCAGAGGTTTGATGTCCTGGCTTGTTTGCATTTGTGGAATCTCCCATCAAACATAACACTCCATTTTTTCCAAGTTCTGCCAGTTTATGAAAATCTGGCATTTTTTCTCCAGAAGGATGAAAATCAAATTTCCAGTCACCTGTATGCACAATTTTTCCCACAGGAGTATCAATCACTACAGCCACAGAATCAGGAATATTGTGATTGATGTGAACAAAAGAGACTTTGAACACCCCAAGCTGAAGAGTGTCATCTGTTTTGACAGTCTTAAGATTAATTTGTGAGGTTTGAAAATCCGTCTGACGTTTTTTAATAATCCCTGCAGCCATGGGGAGTGCATATACCGGAGGATTCCCAATTTCTGGAACCGTATGAGGGATTCCTCCAATATGGTCATAGTGTCCATGAGTGATTACAACTCCGCGGATATTTTTTTTCTTATTTTTGACATAGGTCATGTCTGGAATGATGTAATCAATTCCCGGCATATCTTCTTCAGGAAATTGAAGCCCCATATCCACGAAGATGATGTCATTTTTATATTCAAAAAGAGTACAATTACGTCCTACTTCTTCACAGCCACCAAGGACGATTATGCGCAGTTTATCTTGTTGGGAGGAAGGGGAATGAGAAAGTTTGTTGCTTTTCTTTTTTTCGGAACGAAAAATTCGTCCACGATTTTTTTCAAAGCCATGAGGGGCTTTGGGTTTGCGAGAGGGTCCCCGAGATTTTGGGTACTGCTTCTCGGTCTGTTTTTCTGTCATAAAACAAAAGAAGATTGTTTCTGGATAAATTTGTTCATCACAAAAACATCCAGAATAAAATAAATAAATGAGTTAACATGAATAGTTCTCTCTTCCTCTCGTAGAACAACAGTTCTACGCACGTGATCTTTGAACAGTGCGCGATCAAAATCGTGATCTGAACCAAAAATCAAGTGAATACAAGGATGAAGAATACTAGAAAAAAGCGAAAGAGTCAAGGGTTTTTGGGTAAAATAGTTGGTGCGGACGGTGGGACTCGAACCCACACACTTGTGAAAGCACTAGCACCTGAAGCTAGCGTGTCTACCAATTCCACCACGCCCGCATGCGTTTATTGCAAAACTTTTTTGGTCTTTATATACCAGTCTGAGATATTCGCAAAACGATATTCCGGGGCAGCAATATTCTCAATGACAACTCCTTGAATTTTCGTGGGGAGTGCATAAGAGTAAAGAGATTGGTATAAGAAGACCGCTGGATAGTCGGCCATTAAAGTTTCTTGGAATTTTTTATAGGAAGTAGCGCG
>MGEY01000004.1:4974-21316 GCA_001791615.1 Candidatus Uhrbacteria bacterium RIFOXYA2_FULL_40_9
AAGCAATTCATAATTTCTTGGATCAATCACAGAAGCATAAAGATTTTCTGAAGGCACAACCTCAATATCAATCACTACGCCAATTTGTGCGAATTGTTCGACAAGCATCTGAGCTACATTGATGTATTCAGAGCTTTGAACTGTGACAAGAGTAAAGTGCAACACGTCTTTGTATTCGCTCATTTTTTTTGGCTTTTCCTCGGTTGTTTCAACAATCATTTCTTCAGACTCTTCTTCTTGTGTATCTGCTCCTTCTTCTATTGTTACAATCTCTTCCTCTTCCTCTAACACAATATCAGGATCAATACGATAACTTCCTGTGTCATCATAATGATATCCTGCATCATCTAAGAGCTCTCCGGCTTGTTCTAGAGAAGAAGTTTCTCCAATAAAACTTTCATCATATCCAAGCATTCCGGGAAGAATAGGGGCTTGGATCACAACACCATTTCCTTTTGCGGCTTGTTCAAGGATTGCTTGTTTTTCAATCACTAAACTCAGTGCATGCCGAACCTCTGTCTTTTTTAAGGCACTGTGTGTTTCTTCATTGAAAAAGAGAACAATTTCTCGTGGAATCGTAGGTTGATAAAGTGTAATGGAACGATTTTTTTCTACTTCTTCCTTTTGATCAAAGGAAACATAATTCAATCCTTCCACATTTTTATTTTCTAAAGCTTGAAGGGCAGAATCTGCATCCGGATAAAACTTGAAGATTAAACAATCAATATAAGGTTGTTGTCCATAATAAGAATCGTTTCGTTCAAG
Organism: Candidatus Uhrbacteria bacterium RIFOXYA2_FULL_40_9; assembly: GCA_001791615.1. GTDB lineage: Bacteria > Patescibacteriota > Patescibacteriia > UBA9934 > GWF2-40-263 > UBA12396. The sequence continues at coordinate 5,740 of MGEY01000004.1, forward strand.
TGTATAGGAACGGATGGAACCATTTTTATCTTTTGAAAACTCTGCAAATCGATAGGGTCCACTTCCAATCGGTTCAAGGTTTGAAGAAGCGAGTTGTGCATTGCGAGGAGAGATAGTGCCCCACACACTTGCAGGTAAGATTCCGACAGTGAGGGTTGAAAGAAAAGGAGCAAAAGGTTCTTCGAGTTGAAAAGAAACAGTCTTATCATCGATTTGAGAAACCGTGACTCCATAAAAACTCACTGCAAGCGGACTGCGGTAGTTCGTGTTTTGAATGGCGTTGATCGTGAACAAAACATCTCGAGCACGCACCTCTTCCCCATTTTGGAATTTGGCGTCATTTCGAATTTGTACGGTGTAGGTTAATCCATCTTCAGAAAGAAAGAGATTTGTGGCAAGATCATTCACAAGTCCTTCTTCAGGATCCCATCGAAATAAACCAGAATAAATAAGACTTGTCAGATCAGAATCAACATCACTTGCGGAAGCATAAAGAGGATTGATGAATTGCGGTTCTCCAATAAGGGCTTCAGTGTATTCTCCTCCTTGTGTAGGAATTTCAACTCGATGAGTGAAAACATACCAACCACTCAAGATGAGGATTCCAAGAAGAATAATTCCTAAAGAAGAAAACAAAATTGAGCGTTCACGAACGTTTAAAATAGTTGGAAGTTGTTTCCATTGCTTCCAAGAAGGGAAAAAACGTTTTGCAGAAACCGCTAAGACATGACGCTTGGTCAATTCTTTTGGCGTCTGAGTTGACGGTTGAGAGGCTAAACGAGGTGATGACGTTTTGGGATCATCAGGCACAAATGAAGATTAGAAGAGGGCGTTTGCCAAAGAGACACAGAAGAAGAGGATAGCCACAACAATGGTGGCTTGGAAGAGATGTTTTTCCATTCCGCGTTTGGTGCGGTAGACACTTCCACCACCACCAAAGGCAGCACCAAGTCCTGAACCGCGTGCTTGTAACAAAATAGCAACGATAAGCAGACAAGCAAGAATAATTTGAGCAATGTTGAGAATCGAATCAATCATATCGTTTCTGAAGAATAAGTGACGAAAACAATAGCAAAAGGAAGTGATTTTGTCAATCCAATTTCATGTGTTCGAGTTGTTCATCCTTTTTTATTTTCTTTTCTTTTTATACACACGAAACAAGCTGATTGTTCTTTCTTATGATATACTTTTTTTATTAAGGTGACCATTTTTTATGGATTCACAAACTGCTTCTCAAAAAAATAGTGCGTCAGATTCTTCGCAAGAGCATCGAAAACGCGGACGACTCGGAATCATTCTCACGATTCTTGTTTTGCTATTCTTGGGTTACTTCTCCTATCGCGTGGTCTATTATCTTTCTCTTATTTCTGATGGAGATATTCAAGCGATTCAAGAATCTTTTTCTGAATATCAAACTTTTTCTCGCAATCTTGAGAATGTGACGATTCCGCAAGGCTTGTTTGATGTAGCAACTTCTGATGATCCTTCTTTTGGTCCAGAAGATGCCTCGGTTGTTATTGTTGAGTTTGCTGATTTTGGGTGCGTGTATTCTCAAGGGGAGAGTTACATCGTGCGCGCGCTTATGCAAGAGTATCAAGATCGTATTCGCTTTGTGTATCGAGATTTTCCCATGACGGATCTTCATCCAATTGCACAAAAAGCTGCAGAAGCAGGGGAGTGCGCAAATGCACAAGGAAAGTTTTGGGAATATCATGATCAATTGTATCAAAATCAATCAGATCTTTCAGAAGAACAATTAGTGGCCTATGCTACCAAAGTGAATTTAGATACGGAGGCTTTTCGTACTTGTCTAGAAAGCGGGGAGTTCGCAGATGAAGTGCTTGAGGATTATCAAGATGGTGCACAAGCAGGTGTACGTGGTACTCCAACTTTTTTCATTAATGGAAATCGTATTGCTGGAGCAATCCCTCAGAGCGTGTTGCTTCTTTTGATCAAGAATGCTCTTGGGGAAGAAGAAGGAAATTAAGAAGATGTTTATCGCATCTTTTTAATGTATGAAATATTATTGCACATCAAATAAAAAATGGTCCCTTCTCGTGTTTATTCCTTTTGTCATAAGCACGTTTTTTGTTTTGGTGAGTCCTGCACGAGCAACAGAAAGTTGTACCTGTTTTTGTGCGACAACCAACGGGGCACAAACTCTTTCAAGTGCCACGAATGCGCAACAGTGCATGGAGAAATGTCCCACAGAGAAAAATGGACAAATGCTTGTGTGTGCTTCTGGTCCGGATGAATATCCTTCTCGGGATCCTTGGTGTTTTGCATCTGAAAATATCTGTCAAAAATATGATGGAAAATTAGATACAGCGTATCAACCGCCACAATGTCTTCAAGGAAGTTTTTTTTGTTATCCTGATCCAGATTCTCCAAATTGGAAAGATACAGAACTTTCTGTTTCCATTGGGGGGGTCAAAACAGTAAAAGATCTTGGAGAGTATATTCAACTTGTTTATACATGGCTTTTAGGGAGTATGGGATTTATTGTGATTATTTTGATCATGTTCAATGGAGCAAAATATGTTCTTTCTGCAGGAGTTGCAGAAGCAAAGAATTCTATAGAAGGAATAAAAAAAGCTGTGACAGGGTTGATTTTGTTGTCATGTGTTGCCTTTCTACTTCAAACAGTGAATCCTTATTTGATTCGTTTAGCCATGCCACGGCTCCCTCTCATTCAATCGGTTGATCTAGTGGGAGAGGGAAGTTGTGAATACTTAAAAGGAACACTTCATGATGGAAAAGACTATCTTAAAGTAAATGGAGCTTTTTCAGATTCTCCTTTTGTTGGAAAATCTTATACGCTTGGAAATCCTCCTGCAGGAGGATTAGTCTGTGGAGCGATTACAGAAGTTGTAAAAGATTCAGATGGACAACCCGCTTTGGAAGGAACGACGTGTCAGTTTGAATATTGTGAGGAAGAAGGAACAAGATGTTTTGGAAGAGGGGCTCAAGCAAAATGTCTTTCTTGTAAAGATATTATTCCAGAAAATATTGCTGACACAGGTGTTTCTCCATCCGCGGCTACATGTAGTAATTTAACCACTCCAGATGTTTTTGATGGAAACGGGGATCTTGTGACAAAAAATTACTGTTTTTATACGCAAGACCCTGGGCTTGTGTTAAGTAATTTGGAAGTGGCAGGAGGTACAGCTATTACTGCAGGGGCAGCACTTGCTGCTACGGTTTTTCCTCCTGTGGGAGCCGCAATGGTTGGAGGTGTTTTAGTTTCTAATGTTGCTGATATTTATAAAGGAACGTGTGCAGGACTCAGTTTAGATTGTACAAAAATAACTTCTTGCTCTGCCTACAATGGTGGAGATGTGGAAGTGTATACAGGTGAAACAGATAATGAGCTTAATGATGTTGGTTCAGGTTGGCTCGCTGGAACCGTCAACATGGAATATATTTGCTCGAATGATCCTTGTGGAGCAGCAGTAAAAGAAGGTGTTCCAAATTGTGTTTATTCTCAATCGTCAAACCGTTGTTATGAATCGCAAGCTGCCATTGATCTTTCAGAAGAAATAGATGCGGCTCAACCTCTTCCAGGTGCTTAAATGAAAACAAAAAATCAGGTGAGAAAACACCTGGTTTTTTTGATCGCGTCCTATGTCTCTTGCCAGAGAGGAAAACATCTGGTACCCTGTGGGACACTCTTGTCTCTGCTCTCTTTTATCCTTCTCTTTTCTTTATGGCAGAATTTATTCAAGTGCGTGGGGCACGTGTTCACAATTTGAAAAATATTAACGTGGACATTCCCAAGAACAAATTAGTCGTGATCACTGGTCTTTCAGGTTCAGGAAAATCTTCTTTGGCCTTTGATACGATTTATGCAGAAGGGCAGCGACGTTACATGGAATCACTTTCTAGTTATGCGCGCCAATTCCTTGAGTTGCAAGATAAACCAGATGTTGATGAGATTCTTGGTCTTTCTCCAACGATTGCGATTGATCAAAAATCTTCCTCTCACAATCCACGTTCCACAGTCGGAACCGTCACGGAGATTTATGATTTTCTCCGTATTTTATTTGCTCGTGCTGGACGCTCTCACTGTCCGAACTGTGGGGATCCTGTTCAAGAACAAACTCTTGAACAGATTGTCGTTGAAGTAGAGAAACTTATCGGAGGAGATGACACCATTCAATTATTTGCTCCGGTTATTCATCAACAAAAAGGAGAACACAAACAAGTGCTTGTAGCCGCCTTGAATACAGGTTTTACACGCGTACGATTTGATGGTTTTCTTATGGATGTGGAGGAAGGTATTGCCATGCGAAAAGATAAAAAGAAGTTGCATGATGTTGACGTGTTGATAGCTCAACTCGATCCCTCTGTTCACTATCAAACAGGACACATTAAGGAATTAGTTCGTAAAGCACTTGATTATGGAAATGGTCTTTTGCTTGTCGTGAATGATAACACTGGGGATGAATCCCTTTTTTCTCAAAGTTTCCGTTGTGGAAAGTGTGATTTGAATCTCCCTAAACCAGAGCCACGTTTATTTTCTTTTAATTCTCCTTATGGAGCTTGTAGAGAATGTACAGGGCTTGGAGTCAAGCTTGTTTTAGAACCAGAACTTGTGATTCCAAACAAACGGCTCACTCTTGCAGAAGGAGCCGTGCGTCCTTGGTCACGGATTGCAGGAAATCAAACAAGTTATTTGCGCCTCTTGGAAGTGGTTGGAAAGAAACAAAAATTTTCTCTTCACACTCCTGTTGAAAAAATTACCAAAGCAAAACTTCAACAGATTTTGTATGGAACTGGAGAAGAGGAATACACTTTTGAAGGAAAGAAAGTGACGTTCCCAGGAATTCTTGCACAACTTGAACAAAAATATCGTGAGACAGATTCTGAATATGTCCGTCATGAATTGGAAGTATACATGCGCAAAATGACATGCCCTTCTTGTGAATCAAAGCGATTGCGACCAGAAGTACTTGCGATTACCATTGCGAATCGATCCATTTCCGATTTAGTGAATATGCCGATTGAGGATGTGTTTGCGTTTTTTCAAGAGCTTATGCCAGAAGAAAAAGGAAAGAAGTCCGGAAAAGCAAAAACTTCTGTGGAGAAAAAAGGAATTTCTACATTAAAAGCAGGATTGAGCAAAGACGAACAATTAGTGGCGGAACGTGTGGCAAAAGAAGTGATTGCGCGACTTGGTCATCTTCTTGATGTGGGGCTTGGATATCTTACTCTTGATCGATCTGCTATGACTCTTTCTGGGGGAGAAGCTCAGCGTGTCCGTTTGGCCTCTCAGCTTGGATCAGGGCTTTCTGGAGTCATATATATTTTAGATGAACCTTCGATTGGATTACATCCACGCGATAATGATCGATTGATTGAAACCATTCGACTTTTACAATCTCATGGAAACTCTGTGATCGTAGTGGAGCACGATGAAGCTATGATGCAAGCCGCAGATTATGTGTTTGATATTGGTCCTGGAGCAGGGGAGTATGGAGGAGAAGTGGTGGCAGCAGGAACTGCAGAGGAAATCAAAAAAAATAAAGACTCTTTGACAGGACAATACCTTTCAGGAAGAAAGGAAATTCCTCTTCCAAGAGCTTACCGCAAAGGTACGGGAAAGAAGATTGTGATTGAAGGAGCAAATGAATTCAATTTGAAAAACATTGATGTAGAGATTCCTCTCGGGATGCTTGTTTGTGTGACCGGTGTTTCTGGGTCAGGAAAATCAACCTTGATTTTAGATATTCTTGGAAAATATCTCTCTCGAAAGTTTTATCGTGCCAAAGTCTATCCTGGGGAATGTAAAGCAATTAAAGGAATTGAACACATTGATAAAGTCGTTGCCGTGGATCAATCTCCTATTGGACGTACTCCACGATCTAACCCAGCAACCTACACAGGAGTTTTTACCGCGATTCGTGATTTGTTTGCAATAACCCCTGAAGCAAAGCTCCGTAATTTTGATGCAGGAAAGTTTAGTTTTAATGTGAAAGGCGGAGGACGTTGTGAAACCTGTTCTGGAGATGGAATGCGACGTATTGAAATGCAGTTCATGCCAGATGTCTATGTAGATTGTTCAGACTGTCATGGGACACGCTATAACCAAGAAGTATTAGAGATTCATTACAAGAATAAAAATATTTCCGATGTTCTTAATATGACTGTGGAAGAAGCAAGGCGTTTCTTTGCTGATCAACCCGCAATTTTTGATAAGTTAAACATCTTGCATGAAGTGGGATTGGGGTACATTCGTCTTGGACAATCAGCGACAACACTTTCTGGAGGAGAAGCCCAGAGGGTAAAACTTTCCACAGAACTTTCTCGTCGTGCCACAGGACGTACGCTCTATATTTTGGATGAGCCAACGAGCGGATTACACTTTGAGGATATCAAACGTCTGTTGGGCGTACTTCATCAATTAGTTGATAAAGGGAATACAGTGGTGATCATCGAGCATAATATGGATGTGATTAAAGGGGCGGATTGGGTTATTGATATGGGGCCAGAAGGAGGAATTAAAGGGGGAAAGATTATTGCAGAAGGAACACCAAAAGAAATTGTGAAGAACAAAGAGAGTGTGACAGGATTATATCTGAAACCTGTGTTGAAAAAAGGTGCTTAAAAGTTTGTTTCAAAATTTGCGATTTGGTTTTTTAAACCTCCCTTTTTGAGGGAGGTTTTCTTTTTTTTGACTAAGCTACGGCAACAAGGATCAGGATTTTGGGATTTAGAAAAAACCCGCAGGCGTTTCCTGCGGGCAGGGGAGTCACTTATATCCATCAGAATCAGAGAACGGAGAGGATGTTTTTCTTGGTTTTGGAAGATAATCTTCCAGTTCTTTCTCAGGCTTTGCTTGTTCTTGGACAAACCAAGGAATTTGTTCTCGTTCAATTGGGCATTCCTGCTTACATCGTTTTGTCGGGCAGACAACCCAAAAGTCATTTTTCCAATTGCACCAAAAATCTTTTTCATTGATCTCAAACACAGCTCCACAACGAGAACAGGTGATCTGAGGTCCTTTCCAAGAAAAGTCAGCCTCCTTAATGATTTTCATGAAAGCTTCTTTCGCAGTCGCTCAATAACTTGCCAGTGGTCAAAACCCATTTCCTCAGGAGCGAGAGAATCAATTTGACGTACATGAAGGTGTTTGGCATCTGTGGCAGGCTTACACAGGGCAATCGCGTTTCGATCAGGAAGATCAATCGTAAAGACAATGGAAAGTGTATGACCAGAACGAGGATCTCGACCAGTCTCATCCAAGAGAGTCAAAAGCTTCAGATCCGTTTCCTTCACTTCCAAATTAATCTCTTCAAGAAGTTCGCGTGCACAAGCTTGTGCGCAACGTTCTCCTTCATCCACATGTCCACCTGGCAAAACAAGGCATTGCTCAAATGGAGGCTTAGCTCGTTCGATTAAAAGGATTTCGCGACCTGCGATTGTGACGGCCCCATCAACCGTTGGGAAAACGTGAGCGTAAGGCTGATGCATAAGAGACTCCTTTGTGTTAGTGGGGATCATCTGGGATAGAGAAATTGCGCATGAGTTGACGCGCTTCACTGTCTGGAAGATCTGTCTTCTTTCCACAACAGAGGCAACGGAAGGTGACATAGGTTCCATAAACATCTCCCCTATAATCTATGTTGTAGGTCATGAAGAGATCTTCAACTGAGACAGAAAGCACAGCTCCGCATCCCATTCCACCATTACCCTTTCCTGTACAAGCAAATTTCTTTTCCCAAACAGGCTTCTTACCTTCCTTGATGATGCGCATGGGTGACTCCTTTGTAAGGAACGGATGTCAAGGAGAATTATTCCCTCCCTGACACTGCCATCATGCCAGTTTGGTTGTTATAGCGACAGAAAAAATTGTGATCATATTGACAAATGAGATATAATCTGCTAATTTAAGCTAAGAAATCTGAAATATTTACAACGAAAAAGGTCGTAGTTATGGAATATTCAAAATTGACTAAATTACAAAGGCTGGAAATTCAAGAGGTATTGACGCGATTGGGGTTTAATCAAAAAGACCAAATGGTTTATTTGGCTTTATTGCAATTGGGGAAGGTTACCATGACTCCGCTCGCACGCATGGTTGAACTTCCGGCAACAACAGTCCAATCGATCATGAATCGTTTAGGGGAAAGGGGGGTTGTGGAAATGACAAAGCAAAAATCGCGAAGCGTGTATGAGGCCCATGATCCAACCGTGCTCAAAAAAATGATAGAGCGTCAGATACAGGAAGTGACAACCATTATTCCTTTTCTTACAGCTCTGAAAACAGAAACAGCGATCAGTCCAAAGATCCGAATTTATTATCGTGATCGCATGACAGATATTTTTCATGAAGCTCTTGCCTGCAAAAGTAAACATGTTTTTGAGATCGTTTCTGCAAAAGATTTTCAAGAGATTATCGGAGAGCGATTTCATTTTTCCCGTCAGCGCATAAAAGCTGGTGTACACTTGAAGAGCTTACGCGTGCAAGCAACAGAAATAAAAAAATATTCAAAGAAAACACATGAGAGGGAACTTCGTGAGGCAAAGTTTCTTTCTCCCGAACTCACTTTTCGTTGTTCATTGATGTTTTGGGATGAAACCGTAGCTTTTTTCACCACAAAAGATGAGGGACTTGCTTGGACAGTTCAAAGCAAAACACTTGTCGAAACATATAAACAAATTTTTGATTTACTTTGGAGTATTGGAAGAAAAATGGAAACAGAAATAGATAAGAAATAAACAATCTCTAGGAGGTCTTTCTTTTTCTTGTTATACTATAAATAAGAATACATAAGGAGGATATGAAAAAAACAATACAACAAGCTTCCATAGAAAAATGGTTTTTTCTTCTCGTTGCAGCCGTGGTGCTGTATTTATTTTGGTCCATTATTCAACCCTTCGCGATTTTGATCATAACAGCAGGGATTGCGGCAGTGGCACTTGTTCCTTTGGATCAATTTTTTTTCAAAATTGTAAAACAACGTAAACTTTCTGCAATCATGACATCCTTAGGAATGTTTTTGGTAATTATTATTCCCCTTATCCTTATTCTTTTGCTTATTGCAAAGCAAGCAACAGAACTCATTCAACTTTCTTTAGGAGAACAAGGATGGTTAACAACTTTTAATCTGACAGACCACAAGATCTATCAACTTCTTCCGGTTTACGTGCAAGAACAAATTCTCTCCATTGATCTTCAAACAGTAGGGCTCAATGTTGCACAATGGATTATCGATAATATTGGTGGATTGTTTTCAAGTACTTCTCGCTTTCTCCTAAATATTTTCTTGTTTTTTATTGCACTGTACTATCTTTTAGTAGATCGAAAAAAGTTGCATATAGAGATTCTTGCCTTAAGTCCTTTTGATAATGAAGTGGATGCGAAGATCATCCATCGTATTGCATCAACCATCCGTCATGTCGTGTTTGGAATTCTTGTTCTTGCTATTATTCAAGGTCTTTTTGCAGGAATTGGAATGACCATTTTTGGTGTTCCTGGTTCGGTTATTTGGGGTGCATTTACGATTATTGCGGCTCTCGTGCCTTTAGTAGGATCAGCTCTTGTGCTCGTGCCAGCAGTCATTTATCTATTTATGATCGGAAATGTTGGATCTGCTATTGGTCTTGCTCTCTGGGCAGCTTTGGTAGTGGGTTTATCTGATAACATCGTTGCCCCTTACCTCATAAAAGGAACAACACACATGCACATGTTTCTCGTGTTGATTTCTATATTAGGAGGTATTCAAATTTTCGGTTCCATTGGTTTTATTATTGGTCCTACTATTCTTGCTGCCTTTCTTGTTGTTATTGATTTATACAAAAGTGGTATTTTAAAAGACGGACAGTGGTCATAAAAAGAAAATAAAAACTCTCCCATTCTAGAAGGAGAGTTTTTTGTTACACAGTTTATGCAGGTCGCGTTTCTTTCAACTTTCTCTTGAATCGATGTTTGAGGTCTTTGAGGTATCCTAGTTTGGCACGACAAACACGAGCTTTTTTTACCAGTTCAATTTTTGCGATCACAGGGGAATTGATTGGATAGATTTTTTCCACTCCGAATCCTTTACTCATTTTTCTCACCGTCATGGTGCGAGAAATTCCCGAACCTTTGAGCCAAAGAATGATTCCTTCAAAGATCTGAATACGTTCTCGCTCTTCTCCTTTTGGAGAAATATCTTTGATGCGTTCATGGACACGCACGGTCATTCCTGGTTTGAGTTGTTTGAAATCAATGAGCTTTGCCTGGTAAGCAGCTTCTGGAGCTTCTTCTTCGGCTGGCTCTTCCATCTCTTTCTCTGCAATCGCTTCAGAATCAGATGATTCTGTCTCGATTTCTGTGGAAGTATCTTTTTGTTCTTGTTCTGCTTCTTTAGCAGTAGGGGAATCAGTTTGTGGTTTTTCACTCACCTCTTCCTGAACGTCCTTTTTTTCTTCATCAGACATATGAATTCTCTTAGTCACATTCTAGAGGACCGCATTCTTTGCGAATCAGCGTTCATAAATATGTGTTTAAATGTGCCAAAAGAATAGCGGAAAGAGAGAAAAAGGTCAAGTATTTGGGAGCGCTTGTAAGATGAGTTCTACAATTTCTTCAGGGGTTTTATCTGAGGTGTCGATCACCAAATCATAGTGGGCATGATCAAGATAATCGATTTTGTAAAAATCAAGATAGCGCTTTTGATCTGCTTTTAAGCGGTTTTCAACAGCCTGTTTAGCTTCTTCAAGTGATTGATAAAGAGGCTCGTTTTTTCTTTCTCCATGAGTGGTTGCTTTCAAGACGCGTTTTGCCGCTTCTTCCAAAGAGACATCAAGAAAAATTTTGAATGATTTGGGAATAAAGTACCAAGAGAGCCTGCCATCGATAATGAAGTCGTCTTTGGTTTCACCAAGGTTTTTTTGATAATGATCAATTTTTTTGTCTTCCGAAAAATCATTATAAAATGCGGTATTGTAAGTTTGCAGATCCATTCCTTGTTTGCTTGCGCATTGCCTTCGAAAAAAACCAAGATTGTGATATGGAAGTTTAAGTCGGTCGGAGAGCAGGTGTGCAATTGTTGTTTTTCCAGAACCAGGAACTCCTGTGAGTGCAATAATCATAGAGGTTTATGATTAGTTTTTTGAAAGTGTTTGAAGAAGGTTTTGTAAAGATAAAGGAAGAGGGGATTCAAAGGTTCTTTGTGTTCCATCCATGAGGGTAATAGTGAGTTTATGGGCATGAAGGAAGAGGCGATCCATTTTGATGGGATGGATATTTTTCATCATTTTCTTTTTGTATAAAGGATCTCCCACAATCGGATGATCAACAGCTTTGAAATGGGCACGAATTTGATGGGTGCGCCCTGTATGGATGTTGATTTTTACAAACGTGGCAATTTTATAGCGTTCCAAAACCGTATATTCGGTAATCGCTTCTTTTCCTTCTTGATCTTCGGGTCTTGCTACCATGCGCCCAAGCGTTTTTGAGCGAGCAATTTTTAAGGTGATGACATCATGATCTTTTGGAAGTTCTCCATATACAAGTGCCAAATATTCTTTTTTGATTGTTCGATCTTTGAATTGTTGTTTGAGATGAGAAAAAGATGCCGATGTTTTTGCAATAACCATGACCCCAGATACTTGTCGATCAAGGCGATGAACAATACCAGGGCGCGAAGGATCATCTCCGACTTCTTTTATTTCAGGACAATAGGCAACAAGCGCATCTGCGAGAGATTGTTCTTGATCAAGGATATGTACTTCATGCACAATCACTCCTGCTTGTTTTTCTATAACAAGAATCGCATCATCTTCATAAAGAATTGTGAGAGAGGGAAGAGGCCCTTTTTTTTCAAGTGGTTGCATGCGAAGAGTGGTTGGAAAAAAAACAAGATCTCCTTCTTGTACAAGAGTGTGAGGTTTTATTGTGTGATCATTGATCGTGACTTCTCCCTGTTTAATACTTTTTTGAACTTGTGAGCGAGAAGTGTCAGTAAAACGATTGATAAAAACATCAACTCTTTCTCCTGCGTGTTCTGTTTTGACTTTTTGTGTAGGCATATTAGTTTAGCTTCATGACTCCTTGATAAAAAAGACCAAAAACAACTGTAAGGATCAATCCAGCCAAGAGAATAAAAAAAAGCCCAACGATTTCTTCGCGACTATTTGATTTCACAGCAATTTTGAGTTTAAGAAGAAAGATAAAGAGAATGATCAGTCCAAGAAAAAGAAAAGGCATAAAATAAGAAAAAGTCTGTCATTTAGATGATCGTGATTTTATAGTAGCGTGTTTTGTTCAAAATCGCAATAAAATAAAGAGAATCATCAGAAATATCTGATGATTGACAAGAAGGATGATATAATAGAGACTGTTATTTCTTGAAGTGATTATTGGGCCTGTAGCTCAGTTGGTTAGAGCGCGGAGCTTATACCTCCGTGGTCGTTGGTTCGAGTCCAACCAGGCCCACCAGCCTTTCTTGTTCTGTAAAGATGGAATTGTTTAGATGATTAAACTTTGCTTATGTTGCCATCAATGCTTATTCCTTTTGCAAGTTTTCTTGGGTTCCTTTGGTTTTTAGTCTATTGGATCTTTGGAGGAGTTTTTTTTGCTCTTGTTGCGATTCTTCGTTTAGGACGTGTAAGAAAAGTTCGTTTTAGTTGTCTTTTTAGTGTTTGGACTCTGTTTTGTGGAGTTGGGGCTGCTTTGTTTGGAATTAAACTTGGAGAAGAATCTATTCAAACGTGTTATCTCCTTGCGCAAACACGAGCAGAAACCATTACGGCTTTTTTTGGATGCGGATTTGCAGGAGTGTTTAGTTTATTCATGCTGGGTGCTGTTGCTGTGATTTTGGGAGGGTTTGCGATTTTGTCTCTTTCAAAAAATAAATCAAAAGCATGGATTGTTTTTGATAAGGAAGATGATGAGGAAAAAGAAGAAGGTTTTCAAGTGGAAGGGGAAGGGTTTTTTCGTTGACTTTCTTTCCAATGTCCATTATTATTTTTCGCAGAATAAGGGCGGTTAGCTCAGCTGGTTAGAGCGCCACATTGACATTGTGGAGGTCAGAGGTTCGAGTCCTCTACCGCCCACCACGTAAAAACAGCAGATCATCTGCTGTTTTTACGTTGGGAAATTTATTTTTTTGTTAGGACAATTTTTTTAAAATTTCTTCTTTTGTTTTTCCTTGACCTGTGAGTTGAAGATCAAAGGCTTGTTGCAACAGAGCCCCAACCTTTGGACCAGGGGAGAGATGGAGAGCTTCCATTACTTCCTTTCCTGTGACAAGACTTCTCATTTGGGAAACATTTTCCACCCCACAATTTTTGCAAAAGTCTTGTTGTCTTTGATCGAGCTGATTTGCAATGACATGCTGACCTAATGCATGGAGTGCGTTGATAAAATTTGCTCCATACGTTGCCATGAAGGTTCTGTAAAAAAGATGGGGTGGAAGTGAGAGAGTTGTTTGAGGAGAAGTTTTATCAAAGAGAAATTTTTGAATAGCAAGGACCTGTCGTGTTTCTGCACGAAGAGGGGATCCAGGTGGAGCATTTTCAAACTGATGGGAACGGAGACGTTTTGCTGCCAAATTTGGATCAACTTCTCTCAGAAGGAGAGCAAGGATTGTTTCACTATTTTTGTTTTTTAATTGACCAAGAGGAGAAAAGTACTCTGGTTGAGCTGTACGGAGATCATGAATTTCTGGAAAGAGTTCACGGAAAGCCCCAGAAGCATAAAAGAGTTCAGAAGCCTTTTGAGGATCATGGATTAAAGCTTTGGCCATTTCTTTAGCAATAACTTCTCGCGCAGCCACATATTTTTTTTCTTGACCTCCTTTTTCTTTGTTTTCACCTTTCATGAGATTAATGTCTGCCATTTTTGTTTGGATGGCTTGAAAGGTTTCTGGTTCAATTTCAAATCCAAGTTGCGTGGCTTGTCGAATGGCACGGAGCATACGAGTCATGTCCTCAGAAAATCGTTCTAAAGGTACGCCAACAGCTCGAATCATTTTTTGTTGAAGATCTTTTTGACCATGAAAAGGGTCAAGAAGTTTTGAAGATCGGATATCAAATGCCATGGCATTGATAGTGAAATCTCTACGACTAAGATCTGTTTCGACTGGGAGAGAAGGATCTGATTGCATTTCAAAATCTTTATATCCTCCCAAGCTTCCTTCAGTTGCATGTTCTGTTCTCGGAAGAGCAAGATCAATCGCTTCAAATTGGTTCGCAGGGAATCCATTTGGAGAAAATTTGAATACACCAAAATGACTTCCGACAAGGTTAATATCTCCTCGTTCCTTAAACCATTTTTCGATGGATGTTGCTTCAACCCCTCGAATAATAAAATCAAAATCTTTATTTTTTCTTTGAAGAAAAAAATCACGCACAGAACCACCAACTAAAAATAATTCTGCTTGTGGATAATCACGTAAAAAATCTTGACAAAAAGCGAGTGTAGGTTCGTGTTCGAGAACATCTTTTATTTTTTCTAAAAATGTTTCTAAAAGATTTTCGTATCGGGGAGGAGTGTCATGCTGCATAAGAGATTAAGTTATGAGTCTTCTCTATTGTTTCAGGACTAGTGGATCGTGACAAGTTTGTTGTGTAGAAAGTTGTAAGAAAAAAGAAAAATTAGTGGGAAAAGTACTTGTGGATATTTTAAGTAATTATTTTTTGTCTAAACCAAGCTAGACAAACAGATAAAAAATCTGTGGAAAAATATTTACGATTATTTTGTTTTTTTCTTTTATATTTTTTTCTTTTTTTTGGAAAAAACAAGACTGGGAACTTCAAAAATAAATTTAAAAAAATATATTTATACATCTTTGATATTTTTGCAAAAGCTAGAGAAAATTTATACACAGTTTTCCTTCGTCACATTGATGTAAAAATGTTATAATTTTAATCGAAATTACTTTTAAAAATAAATCTTCAAATCTTAATTTTTTACCTATGCGAAGAACTGCTGTTTTCTTCCTGGTGCTTGCGATATCCATCGTGAGTTTTGGTTTTGTTCCGTATGCACATGCAAGCGGGACCGCAACCATGACACTGTCGCCTGAAACGATCAGTGTAGAAACCGGGGACACGTTCACGATTTCCGTTTTGGTTAATCCAAATGGGGAGTCGCTCGACACCGCACGTGTCAACATGTCGTATTCATCTTCATTGCTTGAAGCGACATGGTTCGAGATTGGGTCTCAATTCCCATTCATTTCACCAGGATACGAGATCGATAATTCAACCGGAGAACTTTCTTATGGGGCTTTCAAGTTTGGCTCACAAGTAACAAGCTCTGGAACTTTTGCCACGGTTACGTTCCATGCCTTATCTGCTGGAACAGCAACAATCAATTTAACAAGTGATTGTAAACTGATTAACAATGGCACAGAAAAAATTTCCACAAGCGCTTTAAACTCTGTCACCGTAACAGTTGTAGGGGAAACCGTAGAAGCAATTGACGGAAGTACAACGGAAGAGACAACAGGAACAACAACCGGAGCAGCCGGAGTTTCTGCAAGCGCTTCTGCTGAACAAAATGCTCTTGTTTACTTTGGAGCGTTTTATGCACGTATGCCATCAAGTGGTGATGATTGGAGTGCTTTGCACTGTATTGCTTATG
>MGEY01000005.1:0-2388 GCA_001791615.1 Candidatus Uhrbacteria bacterium RIFOXYA2_FULL_40_9
CCTTTCATTAAACATGAAAACACCTAATGAATTCGCTATGTCGCATTTGACATGAAAGAGAACGCTACGTTGACAATTACACAAAAAATTGGTGTATTAAATAGAGACAAACCCCATTCATTCATGAACGGGGTTTTATGTTGATATCATATATTAAAAGAAAACCTTTACGATTACCCTATTGGAATTATTCTAATTATGGATCTTATTTCGTTACATTATGTGTTCATAATTGGAAACATTTGTTTGGAAATGTCCTTGGACAAAAAATAATTTTGAATGATGTCGGTCGTATGACACAACATTGGTGGAATGAAATACCAAAAACATTTCCAAATATTGATTTGGATTCGTTTATTATCATGCCAAATCATATTCACGGAATCATTCACATCAAAAACGTAGAGCAACCCCCCTGTGGGTTGCCGGTACCGCAATGCAACGTGGTACCGGTACCGCAATGCGCCATTACATCGGCATCGCAATACGACGTGGTGCCGGTACCGCAATACGACATGGTGCCGGCCGGCCACAGGGGGCCGGCCCTACGTCCTGCTTTGGGAGATATTGTGGGTTGGTTTAAATCTATTGTTGTAAATACCTATGGTAATTATGTAAAAAAAAATCAATGGCAACCATACGAAAATCACTTGTGGCAATATCGTTATTATGATCATGTCATTCGAAATGAAAATGATTTATTGCGCATTAAACAATACATTCTTGATAATCCCTATCGATGGAGAAATGATCGTTTTTATCAACCAAAAACAGATGGCGCATAACCATCTGTTTTTGGTTGATAAATATTACGGTTCTATACTGATCGTTCCATCATAATAAATCCATGGGTCAGCTGTCGGAGACTGACAACGACCTCCCGGACATTCATCCCAATCACATTCATTCACTCCCGTTGAATCATACCCATCATAGCATCCATACTCCCCATCGCACTCTCCCGTACACCAACCCCAATTATCCTTTACAAGTACACGAGGCTGGAACACACAAGCACCATCTTCAATACACGGTGACATGTTGAGTTTACCATCTGCGTCTCTTAAACACGTTCTGCCAAGAGCCTCCAGGTTTGAAAGAATAGAGGTGTTGCACACATAATCGTTCGTGAAGTTGAGATAACTGGTGTCACAAGCGCTTGTGTATTCACCCCAATCATCTGCTTGACTCGCATTACTTGTACAATACTCAAGCCCGTCCGTAAAGCTCGAAAGTCCACGATGATTCTTGTAAAAATTATCGCTTGAAGTAGAACCAGAACGACTACTTGAAGGCCAATCACTTGCGCCAAGCGCATCATCCTCATCTCCCCAATCCACGATTATGTTCTTAATAGGCATTTGATCAGCATCTGCTTCCACAAAGAAGCGTACGCTTGCGTGTAATTGTCCATTTCCTGTGGAGATATCTCCACTACTCTGATCATTCACGGAAAAAGTGCCATCCTCTCCTTCTTCACAACGGGAACCTTGGCAATTTTCCACAGATCGTACAATCGGCGCACTCGGAGCCTTATTTGCATCACCTGTTGCCGTAATGTCCCAATAAAATGTGGTACTCCTATCAAAAATACTATAGGCTCCTAAACTTTCTGCTCCCTCTGATGAACTAAACGCATATCTTCCTCCAATAGCTTTAGCAAAAAGTTGTTGAATTTTTTCTTCAGAAGTTGAACCGCTAGAATGTGTTCCTGGCTGACCATATTCATCTAAATAAAAGTCTTGATAGGCTCTACCATAATAATCATCCGAAAGCGAAGCTGTTGCGCTTACACAAGAACCATCGGCAGAAGGAATCTCTGCGGAAAATGTTCCTAAATCTGATGTCCCTGTGTCTTTACACATAAGCATTTCCATTGGATAAGCATCGTCTTCATTAAACACGGAATACTCTGCTGACTTTCCAAAAAATCCTGGAATGGCACTATACGCAAGTTGTAAATTTGCTTCTGTGGTATCGATCAAATAGTTCGCATATTGCCAGACCCTATCTGTCCAAGCCGTATTGTCCCCTGGTTCTGATCCTGACACGCTTTGAAGAACTTCACATGCACCATAAGAATTGAAATTAAATTGCAAATTGTAATACCCATACTCACCAAGATCTGCGG
Organism: Candidatus Uhrbacteria bacterium RIFOXYA2_FULL_40_9; assembly: GCA_001791615.1. Lineage (GTDB taxonomy): Bacteria > Patescibacteriota > Patescibacteriia > UBA9934 > GWF2-40-263 > UBA12396. The sequence continues at coordinate 2,132 of MGEY01000005.1, forward strand.
GGTTTGGTAAATCATCAACCATTTCGCTAAATCCCGCCCAAGGAGTGATATAGTCACTTCTTACAACGTCATAAGAGATTCCTTTTGCCGTACAGCCTTCATAATAAGCATAGGCTTCTTCGAAATAATCAGGATGGATCATGTAAAGATCAAATTCAGGTCGTTCAAGATCAGGGTCTGGAAATACAGAACGATATACACCCGCAACATAATAACTCTCATAGTCATCAGGAGGAGTATAGACATCTTTTCCAGCT
>MGEY01000005.1:2401-16035 GCA_001791615.1 Candidatus Uhrbacteria bacterium RIFOXYA2_FULL_40_9
TTGGAGTCCCTATTCCTTCTCCAGGAGGATCACAATAATCAGCTTCTTCCGTATAAGAATTTTCTGGAACACAGAAAAAGGCACAATCTGTATCACTATCTTCTCCACCGCCATAATCTTTATCACAATATTCATCTTCCTCAGTCGGCGCAGCTATATCTGAAGGTGTATAACCATAATCACGACACCCAGTCATGACGGCAAAAAATCCTTCTGGACAATAAACATTTCCAATACACTGATGTTCAGACGAGTGGTCAGTAACCATTGCTTCAGTAAATTCATTCCAGTCCAAACCACTAGAAAAAGTGTTACATCCGGCTCCGACAAACTCCGCGCAAGCCATAGAAGACACACCAATATCATAATATCCATCGGTTTCTGCGCAGAAATACGTTTCCCCACCATCATATCCTGCCTCGGTATACTTGCCGTACAAATCAGTTGATCCTTCGAGTTGATCCACAGGAAGCCATGTTAAACAGGCTTGATCTTCCTCTGCGGGACTGTTGTAAAGCTGAATAGAGGTATCTTTTTCTAAACAATACCCATTCCATCCATACACAGAATCTAAACGCGTCTGTATCATACAGGTTCCGCCAGAATAAGAGCCATCAGAGGAACATTCAGAATCTGTTTCACAAGCTCTTCCTGCAAAAGCTCCCCCCACACAAACACCTTCGAGCATATCACCCGTGTAATCGATTGGATAATAACGGAATCCAGCCCCATCTCCATATTCTGCTTTTTGATAGTTACAGAGACATTCGTCTGTGGAAGAATAGACGCCTTCTTCTTCAACTGGCGCGCAGGTTTTTACATTTTGAAATCCATACGCCAATGTATAAGGCTGATCACCTGCCCCTTGAACTTCTGTTGCTGTATCAAATCCAGACCCTAAATAGTATTGCCAGTATTGCACCAACTTTGTGGCTGGAAATGGAGATTCTGCTTCTGGATACCCACGACACTCGCTTGCACGTGCGTCTTCTACCTCTAATGGATCTGGCTGACCATTATCATCTGTATCGCGAATATCTGTTAAACAGGCATCATTATAACAAGAACCAATAAAAGCATTGCTTGAAAGAGTACAGGTTGCGCTTGAAGCACAATCAGCTTGTGTCACACAGGTATTAGTATTAGGAGTAAGTTGATCTACACACACTCCTTGGAAAGGATCACAAACAAGAGTCGTACCAGAACAATCAGCATCTTTTGTACAATCTACGGCAGAAATCACCTGACAGTAACCAACGACACAATCCTCACCCGTAGCACATCCATCTGAATCTACACAAGCCTCTCCACTATTTTCACAAAAACCAACATAACAGGTTCCTCCTTCTCCAACAGTTTCTGTGTCGCAAGAGCCTGCAGAATAAGAAAGACGATAATCCGCATCCACAGAAACACAAGAACCATTCACAAGCGCGTCTTCTGTTGTCCAAAGATCTAAACAGTCATCAGTGCTTTCACAAGAGACAGGGCTATCAATCCCATCATCGTCAATAAGAATGGTGATTCCTTCTGAATCTAAACAGTATTTCCCAAAGGCAATGTTGTTTTGTTCATAATGTTCAATAGGTAATTGTTGTGGAATGGCGTACCCAGAATATTCCCATCCTTGCCAGCTGACATCACGAGAAGCATAGAGTGCTGCGGTCAACACATCTGGATTTGTGTCTAAATAATTCGTACAAATCGTGGAATCTCCAGTTGTTGAAAATTCTGAACACAAAGAAACTTCATCACAAATAGTCTGATAAAGACCATTTTGATCGCTCCAACTTGTCATGGAACTGGAACAAGAAAGCCACGCTGCACATTCACGATCACGATTGACTTTCAAAATTGTATTGGTGTCATTGATAAGAGGATAGGTTGGTGAAGGAAAAGTGATGGTTCCTTGATAAACCGCCTCTTCACAGGTTCCAGAAAGCAATTCCCCTTGAGAAGTTTCAATGGCAGGACAATCGCTATCTTGATAGCAAGAGCGTTCAAAAAATGCTTTATATTGCGTAAATCCGTAATGAGGATAGTAAGAAGCATCCTCTGCCATGGGAGACAAAATGTAATCCGTTGTACCTTGGTTGAAATTATAAAGACAGCGTTGATTACACAAATCAACCACCTCCCCTTCTGGAGTCGTAATCAATCCCCCTCCACTTAAATCACAATTGATAGGATCTTCAAAAGAGTTCGCCTCATCTCCAAACAATAAATCTGCATGCACAGAGGCAATATAACTGGCGGAAGCATTGTAGTTCAGTTCTGATTCTGTGGTGTTATTGAAAAGCACACAACCTTCCTTTTGACTCACACGACCTTCACAACGCTGGGAATCAAGTAAGGTATCCTCACTTAATAAATCATTGTTGACATAATAGTAAGACATGCCATCTTCATAGATTCCTGCGGCAATATCAGTTGGATCAATAAACTCGCTACAAAGATCATAGGCTTGGCTACAAGCTCCTACCCATCCATCAAAAGCTGTGTCACCATTACGCCAAATACCCATTTCCTCTCCAGAAATAACATAATCAGAAGTATCTGTTCCAGCTTCAAACGTTCCATTTCCATTCACATCTGTCCAATAACAAGGCTCATCCGTGTCTTTTCTAAACCAACCAAAATACTTCACATTGTTCAATGTGACACCGGTTTCATAAGAACAGGTTTGATCTTCTGGATCTTTGAAATAAAAGTTTCCATCCTGAGTACTCGTCCATTCTTCACAGAATAGAGCATCGTGATCACAAAGAATGTCCTCATATTGATCAGGAAGATTGATAAAATAGACAGACTCAAACTCTGTCACTTCTGAGTGATCTTGTGAAAAGGTTGGATTTCCAAATTCCTGACAACCTTTCAAATCTGCACTGCATGTTGTTCCTTCGTTATCAATAAGATAAACCGGAAGATCATTTGGAACCACAACAACTTCAGGACCAAGCACCACACTAAAGTTTGAATCGCTTGGCAATTCCACAGGAAGCGCTTGTTCAAGATCGAAAAGACAATAGGTTTGACCTGTTAAAATCGTGCAATATTCCATTCCATCCACTTCACAAGTTGTGACCCCTCCAACCGCAGAAGGGGTTGTTGGATCGTCGGTTGCATGTGCAAGACAGCGCGCATTGTACACATTTGCCAAGGCGGTATCTGTGTTTTGTGTATCATAGAATGCCTTACATCCCACAGCATCTTCAGAACAAAGACGAGTAAATTGATACAGATAAACTGTTTCTCCAAGATCATCAGCATATTCTTCACAACCAAGATAGTATTGATCAGAAAGCGTTCCTTCAGATGTGGCATCACACGTGGATGGAACAACCCAAGAATCTTTAATAATGGTGATGTTCTCTTCAACTTGTTTAAGCTGAATATTATCAAGGAAGAATAATTCTCCTGCAGGAGAGGACCATTCAATAATAGCTGTATCATCAAAGGCATCGAAACTCGTTGTATCAAGTGGACCAAGCTCATAGAGCTGCCAGCTTCCACTTAAAGAAATGCTTTCAAGTACGCTTGTTGTTGGGCTAACAAAATCATGCTCATCCCCGGTTCCACCTTCTTCCACAAACGCAACCGTCATATTTCCACTTCCTTTTGCCCAAAAACTCAAAACATACGTTTTTCCTACAACAAGTTGATCGTCTAATGTTCCACAACTGTTATCCCCTTCTTCAATCGTGCAATCAATGGCTCCATCACTATCCGCATCAATTTGGCATTCATCATCTGCAAGGGTATGACCTAAAGCCGTACAGGTCACAGCTGTGTCATCTCCGTCAAAAACAACAGAAGTGTTTGTTGAATCTAAATAGGCTTGCGTGGTTTCTACAATTCCTGAACTACTTGCTCCTGTCATGGTAGCTCCAAGAGAATGTCCGTCTGTGGCAACGGATTCATTGCTTAAAGTGATAGAAGCATTACTAACGAGATATCCAACCACATCTCCATCTTCAAACGTATCAGAAAAAACCGTGGTGGCATTGCGTCCTGCTCCACCCGTATATTCACGACATCCATCAGAACTTGCAGGACATTCAAGGCTTTCATTTATTAAGCCAAAATAACGACAAACTCCAGCACTTGCCCAATATCCGCCAGAATCTTCACAATCTTGCTCCTCAGAAACATTTTTACGATAAGGATGACATTCATTATCAACGGAAATGGTCTCGCTCCAAAGGCGATAGTGGACATTCCCTTGCGTGTCATAAAACTCTCGGCAATCTGGATTATCAAAAATATCATTATGTTCATTACAGGTATCATCTATTTCCAATTCTCCTAAATGAGCGGAGGAATCATTACAAACAATAGTATCTTCTGAAGTCACTTGCCATTGTGTGCAAGGTGCGTAGACCGCATAATCATCAGAACTGACATCATACGTTCCGTCATCATCTTCATCTTGCTCATACGTAATACTTGCAGAACTATTTGCATTAGATTCAAGAAGTTGCCATGTCATGAGTTGATAGCCTTCAGTATCTGATCCTTCCCAAGTAAAGAATGTAGAAGAAGTCTTTGTACTACTTCCGTCTGCCATGCCATCGGTTAAACAAGGACGCAAATAGGAATAATACTCTGAGCCTTCCCCTCCTTGAGCAATGGAGTCTAAGTTCGTAAATCCATCACATCCCACATATTGAGCAGAACAAGAGGTGGCACGATCTGCAATGAAATAAAGCGGGAATTCTTCACTATCATATGCAGTGGCTTCTTGTTTATAAGTGGTGTATCCAGAACATTCGCTTGGGCACTCATCAATGGAAGAAATGGTGGCAGGAACAGAAGGATCTCCATCTACAGGAGTATATAAACGACATCCAACTTCTGTGGATGAACACACCTGCGTGTAGTTATCACATTCTGCAGGATCAGAAGCATCTCCTGAACATCCAAGATAGTCTGGAGCCACTAAAAGATAGTGACTCAAAAGTGACGAATCGTTATACTCCGTCGTAAACATGGAAGCCTCTTCTCCCACTTCTAGTTGAATAGCGTCCAAATAAACATTTGCATCAACATTCAATGTTATGCTTGCTTCCAATGGTTCATCCATGGTCGTAAACGTACAAGAAAATCGGTCCCAAGCAGTATCTCCTATCGTTTCACTGATCAAATAAGTATTTCCTCCTCTCCGCACACAATCTCCAAGATAAGAGGTTCCTGATAAATCAACGATGTTTCCTTCCTCGTTCAAAAAACTCATTGAAGAACTAATGTCCATGATCCTACTTACAGACTTCGCATAAAAACTCCATGTATAAAAAGAATTTGGAGCAAGGCGCAAACCTTTTTGTACCAAAGAGGTACTAGGGTCACTTAGTTTAATGGCATCAGACCCATAAAAATAGATTCCGATATCTTCTTCATACTCAAAATCAGAAGAAGGTCCAGATATTGACCAACTGTCTGGCACTCCATCATCATCTTCATCATCTTCAAAACTTGGATTTTGAACAATATTCAAGACAAGATCATCTTCAATTTCATACAATTCTGTACAACCAGCATACTGTTCCGCACATTCTGTTACTTCGTGAGTAAAATACTGACGATCTTCGTAGGTATAAGATTGATAACTATAAGAGGCTCCGGAGTCAGAGGTATAAGAAACGGCATAATCACTACGCCCACCAAACCCAGAAAGCGCAGAACTATACTGAATAAACGCATCGCGATCTTCTACAACATAATCATCTCCTGTTGCAAGCCATTCATAAGAATCATCAGAAGTGTCGTCAACGGTCCCTCCATCGTCATAGTACTTATTCGTACGATACCATCTACATCCAGCATCACTGGCTGTACAATCTCCATAATCAACCGTGTTCAACAAATAACTCGCATTTTCTCCAGAATAGGTATTTTCAAAAGAAAGACAGGTGGCATATTCTTCTGGACACTCATCTCCGCGGAAACGCCAAACATTTTTCTCGCGCACACAATACCCAAATCCCCCATCACATTGCCCATCATCATTTTCACTTATACAACTTAAAGTATCTGCACAATTGCTTTGTCGCACACCAGACATGGAAGAAGAAAGAATCTCTCCATTGACCATTGCCCGACACTGTGACTCTGGGTACTTCAAGACCCAATTTGGATCAATTAGATGACACCATTTGTGTGTATCTGCATCAATTTCTCCATCATCTGTACAATCATCAAACCCATCAATAATTTCTTGAAGAGTGGCAGGATTGGAAACACTATTACGAAGCGCGGCCATTTCCCATCCAACTGAAATCACACGTGCCTTACGCATTTTAACAAGATTCCCATAACAATATCCGTAAGTATAACAATATGGATCCTGATTTCTTGCAAAATCTTCAGAAGAAATAAGTGGCCAATTTCCATTGAGTAAACCTTGATCAATCGCTTCTTGCACGGTCAAGGCAGAATCTGTGGTGGAACGCATAATGGCTGCGGAAAAATTTCCATCCATCACACAGTTGTTCACATTCCTGCCTAAAAGATTGCCCGAAGGACAAATCAAAAATTCACTTAAAACATTGTAGTCAGAAACAGAAATAGGAGTAGTAGACACAAGATCTGAAAAACGGGCTTCTGCAGCTTCTTTTCCTGAATGGCTCGCAAGAGTCTCAATATCAAAAGGATCAAAATCTGAGGAATCAACTTCAAGGAAAAGTCCTGTGTAAATGCGATTCATAAGAGTGGAAAGCAACGTGTTCGTAAAGATGCTTGCCACGTGAAAAAGTAAATCTATTCCAATCTCTTTATTGAAAATAAGAGCATTCATGGAATAATCAATGCTCTTTTCTTTTTTGTCTTGAACCGCATCTTCAAAATTTCTCTGAAGCAAACTACTTGGAGTTTCAATAGTTCCTGTAATAAAGTTCACTTTATCTTTATACCCATCTGAAGCGAGCATTTCTTCAAACTCTGTTGTTTTCTTTTGTAAAACTTCTTCATGAATCTTTACATTAAGCATAATGGAAGCACTAAGCTCATTCTTTCCTGGTCGGAGTCCATCCGTGAATGCTTTCATAACCGTCTCATTGCGTTTTTCATCATCAGTTATGGTTGAAACAGCTGAAGAAATAAAAGAACCCCAATTTTTCTGAATATCACGAAAATCGCATTTTGGCTCTTGAGGAATGTAGGCTTGTCGAAGGCTTAATTGAAAAGCCATTTTTAACAAAGGATCAGAGGGAGCACACAGATTGAATTGAATATCAAGAGCACTGTCCATGAGCTCACTTAAACTTCCAATAGCTTCTCCGGCAACATCAAGCCCAAACTCTTGCCAACTGTCCCATGCCGCTTCTTTAAAAATAAGTGCAGACTGCCCTTCTCCTGCAGAAGCAATCGCCATTGCTCCTGCATAAGCAAGCCTGTCTAAAACATAAGTAATCAAATCAAGTCCTGCATTCACCACTGCTACTTGCATGGCTGGAGTAAAAATACTGTCGCTTGCGGTTTCAAGAGCATCTGCTACTCCTGCTTGTGGATTAGAATAGGCCCCTGGCACTACTGTAGAAACACCTTCTGCAGCAAGCTCTGTGTAAGTCCAAGCCTTACTTGTTGTTCCTGCAACAGTACTCCCATTTGATCGCGGTCCAACTGTTGCAAAAAGAGAATGGATTGGGACGAAGAGACCTGAACCAAAAAGAATAAAAACAAAAAGAATCAACAGACTACTACTCATCCATGCTTTTTTTTGTCTCTTATTTCTAAACATAGAAAAAATTATTCTGTCACAATCTCTGACGAAGTTTGTGTTAAGGCTTCTTGAAAAAGTTCTTGAAGAAGCTCGTCACTGATTTGATCGAGTTGTTCTTGAGACATCCCTGCTTCAATGAGTAAAGCGCGAACCTCTTCTAAACTTAAAGATTGAAAATAAGTGAGGACTCCTTCTTCTGTGGTGAGATCAACTTCGCCTGTACCTACACTTATATCTATATCTGTCTCTCCCCCTGTCTCTCCCCCGACTGAAATAGTTGAAAGGTCTTGCAAAGCTGTATCTCCTTCAGAAAAAACTCCCAAAAGGCTATCAACGGTAGTTGTGTCTTCTACTGCTTCAACATCAAGAGCAAGACTTGTGCAATCAGCTCCTAAAGGACAATTCGGATCATTATTTGAATAAACTTCTGTGTAATCATCAAAACCATCTGAATCTGTATCACTTAAATAAGGGCTTGTCTTGAAAACATAAAGTTCATCATAATCATTAAGCCCATCACTGTCTGTATCTTTTTCTTTTTGCGCTTGTTTTGCTTGTTCTTCTTCTTGAGAAGAAGTGAGAAATGGATTGCCTGCATTTTCTGCTATTTGTAAATCGAAAGGGCGTGAAAGATTTGTTCCAAAAGAACGGAACCCTAAAACAATTCCTCCGACCCCAAGAAAAACCAAAAGCAAAAAAGCAACCTTTTGCTCAGTGGAAAGGCTGGTGCGTGGCGATTTGCTTGGAAGACGCTGTGCCATATTTTCTTTACAAAGTATATCAAAAATCCTGTCGTCAAGACAGGATGTTATGGATAACTTTTTTCTTTCTTCCGTACGTAACCGGGTTAGGCGGTACGTAACCGGGTTACGTACGAGACAATAACGTACGAGACGGTACGTAACCGGGTTAGGCGGTACGTAACCGGGTTACGTACGAGACATTACGTACGAGACAATAATTGCTTCAATGCAATCCATTGCGGGATTGTTAAATTTTCTGCACGCACACGTTGATCGAGTCCTAACTTTTCTAAACACTCTTTGACAGTCTGCGAAGAAAACTTTCCCGTAGCAGAAAGATTTTTTTGTAACTGCTTTCGTTTTGAAGAAAACCCTTGTTTTGCAAGTTGAATAATGGCTTCACGATCTTCTCCATCCAAAAGAGGATAAAGATCAAATTGCACCACGGCTGAATCTACTTTTGGCATAGGTTGAAAAGATCCTCGAGAAACATTCATCACCTTTTTCCCTTTTGCATAAAGCTGGCACACAACAGAAAGCAAGCTCATTTTTGGAGGAATAGCCAACAATCGATCTGCCACTTCTCTTTGGACCATCACTATCATCCGAGTGGGATGTGGAGCTTTTGTAAAAAATTGTTCTAAAATCGCTGAAGTAATGGCATAGGGTATATTCGCGATCAGTTTGAACTTTTGATCTTTTAGTATACCTTCTGTTCCCTGCACACTTGTAAAGGCAACTTCCTGAACGTTTTTTTCAAACAGTGTAAGAATATCGCCTTGCACCAAGCAGATTTGCTCACCAAATTGTTCTTGCAAAATGGGAATAAGATCTTCATCAAGTTCTACAGCGATCACCTGTGCACCTGCTTGAACTAAAGCCTTGGTCAAAACTCCTGTCCCAGGTCCAATCTCTAGCACCCTCTCCCCTTTTTTAATCTCCGCAACTTCAACAATTTTCTCCAACACTCCACGGTTTGTGAGAAAATTTTGGCTGAAAGATTTTTTCGCTTTAGGCAACATATATTTTCGGAATAGAAATAGTTCCCCTGCGAAGAAGAACAATCTTTCCTTCTTTTTCTGAAATAATGGTGGAAGGACACCGTTTTGTCAGTGCTCCAACGTCTAAAAACATCTCCGGTTGTAATGGGCTTCTTTTTAAACTATTTTTCACGGCACGAACAGAATAACTGGGGGCGTCTCCTGAATAGTTCGCTGAGGTAGCAATAAGTGGTGCTTGGATAGCGTAAGAAAGTGTTCGAGCAATTCCACAAGAAGAAACGCGCAAAGCAACAGTTCCATCCTTTTGAATAACAGACTCTGCGAGCCCTGTCTTTTTTTTGACTGGAGCCACGATAGTAAGAGGCCCAGGCCAATAACGATGTGCGATCTGCAACAAAAGTGTAGGAATCTCTGCATACTGTTGCGCCATTTTAAGATCAGCCACAATAAGCGGAAAGGTTTTTTTTGTTGCACGACCTTTTAAAACAAAAATCTTCTCGACCGCGTGTAAATTTTTTGCATCTGCTCCAAGTCCATACGCGGTTTCTGTGGGATAAATAATAACCCCTCCTTGCCGAAGAGTACTTATAGCTTCTTTTTGTATTGAAACGGAAAGAGTTTTCACATTAGCTCTTTTTCATAAGCCACTTCATGGTTTTGACAAGTCCTTCATCAAGAGTTGTACGAGGAGACCACCCTAATTCCTTTTTTGCTTTTTTACACTGTAACGCGGTGCGAAGAATCTCTCCTGAGCACGCAGGAGCATGGCGTTCTACCATTTTTGATTTTGCCATTTTTCGTAATTTTCGAAAAAGCGTGTTAACACTCGCTTGTTTCCCTGTCCCAATATTAAAAATTCCTGTCACGGCTTTATTCATGGCAAGAAGATTTGCACGAACCACATCCTCTACATACACATAATCACGTGTCTGCTTTCCATCTCCATTGATCACAGCTTGTTTTCCAGAAAGAAGGCATCCCCCAAAAATCGCAATCACTCCGGCTTCTCCATCAGATCGTTGGCGTGGACCATACACATTGGCATAACGCAAAACAACAGAAGACATTCCGGACATTTCTTGAAGAAAGGCCAAATACATTTCAGCGGATCGCTTTGCAATTCCATAAGGAGAAACGGGTGTGGCTGGACAACTTTCATCATAAGGAGGTCGACCATGATCGGAATACATTGCTCCACCAGTGGAAGAAAAAACAAATTTTTTCACCCCAACTTCTACGGCTTCATTTGCCAACTTCAAGGTGCCAACAATATTCACAAGAGCATCCTCTGAAGGATTTTTAATGGCTTTTTGAACATCAATTTGTGCGGCAAGATGAAATATAATGTCTGGCTTCATGCGCTTTAACAAAGCAGGAAGTTGAGAACTTGTGATGGACATTTTCACAAAATGCGCATTAGGATTCACATTTTTCTGCAAACCCCGAGAAAGATCATCAATGACATACACTTTGATGTGCTGACGGATCAATGCATCCACGACATGTGATCCAATAAATCCGGCTCCTCCTGTCACTAAGGCTGTTTTATATTTTGGCATAAAAGTAAATACGGAAATTTAAGTATTTGCCTTTGTGAACCTTTCACTCTCCCCTAATTCCTTTCGTAAGTATGCTTCCATAAAAGGTTCAAGATCTCCATCTAAAACAGCTTGAACATCTTGAGTCTCATACTCGGTTCGATGATCTTTCACCATTTTGTAAGGATGAAGGACATAGGAACGAATTTGATTCCCCCACTCAGCACTTTGATATTCTCCCCGCAAGTCTGCTTTTTCTTTTTGCTGAGCTTCGACCTGTAACTGATGAAGACGTGATTTCAAAATCTTCATGGCTGTTTCTTTATTCTGTTGCTGAGAACGTTCATTTTGACAAGTGATTGTGATATTTGTAGGGATATGAACAATTCGCACAGCTGAATAGGTGGTATTCACACTCTGTCCGCCCTTCCCACTTGAAAGATAGGTATCAATGCGAAGATCTTTTGGATCAATTTCTATTTCTGCAAGATCATCAAGTTCTGGAATCACTTCGATCAAGGCAAAAGAAGTGTGGCGCATTTTTTCTGCATCAAAAGGAGAAATACGTACGAGACGATGAACACCAGCTTCGGATTTCAAATATCCGTAAGCATATCGGCCAGAAACACGAAGTGTTAAGCTCTTAATCCCAGCTTCCTCCCCCAAAGATTCACTCAAGACCTGCACCTCCCAATTTCTTTGTTCTGCAAAACGAGCGATCATGCGATAAAGCATTTGTGCCCAATCCATAGAATCCGTTCCTCCTGATCCTGCATGAATCGCGATAATCGCTGGTTTATCATCATAAGGACCAGAAAAAAGCGTTGCAAACTCAAGTTTTGTAAAACGCTTTTCCAATATTTCTAATTTTTGTGCAATTTCCTCTGCAAAAGATTCTTCCCCTTCTGTTTGTGCCAGCTCTGCCATTTCTTTAAGATCACGGATTTCTTGAAGGAAAGATTCCCAGGTTTCAAGTTCACTCCGTAAATCCGCAGCTTGCTTTGAAACTTCACGTGCGTGCTCTTGATCTGACCAGAAATCTGCTGATTCCATTTCTACCTCAAGAGCCTTGAGATGAATTTTGACGGCATCTAAGTCAAAGCAACCCCCAGGTGCGGGAGGTGCGCTCGTGCAGGGATTCTATTTGTGAGATGAGTTCTTTCATATCTCGCACGACAGGCATTCAGCCTGAAATTACAATTTAATTTGTTTAGCGTACTGTCCAAGCACTGGCATCTCCCATGTATTTCCATTAAGGGCATTGATGATACCCAAAAGAACAAGAATCAGAAGTCCGATAGAACCAAGAGCCCAAACAATCTGTCCAAACACAGGGATTACATTCACGACCCAAAGAATAATCCACGCAATTAAAATAACAAGCCCTTGCTTGCCATGATGTTGCGCAAATGCGCTATTCTTTTTTGCCAAAAGTGGAATAAGGCACAAGATGCCAAGATATCCAATTGCAGCAATGACTTTATTTTCCTCAATATCATTTGTCGCTCCAGATTGAGGGGCTGGATTTTCTTGAGAATAGGATTCCATAAAAATACATTAGAAATAAGTATCACTATGATAACAAAAAAGCTCTGTTCTTAACAGGGCTTATTTTTCTTTCACAGCCCTATCCCTTTCTCTCCTCTAAACTTACAACAATAAAAAGAGTTCCTTTTAACAAGCATTCACTCATCAATTACTTGTTACTTTTAACGACCTCCTCCCCGGGCTAAAGCCCGGGGTTTCCTTTTTCGGCTCATCCAAACATTTTTGTGTCATCCCGAGCGAGGTTACAAATACCCCTGTCATCCCGAGCGAGGTTACAAATACCCCTGTCATCCCGAGCGAGGTTATCGTCGAGCCGAGGGATCTTGAGTTATTCAAGATCCCTCCACTCGTCACAAGAAAACTCCTTGTTCGTTTGGATGAAAATATACCTACCACAAAACCGATCTGTGTCGATCGGTTTTGTGTCCAGGATACCATTCATCCCCGCACTCCGGCGGCTACCACCTCCTCATGAAGCCGTCTACGTGCAGGGTTTCCTGGTATAAGAAAAACCCGGTCATGCCGGGTCATAAACGTTTAGAAACGACGTCGTTCCACATTCAACAATTTTTCAAATTCCTTTGGAGGGATGGAGAGAAAATGATTCAAGCGATCAACGGCATCTGGAAATGACGTTTTTTCAGGAGACATCCCAACAAACATCCGAGCTCTGATTTCATCGGAAACTTCTTGATGCCAAGGGGCAAGTCTTTCCATGACCCACGTTTTCCAACTTTCCGATTCATTTGATCCTACTACACGAATGGCATCATTCAGATAAGCAACCCTTTTTTCCAAAATCCATGCCAGGTAATACCCCTCGCCTGACAATACATGTTGCCGTTTTTCCTTTGCCTCTTCTGTGCCAAGACGTGCTACTTCTTCCCTACAAAGCTCTCTTATTGCAGAAGAATATTGCATAAAGAGAATAAGAAAACCAACAAAAAAAATGATAATTCCAAAATAAATCACAAGCTCAGAGTGAAAAAACAATAGAGAAGCTAGAATAAAAAGAATTCCACTACTGCAAATCACTGCTAATACCTTCAAAACACCACGATCTTGTTCTTTTATTGTTTTCAAAAGC
>MGEY01000006.1:0-10037 GCA_001791615.1 Candidatus Uhrbacteria bacterium RIFOXYA2_FULL_40_9
CTTCTACTTCATCGACAAATGGTCGATGTGGATCAAATTCTTCCCCAATATCCTGTAAAGCAATCGAACGTAATTCATCAAAACTTCCAATACAGGTTCTTTCCTGACACTCTTGACACTCCCAAATAGGAAGAGGTGTTCCCCAATAACGTTCTCGAGAAAACGCCCAATCTTTAACATCACGCAACCATTCTCCAAAACGTCCGTCTTTAATATGTGCTGGTTCCCAATGAATTTTTTCATTTTCTTCAAGAAGTTTTTCGCGTAGTTCACTCATGCGAATGTACCAAGAATCTTTTGCATAGTAGATCACAGGAGATTTACAGCGCCAACAAAATGGATAGGTGTGCTTAATTGTTTCTCGTTTAAGGAGAAGTCCACGTTGTTCTAAATCGTCCATGATGTCCTTATCTGTAGACTTTACGAATCGTCCTTCATAGGGACCAGCTTTTTCACTAAAAGTCCCATCAAGTTTAACTAAGTGATATTTTGGCAAACCAATTTTTGTTCCAAGATCAAAATCCTCTGCTCCATACATCACGGCGGTGTGAACAATACCAGATCCATCTTCAATGGAAACAAAATCCGCAGATGTCACATACCAAGCTTTTGCATGTTCTTGATCTGTTCCCTTTAATGCTTCACGAACATAAGGAAAGAGAGATTCATATTCGGTTCCCACCAAAGCGCTTCCTTTCACTTCTTCGATAATCTCATATTCACCTTCAAGTGTGGCTCCTACTCGCGCTTTTGCAAGCCAATAATATTCTTCTCCTTGTTTTACCTTGACATAATCAATGTGTTCTCCAACAGCAAGTGCCACATTGGCCGGCAAAGTCCAAGGAGTTGTAGTCCAAGCAATCAAGTATTCATTTCCTTCTGCCTGAGAGCCATCTGCTTTTTTGGTCATGCGAAACTTTATAGAAATCGCTGGATCTTCTACATCTTTATATCCCTGAGCAAGTTCATGAGAAGAAAGGGAAGTACCACAACGTGGACAGTGTGGAGTCACACGATAATCTTTATAAAGAAATCCTTTATCCCAAATCTGTTTGATCACCCACCAAAGAGATTCAACATACTCTGGTTTGTAGGTAACGTAAGGATCTTCTAAATCTACCCAGTAGCCCAATCGTTTTGTAAACTCCACCCATTCTTCAAGATATTTCCACACACTTTCCTTACAACGCTCATTAAACGCTGCGATTCCAAATTCCTCAATTTCACTTTTACTTTTAAACCCAAGCTGTTTTTCCACTTCGAGTTCCACAGGAAGACCATGCGTATCCCATCCACCTTTCCGATTCACAAAATATCCTTGCATAGTACGGAACCGTGGAATGCAATCTTTGAAAGCACGCGCTTCTGCATGATGAATGCCTGGACGACCATTGGCTGTTGGTGGGCCTTCGAAAAAAACAAAAGGGCCTTTTGTGGCTTCTTTTTCCAAGGTTTTCTTAAAAATGTTGTTTTTTTCCCAGTCTTCAAGGATTTGTTTTTCTTGTTCAGGGAGATTTGATTGATGTTCTGCCATAATAAAATGAAAGATTTACAGCGATTATCGTAGCAAAATATGCGCTCTGGAGCAATATGAAGAAATGATCTGCTATAATAACTTCATATGAAACCAACGATTTATATCGGCTCGGATCATGCGGGCTGGAAACTCAAAGAGGAAGTCAAGAACTTCTTAGAAACAGAAGGGTATGAACTAACGGATATGGGAAATGATAATCTTGTTGAAGATGATGACTACCCCGATTTCGGTCATGCTGTTGCTAAACGGGTAATGACTGATGAAAATGCCCGAGGAATTGTTCTTTGTGGCAATGCCCAAGGAGTGTGTATTGTGGCAAATAAAGTCCGTGGAGTTCGTGCGGCAACAGGATTCAATAAAGAAGTCGCTGTGACAAGCCGAACCGATGATAATAGCAATATTCTTTGTCTTCCTGGGCGACATCTTGATCAAAAAGAAGCAACAGAAATTGTAAAACATTGGCTTGAAACACCTTTTAGTGGCGAAGAACGTCACGAGCGGAGACTCAAAAAGCTCGAAAAAATCGAAGAGGAGGAATATAAAAAATGCGCATAATTTTATGATAGAAATAATTCCTTCCATTTTTGCCCATTCACAGCAAGAATTTGAACACAAACTCAGACTTGTAGAACATGCTTGCAAAATGGTTCAAGTGGATATTCTTGATGGAAGTCTTTTTAATAATGTGACTTGGTTTGATGCCATGCACATAAAAGCGCTTCGTACTCCTGTTGAATACGAGCTTCACCTCATGGTAGAAAATCCTCTTCCAATTATTGAAGAATGGAAACAACACATTGATCAACTCAAACGCGTTATTGTCCATGCCGAACTAGATCGACCTGTTGGAACCATTCTGAGTCATTGTAAAGAACGATTACATCTCGAAACTGCCGTAGCTTTAAATCCTGCATCCCCTCTTGAAGAAGTCCATGCCATTCTTCCTCATGTAGATCAAGTTACGCTCATGGGCGTACATCCGGGAAAAACTGGACAAACGTTTGGAGGCGAATCAATTTTGGAAAAAATTCGCATGGTTAAACATCATTATCCAGAAATAATCGTCGAAGTTGATGGAGGAGTAACAGAAAAATTACTTGAGACTTTGGCAAAGGCTGGATGTGATCGCATCACAGCTACAAGCTTGCTTTTTTCTTTCGATAATCCTACAGAAAGGCTTGAATATCTGAATAACCTTGCCTCGACGCTCTAAGAAATTTCATGTTATACTATTGTTACTAACAATTCTTAATTGCTTCTTTATGAAAAAAGGCCTTGCCTACATTAGCCTCTTGGCTTTCGTCTTCAGCATCTGCGCCCTTTCTCCTGCAAATGCATCATCACTTTCTTCTGTTGATGATCTACAAGCAGGTGACTTGATTCGTGGTCAAAGTTTTTCTGCCGTATATTACTACGGTGTAGATGGATTCCGTTACGTATTCCCAAATGATAAAGTTTATTTTACTTGGTATACCGATTTTGATGATGTGAAATGGATTTCCGATACAGACATGACTACCATTCAAATTGGGGGAAATGTCACCTATAAACCAGGGGTAAAAATGATTAAAATAACCAGTGATCCTAAAACCTATGCCGTTTCTGAAAATGGAACGCTTCAATGGGTTTCTACGGAACAGGTTGCTATTGATCTTTATGGAAATACCTGGAATACAAACATTGATGATGTCCCAGATGCTTTCTTTGGAAATTACACCCTAGGACAAGAAATTGAAGAATCTTCTAGTTTTAGTGTGATTGGTGAATTAGCTGCTGCTTATAGCATTGATGCAGACAAAGGACTGAAAGCTGCAAGAGCAATCAGCATCACAGCAAGCCAATACTCCCCTTCTTCAGTCACTATTGATGTTGGAACTGCTGTTCGTTGGACAAATAACGACTCCGAAAATCATTCTGCAACCGAATTTAGTAAAGATTGGGGAAGTGGAACTATGGCTCCAGGAGTGACTTTTGCTCGCTATTTCAATGAAGCAGGAACATACGAATACTACGATAAGTATAGTGATGAAATGATCGGAATCATCATTGTTGAATAAAATGATAAAACAGGGTGTAAAAACATCCTGTTTTTTTGTTGAACAAAACACTATTTTCTTCTAAACTATCTTCTGTATGATCCAACACAACCCTGAATTTCTCAGCCAAAAGTATGCAGACCTTCCCGGATCCAAGCCGGTTGAAAGAGCGGTGGCCAAGAAACTCCGTAAAGGAGAAAAAGCACACAGCAAAGAAGAACGCATAGAGGCGTATTTAGAGCGTCTTGAGGGCATCACGGAGGATGAACGAGGATACCGTCTTTTAAAACACCTGACTCTCAAGAATCTTACCCTTGATACTTCAGATACATCTCTTCTTGAAAAGATCGCACGAGATCTGTATCAATCAGAGAAACGGATCGCCGAAGAACGGGGTCAGGGTGGTCATCTCGAACAATTGGGATCAACAAAGGAGATTATTGAAAACTACAAACCGCTCATTAAGGAAAAAGCAGAAATTCAGCGCCGTACGCTCTCATCTTGGCTTAACGGACTTGAGGAGCACGCAGACGAGAATCCCATGTGGTTTCGGTACTTGATAGTTCGCTCTCTTGGACAGATGGGAACACTTGATAAAGAAAAAGGTCGTTACTCCAGACGCTCCTCAAAAACCATCTCACCCTTTCCAGAGTTTAATTTTGAAGCCATTGGGCTTACACGCAGATGGCTCACCGAGGGGATTGATCCAAAGGACGAACTTGAGGACGAGCGAACAGAGACTATCCAAAAGGCCATCGACAAAAAAGACTTCGCGACCCTTTATGCTATTGCACAGATTGAGACGGCCGGACGACTCAATCGGGAAACCACCAGAGGGCAGTGGAGAAAGTACGATCAAGGGAGCGATTATCGCATCCTTGAAAGCGAATTGAAAGGCAAAGGAACCGGATGGTGTACCGCTGAAGGAAGTGCCAAGGATCACCTTGAACACGGAGACTTTTATGTCTACTACACCTACGCGACTGCGCATCCCGAAGAAGATGAACAAGCAACCGAACCACGTGTGGCTATTCGTATGCAAGAAGGGCATGTCGCGGAAGTGCGAGGAGTAAACACACGTCAAGAATTAGAGCCAGAGCTAAACGACATTGCAAAGGGAAAATACCACGATCTTCCCGGAGGAGAAAAGTTTGATAAAAAGTCCGAGGATATGGATCGCCTGAACGTCATCTATTACAAAACCTTTCGCATAGACAAAAAGACAGAAGAAAAGACGTTCCTTCATCCAACACTCACCACTGAAGAACTTCTCTTCTTGTATGAAATAGACTCATCCATAGAGAGTTTTGGCTACGACAAGCACCCTCGCATCAAAGAGATCCTCGATACCAGGAACAAAGAAGCAGACTTTGAAGCACTGCTCCCAATGCTCGTCACGATTCGGGAAAAGACAGGCAGAGGAGATGTCTGCACCACGTTAGAGTTGCAGTATCTCTACGAAGTGAAACAAAAGATCCGCCTAGGTTCGTTTGATCGCTCTCACGTCACGGATATCATTGCACAGCGCAATCCGGAAGCCGACATGCCTGTGGTCTTCGAGTGCGAACCGAGTCAAATTGCAAGCATTCCGTATCAGATCAACGAGAACACCAAGGCCTATGTTGGAAAACTTGATACAGGCATTTTCCAAATGTTTCTTAAATACAACATCGAGTACATCTACACATCTTTCCCGGAGGGTCGTCGCATTGAACGCCGCAGTGTAGAAGTCGGCGGCAAAACGCGTGAAGAGCTGTTAAGGGAGCTACAAGCCAAAGGAGTAGACATCTCAGACCAGGCAAAAGTGATGATGGAACATGAGAATTTTGAAAAATCTCTTCGCATAGAAGATAAAAATGAAAAAGATTGGACAAAATGGAAATTAAAACCCGCACAAGACATGGATTTTATTCGCCTGTCTGTTGCCGACCTCAATATTCAAGGCACGACAAAAACGGACTCGGTCTACGCTCGCGCACAAAAACTCGGTCTTGAACTCGTTCCTCCGGATGCCGTACCAGCATACCGCCTAGCTACACTGGATCAAGCCATGGATGATTTGGTCTATATGGGAATGGAGCAAATCGCAGACGCCGACGGTAACCCGAGCGTCTTCTACGTGGAACGCTATGTCTACGGGTCGTGGCTCGACTACGATTGGGCGTATCCGGACCGCCGGTGGTCTTCTTCCAGCGAGTTTGTCTTTCGTCTCCGCAAGTCTGAAACGGACAAGCAAGTGTGAAACTTCTAGTCCTACATTCAATTGAAACAAAACTGCCTTCACGTTAAGATGAAGGCAGTTTTATGAAATGGAATATTCCTCTCTCTTCTTGGAAATTTTTTGCCCTTCTTTTTTGTTTGGGTCTGGGAACAGGTTTTTCCCTATTCTTTTTTTCTTCACAATCAATCACCTATGATGGACCTCTTTATTCCTCAGGTCTTCAAAGCAAATCCTTTTTCGATGATGTTTATCAAACAGTAAAACAAGAATCCTTTAATCAGGTAAAAGCAGCGAGCGTAGTTGTCGCTCATCATCTTCTTGTCGCTGATCAAATCGCTCGCACGTTTGAAAGCATCTCTTCTTATCCAAAAACGATTATCATTCTCAGCCCCAATCACTTTTCCTCAGGTACAGCCCAAGTCCAATTCTCCCAAGGAGCCTGGCAGACTCCTTATGGCGAGGTCTTTGCTGATGCAGAAGCCGTCGCCACTCTGGTCTCATACCTTTCTTTTACAGCGATTGAAGAAACAACCTTTGAAAAAGAGCATGGGATTGCAGCCCTCGTGCCTTTCATCAAAAAATCTTTTCCAAAAGCACAAATCGTTCCAATTGCTCTTGCAAGTTCTCTTGATAAAACAAAGCAACAACAAATTGCTACAGCCTTGGCTGATCTTTTTCCAAATGCCCTAGTGATTGCCAGTGTAGACATGTCTCATGAGCTTCCTGAATCAGTGGCCTTTTTCCATGACCAAATCACGCAATCGGTTTTAGAAGCCGGAGGATGTGATCAATGTCGGCTCGAAGTCGACTGTCAACCCGCACTGAATATTCTCCTTGCCATCAATGCTTTGAAAGGCACACAAACTTGGCATCTCCTTCATCGAGGAAGCTCAATTGAAATGGGAGTCACAGAAAATCCACTCGAAAACACAAGTCACATCCTTGGATATTTCACCAAAGGAAAACCCACACACGAACAAGCTTCTCCTTCCCTGTTTTTTGTCGGCGATATTATGCTAGATCGTTATGTCGAACAACTGATGCAATGGAAAGGGGTTAATTATCCTTTTAAAAATATGCAAAGGTTTTTGCTTGGAACCAATCTCACTATCGGTAACCTAGAAGGAACTATTGGAGAGCAAGCACAAACCGAAGAAGATCTTGCCTCTTTACATTTTGTCTTTCCTCCTTCTGTCACCACTCCCCTTGCGTCTTTCTTTACTACACTAGGACTTGCCAATAATCACACGGATGATTTCGGACAAGACGGCTATGAGTCAACACTATCTCTGCTCACAGAGTCTGGCATTGACTCATTTGGATCCTCAAATGCGCCTGATCCGGTTTTTGAAACAACCATTGAAGAAACTCATCTCGTGTTTATTGGTTATCATGCATTTGGTATGGATGCACAAACAGTTGTTGATCGCATCCAAGAGTATTCCACAGAAGGAAATCCATTTATTATTGTTTTTGCCCATTGGGGAGAAGAATATCTTTCTCATCCAACAGATCAACAAAGGGAAGATGCCCGACGTTTTGTGAATGCTGGAGCTGACCTGATTGTTGGTCATCATCCCCATGTCATTCAAGGAATGGAAATGATTGAAAACACTCCAGTTATTTATTCACTTGGAAACTTTATTTTTGATCAAATAGAGCCTGCAACAAATGAAGGTCTTGCTCTTGGGTTGCTTTTTACTGAATCACACTATCAACTGTCTTTCTTCCCATTTGAGATTGTTCAAGCACAACCTACCCCTCTTTCAGGGACAAAAGAACAAGAGCTACAAAAGCGCTTTGCTTCCCTCTCGCAAGAGGATCTTTCCGAGCGTATAATACAAAATAACCTAATTATTTCTTACTAATATGCAAACAATGCCCACCTCTTTTTCTGAACTTCCAAATCCCCCAACTCCCATGGAAACTCCGGAAAAACCAAAACATCTTTCAAAAAGAATGAAAATTTTTCTTGTTGTTGTTCTTAGTTTTCTCGCACTTGGTGCAGGAACAGCTTTTGGATTCTTTCTCTCAAAAATATTCTCCACCCAGACAGCTGTGACTTTCCAAACATCAGAATCAGTAGAACAACAAGCCGAAGACTATCAAGAAAAAATGGAACAAGAAACGAATGTACTGGCTATCAACTGGATCCCGGTTAAGTCGCAATCGCTTATTCCAACACCACAAGTCATTCTTGATCAGTACTTTTCTCTGACAACAGAAGATGTTCCTGAAGGAGAAATTTGGTATGCCAGTGGTGCATTTACCCAAGGACAAATGGAGTATTTTGCAGAACATGAATTAGATCTTCCAAATCGTTCTGATGAGGGAGACGCCATTTATTCATCTGACCTTCCATTCCTTGGTTACCACACGTTCTGGCTCGGAACAGTCAAAAATGGCACCTATGAAGATTATCAACTTGCTCTTTCCATTGTTGGTTTACCAGGAATGGGAATGAATTATCTATTGAACTATCTGCTTATCCCTCCAGATATTGCTCATCCCGTTGTATTCCTTGATCGTTATACGACCGACATTGGTTCTGCATTTACTTCTCCTCGATCAAACACTAATCCTTCTGCTGCTGGTTTGATTATTCCTGAGCTTGAAGAACCTATAGAACCTTGGGTAGATGCAAATGGAAATACCTTTACCTATCAGGGAGCATGGCTTCGAAATGATTATCCTTTTCCTCTCAATCCAGATCGTTTCTCTATCACGACAACCATCAACGGCTATGAACTGCGAGAATATTTAGAAGAAGAACAGCCGATTGAATACACAAAGCTCACAGTGACAGATAATGGATTTTTTTATACACGTGAAGATGGACGCACAGTCTGGTTTGATCTGGAAGTTCCTTTTTGGACAAATCCCTATACACCTGATTCAAAAACGATCCCAGCTCCTACTATCTCATGGAGTGATGGAACTCAAAATGATCAGCTATACATAAAAGGTGAAATTGGCGGATGTGGACAAGTCTCTTATTCAAACGTGATAGATTCTCTTGACCCTTCATCTCTCAAACAGACAGGATCCTATGAAGTTGATTTTGGAAAAGGGCTTATTTATGAACCGAATGATCAAGGAAGTGAAGAGTATCAATCTGCTTACACAAATGCGACTCTTTTTAATGATTCTCTTAACTGGGATGAATTCTTAGCCCTGCACCCATTCTTTTACTGGCAGGATGCCTTTGGTCGATGGATCAAATTCACCAATACTTCTGTTCTCCCTGCTGCTGAATGTGGAAAACCTGTGATTTATCTTTATCCTGAAGAACCAACAGATCTCACTGTATCCATAGATCTTAAAGGTGGCATGAGTAAATCTGAACCATTATATGAAAATGGTTGGTCTGTCACTGCTTACCCAGATGGAACTTTAACAAACCACGCTGATCAACAAACCTACCCCTATTTATTCTGGGAAGGTTCTGGAGCTTTTTACACTCCTCCTCCAACCTATTGGGTTGTAGAACAACAAAACGTAGAATCATTTTTAATCAATACCCTTGAAAAGCTTGGTCTTAATCAAAAAGAGACTGCAGACTTCCTTGAGTTCTGGCTCCCTCGTATGCAAGACAAGGCGTATTATCAAATTGGTTTTCATGGAACTTCTGTAATGAATCAACTTGCTCCTCTTACCTTCTCTACGCAACCAAAAACACTTGTCCGAATTCTCATGGATTATCAAGGATTGGATTCCCCTATTCCTGAAAATCCTCCAAGACTTCCTCCAACACCAAAACGAATGGGGTTTACCGTGATTGAATGGGGAGGCGTGCTTCGATAAAAAATAACATCCCCCTCTGACAAAAGCCAAGAGTTTCCTATTTCGACTCATCCAAAATCCAATCACCTGTCATCCCGAGCGAGAACATAACCCCCTCTGTCATCCCGAGCGAGGTAATATATCCCCCTGTCATCCCGAGCGAGATAATATATCCCCCTGTCATCCCGAGCGAGGTTATCGTCGAGCCGAGGGATCTCGAGTTATTCAAGATTTCTCCACTCGTCACTAGAAAACTCCTCAATCGAAAATGACCTCCTCCCCGGGCTAAAGCCAAGAGTTTCCTATTTCGGCTCATCCAAAATCCAATCACCTGTCATCCCGAGCGAGATAATATATCCCCCTGTCATCCCGAGCGAGAACATAACCCCCTCTGTCATCCCGAGCGAGGTTATCGTCGAGCCGAGGGATCTTGAGTTATTCAAGATTTCTCCACTCGTCA
>MGEY01000006.1:10112-25899 GCA_001791615.1 Candidatus Uhrbacteria bacterium RIFOXYA2_FULL_40_9
TTAAAAAACTGGAAGAAACAGCCAATCTTATTCGTGAGGATATTATCGACATGCTTGTAGAAGCAGGATCGGGCCATTCTGCAGGCCCTCTAGGCATGGCTGATATTTTCACGGCCATGTACTTCCATGTTCTTGTTCACGATCCAAAAAATCCGGATTGGAAAGACCGCGATCGCCTCATTTTAAGTAATGGACACATTGTCCCCGTGCAATATGCTGCCATGGCAAGAGCAGGTTATTTTCCCAAAAAACTTCTCATGTCCTTGCGCAAATTCGGTTCTCCTCTGCAAGGTCATCCAGAATATCGTTCTTTGCCTGGTATTGAAACCACTTCTGGTCCGCTTGGTTCTGGTTCTTCTCAGGCTATTGGTATGGCTTATGCCGCGCTTATGGATAAAGCTCCTTGGCGCGTGTATTGCCTGATGAGTGATGGAGAACTTCAAGCCGGACAAACTTGGGAAGCTATGTTATTTGCAGCGCGTAATAAACTCTACAACTGTACCTTTATTATTGATCGCAACAATATCCAAATCGATGGGACCACAGAGGAAGTCATGCCTCTTGAGCCACTTCAGGAAAAATTTGAGGCTTTTGGTCTGCAAGTGTTGCGCTGTGCAGGAAATGATATTCGTGAGTTTGTACAAGTGGTCGCGCATGCACAAGGTATTTCAGAAAAACCAACCGTAATTATTGCCGATACGATTCCTGGGTATGGTGTAGATTTTATGGAATATGATTTTTCTTGGCATGGAAAAATACCAGCTTCTGGAGCTGAATCAAAACGGGCTATTCAACAAATTAGAAGTCTCGGGGGGAAAATAACCAGCGAGCATGAATAGCTAACCATAACCTGTATGGAAAAAATGGGAATAGAGCAGTGGCACATGCATGCTTCATCAAATATGAAAGTTGATAGCGCAGACAAAACAACAAAAAATCACAAAGTTGATATCCCAAATTCAAATGGTGAACAAGGAAAATCAATCCCTCAAATAGAGGAGAGACCTTTCGTTTATGAAAAGATGAAATTTTCATTCGAAGCAATGGAACGTACAATGGCAGAAAAAATAATCTTTCTACCAGAAAATGAACGCGCACAATTCATTTTAGACATCCTTGAAGATACTTCAGTAGACCCAAATGCAGATATCCGTCTTATTGCTTTTCAACTCATTAAATTTGTACCAGAAAATGAACGCGCTTCAATTGTGTTAAAAGGACTCAAAGATACTCACAGGGTTCTCTCTGTTCGTGCACTACAAAACATTCATTATTTACCTATAGATCAACGCGCACCATTTGTTGTTCAATATCTTGAAAAAGCAAATGATTATTGGGTACAAGAAAACGCAATAAAACAGATGCAACATCTACCAGAAAAAGATCGTGTAGAGATCATGCGAAAAGGTCTGGAAAATCCGCACATCAGTCATGCTCTTATAATAAAACAAATGTGGACTATACCCACAGATGAACGAACACCCTTTCTTCAAAAAGGACTTGAAGATCCAGACCTCGAAACCCGCAGTGGGACAATTCGAGAAATCTATTACGCGCCAATAGAAAAACGTGAGGGACTTTTCAATAAATGTTTTGAAGACTCAGATCCAAAAATTCGTCGATTGGCTGTTGAATATGGATCCTATCTCTTGCCCTATAAAGAACGCGTTTTTCTTCTTCGCAAAGGACTTAGAGATAAAGATATTTCTGTTCGCGAATCCGCGATAAGAAGGATTGATCGTGTGCTAGAAGAGGAACAAGCAGAACTTGTTCGTTTAGGTCTTAACAATCAAGATGTTTCAATACGCAGATTAGCTTTTAAAGCAATTGAACTCGTACCTATAGAAAACCGTCTATCACTTATGCGAATTGCTTCTTCAGATCCAAATCCTGATATTCGTTTTGATGTGATTCGGGGTGTAGAGCTCCTCGAAGAAAAAGATCGTGCGCTCTTTATTCAAGAAGTATTCAGATCCTCTGATGTCCGAACTCGCCTTGATTCATTGTTTGGTATCAACTATCTGCAAGAACGAGATTGTAGCAATGTAATAAGACTAGCTCTTGAGGATAAAGATGCAAGCGTCCGAAGAGAAGCCATCTTACTTATTAGAAAAGCTTCTCCAAATGAACAACGAGCTCTCTACCAAAAAGTGCTTGATGAGGAAAAAGATGAAGACCTCCTTTCTCTTGCTCGTAGACTACAAAAAAATAACTCATCAATTGATTCACATATATGAACAAACACACTTTTTATAAATGGGTCATTATCATTCCTCTTTGTATCATTGGTGCGATCACTCTTCTTTTTCTCCTCTATCAAGCATTGTTTGGAACATCAGGAATCTCTATAACAAGCCAAACCCCTTCTGCCTATAATTCTTCCATGATGGAAAAAGCATTTGTTCCCTATACGGGTGCCTCTGCTGTTTCAGAATCCTTTTCCACTCGCTCCTCTGTTTCTGATGATCTTTCGATCGAGACAGCTGCAGAGGTAGATCAAAAAATCATTAAAACAGGAATGCTTTCTTTAGAAGTTTCTTATGTCTCAGACACAGTCGCTTCTATTTCTTCTGTGGCAGAAAGTGCTGGTGGATTTGTGCAATATTCCTCTGTTTCTGAGCAAGAAGATGGAACCCATGCGGGAAATATCACTATCCGTATTCCCTTTGATCAATTTGAATCTACCATGGAACAGATCAAGACGTATGCAAATTTAGTGAGTTATGAATCTGTTTCTGGAACAGATGTAACAGAAGAATATACAGATCTTGAAGCTCGACTCCACAATGCACAAGCACAAGAACAAACCTATTTAGAAGTACTTGATCTTGCAAAAACCGTTGAAGATGTCTTGAGTGTTCAGTATGCCCTTGCTCAAGTACGACAAGAAATTGAAATCTATGAAGGTCACATCAAATACCTTGAAGATCGTACTTCACTCTCCACAATCACTATCTCTTTGACAGAAGAAACAACGGTCTTGCTTTCCAACAAAGACTTTCGTCCTTGGACAACAGTGAAAGAAGCTGCCCATGCATTTGTTGTTTTAGTACAAAGCCTAATCAATACCCTAATCTGGATTGTTGTTGTCGGAGGTGGCATCCTTCTTCCATTAGCTCTCATTATCTGGGGAGTGTGGAAATTATTCCGCTGTGTTCTTCTACAAAAATGTAAACATCACTTCTTTGGTAAAAAAACTCATTAATCTATGGCTACTCTCAAAATAAAAAAAGGATTGAATAAGGGAATGTTCCTGGCACGAAACGTACTCGATCCTGATACAATCAAACGTGAACCAACACGTAATGGGTATGGGGAAGGTTCCGTAGAAGCAGGAAAACGCAACAAAAATATTGTGATGCTTTGCTGTGATCTTACGGATTCCACTCGTAGTGTTGTTTTTAAACAAGCCTTTCCTGACCGTTATATTCAAATGGGGGTTTCGGAACAATCCATGGCTTCTATTGCCTCAGGACTTGCTCTTGCAGGAAAAATTCCTTTTATTTCAAGCTACGCAAGTTTTTCTCCAGGACGCAATTGGGAACAACTTCGCACATCTGCTGCCCTTCAAGGCGCAAATATCAAAATCGCTGGAGCTCATGCAGGTGTTTCTGTTGGACCAGATGGAGCTACCCATCAAATGACGGAAGATATCGCTCTCATGCGAGTGCTCCCAAATATGGATTTAGTGGTGCCTTGCGACAGTATTGAAACAAAAAAAGCAACCATAGCGATTGCCCAAAGAAATAATCCTGGATACATCCGTTTTGCTCGAGAAAAAACACCCGTCTTTACCACAGAAAAAACTCCTTTTAAACTTGGTCGTGCGGAAACTTATCGTTTTGGAGAAGATGTAACCATTTTTGGAGCAGGACCTATTTTGTATGAAGCATTAATTGCTGCGGATGTCCTTTCTCAAGAATATGGGATAGAAGTTCGTGTCATCAATCTACATACACTCAAGCCTCTTGATGTAAAAACAATCGTTACTGCGGCAAAAGAAACCGGTGCCATTGTTACTTGCGAAGAAGCACAAGTCATAGGTGGTCTTGGAGGCGCTGTTTGTGAAACACTTGCCATGACTGTTCCGGTTCCTGTGGAGCGTATTGGAATGCAAGAGTGTTTTGGAACTTCTGGAAACTCTGAAATTGTTTTTGATGCTATGGGTCTCACTGCTCCTTTTATCGCTATGGCAGTTATTCGAGCACTCAATCGTAAATATGGAGAAAAAGTTCCTGTCATTCCTGAATATATTACTGCCGCAGAAGAAAAATTTGCTCTTCTAAAAAAAGAGATAAATGATGAAGCCCTTTCCCGCACTCCAAAAAAATGGGGTGGAAAAAAGGAAGATAAAACCCTCAAATCTCGTCAATAAAAAAATCGCCGAAATAAATCGGCGGTTTTTTATTAAAGCATTGTGGGACCCATGAGAAGAGCTTCTAAAGAGGAAGTATCCCCTCTTTTTAAAGAAGCAACTATTGCCTCCTGATTACGCAACCCCTTTTCTAGGCCTCCAATAAGACGTAAAATCTCTTCAATTTTTTCAGAACCAGGCATTTCACGAAAGTCAGGATTTCTGTTTGGATCTTCTTCATCATCCTTCACATCACGATAATTTTTATATTCTCCGATTAATGCTTTTATCCGTTTAATAGCATCATCATCGCCTCCACCCATCTCCATCTCCATTGAAATATTGTGATCTGGTGGTTCTTCACTATCAAAACTTTGTGTGACTTCTCCTTGTGAAATCCCACTAAATCCTAATTCACCTTTTGAATGTTTAGAAAACATAGTAATAATGTAATTAATAAATTATCTGATATTAATCAGATTATCATAATAAATGGATCTGTAAAACTTCTGATTGACAAAGATATCACAAAAAAGATTTGCCTTATTGTCGACTGTTCTATGGTAAAATGGAAATACTTACTCCCTTCTTCTTCTTTTATGTTCGACATGATTACGATTGGTGATATTAAACTCGATACCTTTGTAGTACTTGATGATAACAAGCTTCAATGTGAACTCAAAATGCCAGAATGCAAATTGTGTCTTGATTATGGAGCAAAAATTCGCGTAGATGTTGTGGATTCACAGATTGCCGGTTCTGCTCCAAACGTAGCCGTTGGTTTAGCACGGATGGGCAAAAAAACATCTATTATCAGCTACACTGGACTGGATGGGACGCGCGAACTTGCTCTCAAACATTTGGAAAAAGAAAATGTCTCGACCAAATTCATTCAAAAGGTCAAAGGACAACAAAGTTCTTATTCTGTTGTTTTGAACTTTAAAGGCGAAAAAACCATTCTTACTTCGCATATTAAACAGATCTATCGACTTCCAAAAAAATTAGCAAAACCAAAAGGATTGTACATTTGTGAAACAGGAGAAGGATATGAATCTCTTTATCACTCTATTATTGTCTGCTCAAAAAAATATCCCTGCATGATCGGATTCAATCCTGGGAGTGTCCAAATTGAAGAGCGAAAATCTGTCCTCTATAAACTTCTCAAACAAACCACCATCCTTTTTGTGAATCTTGAAGAAGCACAAAAACTTCTTTATGAAACACAACTAGAAATTCGTCATCTCATTACACATTTATGGAAACTCGGACCTAAACAAGTAGTCATTACTGATGGTGTAAATGGTTCTTATGGATTTGATGGAAAGGAAATTTTCCATTGTCCTATTTTCCCCGCAAAACTCAAAGAAGCCACAGGGGCAGGAGATGCCTTTGCAACTGGATATCTTGGAGCGATTCTTTCCGGACTCTCTCCTAACCAAGCTCTACAATGGGGATCTGTAAATGGGGCTTCAGTAGTTGAATATGTGGGGCCACAAAAAGGACTGCTCACTACCGCACAAATCAAATCTCGACTTAAAAAAAATCCCCGATTTCTTGCAAAACAACTCTAATATGCTTGATGTTATTACTATCGGTTCTGCCACACGTGATGTCTTCCTTGTGTCAGACAAATTCATTGCTTTAAAATCTCCCAAATTTGAAACAGGTGTGGGGGAATGTTTGAACTTGGGCGCGAAGATTGAGCTTGATGATCTTGTACTTACCACCGGGGGTGGAGCCACTAATGCGGCCATCACATTTGCTTCACTTGGATTTTCTACAGCAACGATTTGTCCTGTAGGAGATGATGCTCCTGGCCGAGATATTAAAGAAACATTAAAAATTGCTGGAGTTCAAACAAAATTCATGAAAATACATGATTCAGGAAAAACCGGCTATTCCACCATTCTGACCATGAAAACCGGAGAAAGAACTGTACTTGTTCACCGAGGAGTCTCAGCCACCTTTTCTTCCAAAGATATTCCTTGGAAAAAACTTAAAGCCAAATGGATTTATCTCACTTCTTTGGGAGGAAATATAACTCTTGCTAAAGAAATCATCCTGCATGCACAAAAAAATAAGATAAAGATAGCATGGAATCCGGGGAGTAAAGAATTAGAGATAGGTCTTGCTGTCTTCCAAAAGATTCTCCCTTTTGTAGACGTTTTTAATCTCAATAAAGAAGAAGCGGAATTGCTGACCCGAACAAAAAAGATCAAAAACATGCTCAAACTTCTTCAGCGAGAAGAAAAAATAACGGTAATTACAGATGGAACCAAAGGGGCATATGCGCAAATAGATGGGATGATAATTCATGTTGGAACCCGCCCTGTCAAAGTGATCTCTCAAACAGGTGCCGGTGATGCTTTTGGATCCGGATTAGTCGCAAGTCTTCTACACGGAGAAAATATTCAAACCGCTTTGGCAATCGGGGTCTTAAATGCAGAATCCGTGATCCAAAGCTATGGCGCAAAAAATGGCATTCTGACAAAATGGCCAAGTAAACAACAAATACAAAAAATTCCAAAAAAATAATTTTATGGGTGAACGAGAAATAATGCACGCCACAATGAAAGCTCTATGGGAGAAAAAGAAAAAAGGTCCTGAACAAAAAGAAATCTCTCTGGAAGCAAAAAAACGTGAAGTTTTTGCTGGAGCAGTTTTGCGCTGGGTCGATGCTTTACGTCATCACCCAAAACTTCAACCGGAAAACTTCCCTTCTCTTCCAGAGGCAAAACGACTCGGAGCTTTATTTGTTCCTACCATTCTTCTTTCCCTGGCTGTTGGTTGTGATGAGCTCCGAACAGTTGATTGTTCAGAAGGCGAAGAAGCTTTTATTAAAACTCTCGTGCAGTGGCTTGAAGAACATCCAGATGAAGTCCAAACAGAAATGGATGTGCGCTGGCCCAATGCGACTATCACCACTCAAGATCTTGTGGACATGATGAAAGAAGCCACTTTTCAATGTGGAGTCGATCGAAAGTTATGGGGTGATCCAGACCTTAATGCTTTTGGAGAAGCAGAACTCCGCTCTCATGTCGTGACCATTGATGTCCATGAACCAGAATTTGAACGCGGTCTTGCTCAATATGAGAAAGGAGAGTGGCTTCAATATTATGATGATATTGGCCAGCTGGGAACGATTGCAGATGAGTACCAAGAAGCCGGACAAGGGCAAGAATTTGATAGAATGTGGTTTGAATATTTGCAAGCCATTGCCCTTTGTAGCGGTGTTGTTGAACATGAAGTTGCTCATTTGATTTTAGGAAGACATAGCGAGGAAACAAAGGAACGTGTCGATGAGCTCTTAACGGAAGATGGTTCCATTTCTCCAGAGGCATTCAATAATCCCCCAGATGAAATCTATGCCTGGGGATTTTCCGCCACAATTGCGGCTTCTCACTGGGTGGGTGAGACCTATCCAAAATATCAACAAGAAGACTAATCCATTTCAATCGTCTATGAAGTATTCCCTTTTTATCAATCGAGAAATTCCTGATGAAGGAATCAAACTGCTCAAAAAAGACAAAAGAATCAATGTCGAAATTTTTGAACAAGATAAAAAAATTCCACGATTCACTCTCCTGAAACGGGTAAAAGGCAAAGATATTCTTCTTTCCATCCTCACAGATAAAATAGATAAAGAAGTGTTTGATGCTGCTGGCCCACAACTCAAAATGGTCGCAAACTATGCAGTTGGATTTGATAATATTGATCTTGTCGAAGCAAAAAAACGGAATATCATTGTCACAAATGCTCCCAATCCTCTCATTTCAGAATCTGTGGCAGAACACACGATTGCCTTCATGTTTGCCCTTGCTCATCGTATTGTAGAAGGTGATGCCTTTACGCGGGCAGGAAAATATCATGCCTGGGGACCTCAACTTCTCCTCGGAACAGATCTCTATGAAAAAACGATTGGTATTGTTGGGACAGGTGCCATTGGTTCTGCAGTGGTTCGTCGCATGCATGATGGATTCAATACAAAAATTGTTTATCATGATGTAAAAAGAAATAAAGAACTTGAAGCACAAACGGGAGCTATTTACAAAACACTTCCACAACTCTTAAAAATGTCTGACTTTGTCTCACTTCATGTTCCGCTTCTTCCTTCCACACGTCATTTGATTAGCACAAAAGAATTAGCTTTGATGAAAAAAACCGCTTTTATCATCAACACAGCTCGTGGACCCATCTTGGATGAAAAAGCTCTCCTAAAAGCACTGAACAAAAAACAAATTGCTGGTGCAGGACTAGATGTCTATGAGTGTGAACCATTGATTGATTGCGACCCGAACGATCATCTTGAACTCCGCCTTATGGATAATGTCATCATGACCCCTCACACAGCTTCTGCAACCCTTGAAACAAGACAAGCTATGTCCAGAGTCGTAGCAGAAAATATCCTTGCTTTTGTAAAAGGTGAGACTCCTCCAAATAAAATATAATAAAAACATCCCGAGCTACGGCTTGGGACTTTTGTTTTACAATATTGGGGTCTACAATATTGGGGTCAGATCTTGAATTGACAGTTTTTGCATTTTTATTAAGGTTTTTTATAAACTGTCAATTCAAGATCTGACCCCCTATTGACCCCTGACTGCAAAAAAAAGAGGTCCCTTGGGACCCCCCTAACGTGGATGATTCACGTTCTCATAAACTTGCTGACGAAAGACCGGATCAAAAAGCACAGAGTAAATCCATTCATACTTAATCAAATAGCGACGTGTTTCAACAGGCAATCTTCCCTTTTTCTGATCCTTTGTCTGCTCGCAAGAGGTCTCACGCCAAGCATCTCCACATGCGACAATTGCCTCGTAAACGGTCTTGCTCGAAGCATTGTACCCGGCGGCAAGCACTATGCGTGCTTCTTCTGGATGATGCCATAACCGCTGCTGATACTCCTCAGGCATGGGCCAGAGCTCAGCATCCGCATGGAGCAAGGCAGCTTTAAAGGCATTGTGGTGTTCAAGCCGTCCGAGATCTACATCTTCCATAAGATAGGCTTGAGGATAACGATCACGCAATCGACGATAAGTACCTGCCATAATCTGTGCGGGACCAGAGGCACCCACAGGACTACGTGTAAACCAGTATGCACGATCTCGATTCGCTCCAATGATTGTCAAAGCACGATTGAGCATGGCAAGACGCTCAGCATCTGTTCCCTGTTCAAACTTGCGGTCACTGAACATTTGCTCTGTCAAAATCAGTGCCACAATATGATCAGGGGTACCAATATCCGTTACCAGAACATCTGACAAAAAATCTGATTTCACACGCCGTGCATGCAATTCATGGTAAGCCCCAAGTGCAAGCTCTTGCAAATAGGTCATGCCTTCTAAGCGCAACTCTGGGGTATTAAGCCGAGAGCTGTAAGGAATATATACCGCGCCATCAGCGTCTTCTTCCGTACCTTCCTTTGGCTTTACGGCAGTACGAATCGCAACCACAGTCCAACCCGGAGGTGATTTCACATGGAATGAAGGATTCACTCCGGCCCCACATCCCCCTTCTCTCTCACACTTCACAGTGAAGCCATGATTGGACATTTCTTCTTCATAGAGACCGAAGGTGACGATCTGTCCATTTGCATCCACGGCCGCAATGAGAAAATCTCCAAGGCACTTACGCCAACCAAGTCCTGACCCCCCACAACGATCTTTTTCAAGTCGCGCTTCATGCATGAGGCGCGAACCTTCTTTGATCACGGAGCGAAGATCTTCCGGAACCGTACGCACGCGATCAGGACCAGGAGGAACAAGCAGAACTTTTTCTACAAGAGGGATTGTCTCGCATGGAAGAAAGATTTGATGCTGAGGCACTCGTTCAGAAGTATCTTCATTGGTTGATGGTTCCTCAACTTGCGTTGAGGATTCAAAACAACCGACCAAGAAAAAACAAACGAATGTGAAAAGAACGTGCATGGTGTCCTCCCTATGTGTGATTTTGACTACGAAGAAAAGACCGTCAATCATAAAGGAAAATGACAATTTTGTCAATAAATCATGCCCCACTGACTTCAGGGAATTCACAAAAATATGGTGAACTGATGCATCTTTTCCGTTCTATTCACCACACAACATAAAGGCTCCCTACTAAAACAAGTTGAACTCTGTTGATTTTGATCTCAATGAGCCTCTGCGAATCAAGGCCTGAATGGCAGAAGTGGATGAAGAACTACGACCCAAACCTCTTCGAGAACGAACTACTCAAGAACGTACCCGCGTACAGCAGGCAAAACTCATGGCTAGATCTTGATCTGAAAGACCGATAACACGGTCTTTTTTCTTTTTTGGCAACAAAAAAACTTCGACCTATGCCGAAATTTTTGTGGTGGACCTGAAGGGATTCGAACCCTTGACCCCCTGCTTGCAAAGCAGGTGCTCTAACCAGCTGAGCTACAGGCCCAAGAAGTTGTGGCGAAATAATAGCAATATTAAAGGAATCCGTCAATCCATCCTCACAAATTCTTTTCCACAGAAAAAAATCCCTCTAGAAATCTAAAGGGAAAAGCGGATAATCTGATGTGTTCCTTGTGGCATGTTGTACACGTGCCCAAAATGTTGAATCAACAGTCGCATGGAAGTCCCATGTCCAAAAAGACAAATCTGAGGTCCCGTTTTCAACTGGCTTCCGAATCTTCTCATCATCTCTTCAAGTAAAGACAAAGGAAAGAGGGAGGGAGGCGAGATCAGAAGAAAGATCTCGAGCCTGTTGCCTCCCCACGTCGTTGAGCGGAATATCTCTTTGTCCAGTATAACGTCTTTGAACATTCCACGCGGTTTGTGTATGACGTGAAAAAACGAGAAGAAGATGCATGAAATACTCCTTATTCTACCGTGACTGATTTTGCGAGATTACGAGGTTGATCAACAGGGAACCCCTTAAACACAGCAAGGTAATACGCAAAAAACTGAAGAACGAATATGGAAAGAATTGGATGAAATACCTCTGTTGTTTTTGGAAGAAAAATTACTTCATCAACAAGATTATCAAGTTCATGATTACCTTCTGTCGTAAGCGCGATCATGTGTCCTCCTCTTGCTTGAACTTCTTGAATACTAATCAGATTCTTTTCATACAAACCATCTTTTGGAATAAGAAAAAGAGAAAGAGCTTGCTCATCAATAAGTGCTAAAGGACCATGTTTGAGCTCTCCTGAAGAGAACGCCTGAGCAGGTGTATAGGCAATTTCCATAAACTTGAGGGCTCCTTCTTTTGCAGCGGAAAACTCTCCTCCTCTTCCTAAAATTAGAAAATGTTTTATTTCAAGATATTTTTGTGCTAATTGTTTAATTTTATCTTGTTGAGCAAGAACGCACTTCATGTTGTTTGAGAGCCTTGCGTGTTCTTTGAAAAAATTTGGAATCCCTTCTCCTCCTTTCCAAAGAGACCATTCATGGACAAATGAGATAAGAGATCGAATCATGCCATGCATAGCTTTTGTTGAAGCCACAGCGATTTCCGGACCTACTCCAAGAGGGATCACTCTATCTGTTTCTCGAGCAATTGCAGATTCCATTACATTTACGAATGCTACTGTTTGAGCACTTGCTTGTTTTGCTTTGCGAAGAGCTGCAAGAGTATCTGCGGTTTCTCCAGATTGACTCACAAGGACAACAAGTGTTTGCGCATCAAGCACAAAATCTTGATAGCGAAATTCAGAACCAGAAACCGCCTGAGAAGAAAGTGATAAATATTTTTCTGCAAGAAAAGCACCATAAAGTGAAGCGTAATATCCTCCTCCACATCCAACAAAAATCAATCGATGTATATTCTTCCATTGGTCAAAATAAGAAAGTGTATTGTTGAAAAAAGACTCCCCCATTATCGCAGGAGCTTCACTTAGCTCCTTTAACATAAAATGTGCATGCCCCTGCTTTTCCATTTCTGTCACATCTATTGAAAGTGTTTCAATTTTTCGAATAACTTCTTGTCCGTCTTGTTTTGTGATAGTGATCTGTCCTAACTGAATCATGGCCATTTCTTCATTTTCCAAAAAAACAATTTTTTTGTGTGTCCAAGAAGCGCGCAAACATCTGATGCAACAAGATGCGATCCATCTTCCATCATTCCAATCATTAAAGGGCTCTCTTTTCTCGCGACAACAATTTTATTTGGTTCATGTGTAGAAGTAACGGCAATCGCATAACTTCCTTGTAGCAACGGAAGCATTTTTCGTACAGCACATTCCAATGAAGTATTTTGATAAAATGATTCAATTAAATGTACAATCACTTCACTATCTGTTTCGGAAGTAAAATGATGTCCTTGAACTTCAAGATCTCTTCTTAATGCCAAATGATTCTCAATCACCCCATTATGCACACAAAAAATCTGACGCTTACAATCTGTATGAGGATGCGCATTCTGGTCGCTTGGCTTCCCATGCGTCGCCCAGCGTGTATGCCCGATGCCCATTGGCCCTTCTAGCACCATTTTATCCAAGGCATCAACAAGAACTTGTACCTTCCCTTCTTGCTTATATAGATGAACGTGTTGTTGATCGAAAATCACAATTCCCGAGGAATCATATCCGCGATATTCCATGCGTTTTAATCCATCTAAAAGATAGGATTTTGCTGACTTTGTTCCAAGATAACCAATAATGCCACACATATGAATTGTTCATGAGTTACTTTTCTCTCCATGCATCTACTCTATAGGTTTGTCATTATTTCTTGTTTGATGAATGCTTTATTTGTGTAAAGAATCAATTTCTCTTTGAAAAAGCTCTTTTACCAACGATTCTCTTGTCCAAACTTTGCCGTCAGAGTTGATGAAAATTAAAAAAAAGAGTAATCTTTCGTCTTGTTCTTTCCCACGGAGGCCTCATGGAACAAGATCCTCTTCCTGTACATATCCGTCTTGATGAGCTTATTTCCTTTTGGTCCAAGGCTTCTTCTCAAACCTATGCAAGTGGTCGGAAGCCTAAAAGGTTAGCAAATGGGTGGAAACGATTTATTATCAAAGAAGGATCTTTATCCTATGAAGATACCTGGTACAGCATTCATGGTCGTTCTTTCGGACAAATTTTAATCAGAATAAAAGATATCGGTATTGTCTGGCAGATGAGCTACGAAGGTTTCATGAAACCTGAAGCTAAAGAAATGCTCCTCTGCGCACTTCGTATGGGAACAACTTTTTTCCTTGGCGGTCGTGGACCAGCCTGTCATATTGAAAAAGGGTTGATCTATCACAATGAGAGTCAAGGAGATTTCACCGAATTCTCTGGAATTGAATCAATTAAAAAGCTAGATGGATCTCATGCTATTTTAGAAAAACATTCGTTTCGTGG
The DNA here is from genome assembly GCA_001791615.1 of Candidatus Uhrbacteria bacterium RIFOXYA2_FULL_40_9. Classification (GTDB taxonomy): domain Bacteria; phylum Patescibacteriota; class Patescibacteriia; order UBA9934; family GWF2-40-263; genus UBA12396. The sequence continues at coordinate 23,768 of MGEY01000006.1, forward strand.
TGGACTTTTGGTCACGCTTTCTGCGTGACTTTTTCTTTTTTTCTTGATCTTCAAAAAATTTATCCACAAATCAGACACACGCTTCTTTTTGAAAAAAAATGAGAAAAAACATTTCAATTCAATCTGTTGAATCACTTATTTCTTTAGTGACGAAATGTTTCGTTAAAGTGATACTCATTCACCTTGAAAACAAAGGAGTAAATTAGCAATATCTTTTTTTAAAGAAAATTATTTTTCAATTTTCTTTTAAATAAATTTTTCAAAAGAAAAAAAAATCTAAGAAAAATAAATGATGCAAAGCTTTTTTGATTACATTATGAAAAAAAATCTTGTTACAATCTTTTTTGCGCATTATAATAGAGATAGTCGTTGATTGTGATGCGCCTTACAATCTTCGACCAATCGCTGCATCGTGATAATCCTTCACGCGTTGCAGTGCTCGGTCGAGCAATTCAAAAAAATAGAAACAAAGGGAAACCTTTGTTGAAGGAGGTAATAAATTTATGGCAGCAAAGAAAAAAGTGGCGAAAAAGAAAGTAGCAAAGAAAGTCGCCAAAAAGCCAGTAAAGAAAGTCGCGAAAAAGAAAGTTGCAAAGAAAGTTGCAAAGAAAGCTGTGAAGAAAGTTGCAAAGAAACCAGCTAAAAAAGTCGCGAAAAAGAAAGTGGCTAAAAAGAAGAAATAGTCTTTCCGCGTACATCATTACGCAAACATTTTCAAAAAAAACACTCTTTGGGGCGCAACAAAGAGTGTTTTTTGTTACATAGAGTTGTGATCTTTTAGGTGACGAACGAGAGTTGTGATAACATGACTATGTATGAATGTTTCAAAAAAACTTCTTTTCTTTACTTTTCTTGTCTTTTTTTCTATTCCCTCCTCTGTTTTTGCAAAAATTAATTCTGTTGAAATCGGTTTCTTTAATGCAAAAGGAGAAATCCAATCATCTATCACCTTCCCTTTAACAAATTGGGCGGGAGGAATCGATATCACCACAGCTGATTTAGGTACAGATAGCATTCCAGAAATTGTTGTTGGAAATGGGGTAGGTAACGACCCACGCGTGACAGTTCTTCGACAAGACGGATCAGTAATCGAAAGTTTCCTGGCTTATGAGGCTTCCATGGGATCTGGAATTACTGTTGCTGCATGTGATCTCAATGGAGATGGAGTGACAGAAATTATTACAGGAACACAATATGGAGGTGGACCTCATGTACGTGCGTTTACTAATTATGGGAAGCTTTTTCATCCAGGTTTTTTTGCCTACAATGAAGCTTTTCGTGGAGGAGTAAACGTCGCCTGTGGAGATTATGATCAGGATGGGATAAATGAAGTTATTACCGGTGCAGGACCAGGGGGCGGACCACATGTAAAAACATGGAGTTATCAGAATGGAATTTGGAACATGGAAGAAGAACTTTTTGTCTTTAGTGCAAATGATACGCGTGGAGTCTTGGTCAACTATTCAGAAGGGATGATTATTGCCTCTTCACAAATCGGATCAACTCGTGAGTTTTTTTCTCTTGACCATCACAGCCCACTTTTAGCAACAGAATATTGGACACAAGATATTAATGGTATGAAATCAATAGAGAGTGATTTGAATAAGGATGAAATGACAGAAATTATTCGTGTCCCCTCTCGGCCACAAGGATATTATTCTGCTAAACAATATCTTCTTATTGATCTTTCAGAACAGGAACTTTACGCCTTCGAAAATGGTATGCTTGCAAACACATTTCCTGTTTCAACTGCTGTGTATCCATGGACAACTCCTATTGGAATCCATAGTGTTCTTGCCAAACTTCCCTATGTTGATTACACCTGGTATTACGGGGAAGGAAATCCAAACAACTATAGCCTGGGTTTGGTTCCTTGGAATTTGCGTATTTATCCGCATGTTTACATTCATTACGCCTATTGGCACAATAATTTTGGAAATCCTATGAGTCATGGCTGTATAAATGTTAACCTCACAAATATGATGTGGGTGTATAATTGGGCAAAGGAAGGAACAACCGTCGAAGTGAAAAAATAATAAAACACGAGTCCCTAGGGGCTGTCCCAAAACTAAAAATACTCTCACTTCATGTGAGGGTATTTTGGTATAATATAGGTATTAACAGTGATATAA
>MGEY01000007.1:0-338 GCA_001791615.1 Candidatus Uhrbacteria bacterium RIFOXYA2_FULL_40_9
CATGTTTTAGTTATACACCACCTTGTTTAGTATAGAGCCTAGATCAGTTGACAAAAATCACAGAAAAACATACACTATCGCTCGCAAATCAATTTTTTACTATTACCCCCTATGGCACATAAAAAAGCGGGTGGATCGACTAGTTTGGGTCGAGATTCCCAAGGAAAACGCCTCGGTGTGAAAATCTCTGATGGAACAACCGCAAAAGCCGGACAAATCATTGTTCGACAACGCGGGACCAAAATTCACCCAGGAATAAACGTGAAAAAAGGCAATGATGATACATTGTATGCGGCTGTTCAAGGGATTGTGAAGTTTACCAAAAAGAAAGTCGGTAA
>MGEY01000007.1:349-15520 GCA_001791615.1 Candidatus Uhrbacteria bacterium RIFOXYA2_FULL_40_9
CCTTGAAGAATCGAACCTTTGCAAACGTGGAAACAGAAAAATAAACAAATCCCGCACAGCTCAGTTGTGCGGTGTTTTGTTTGGCAGAGCCGTGGGAAATGCGGTATGATAAAGATAATCTATTATGAAAAAAGAAGAAATCATTGAGCTTATAAAAATTAGTTTGGATCGCGTACGTCCTGTTCTTGAAAGAGATGGTGGAGGGATTGAGTTTGTCGATTATGAAGCAAATACTCAAACTGTTTTTGTGAAGTTTCAAGGGGCGTGTGCAGGTTGCCCTTTTTCTCGATTGACCCTTCAACAAGTGGTTCTTACTTCTTTGCAAGAAGAACTCCCTTTTTTAACCAACATCAAAGATGTTTCTTCCCCTCTTTCTTCGTCGAAAGAAGATCTCTCCTAAGCACCTGTTGCGCGATCTTCACTATCTTATTCTTCACTCTCAATTGTTTCGATGGACAACCATGGGCTCTTTGTTTTGTGTTTCTCTTGTCTGGATTTTACCAATTTGGCGGATCATTCCTTTGACAGAGCAACAACCATATCTTCCTCTTCATTACAATATTTATTTTGGGATTGATCAATTCGGTCCTTGGTATCAAGTTTTTTTCCTGCCCATTCTTGGAACCATCTTACTTTTAGTCAACACTTGTTTTGAAGCTGTCTTTTTTCAAAAGGAACGGATCATTAGCACCTTCTTTGCTCTTGGAACCGTAATCGCAGAAGGTATTTTGTTTGTCTCCATGTTGTTTATTGTTTTGCTCAATATTTAATATGACATTGGAATCCCTTGAAATTACGCGCGTTCTTGTCCTGACTTTCATTGCTTTTCTTCTTGCGATTGCGTGGACTCCTTATTTAATTCGTATTTTGAAAAAGTTTAAGATGGGCAAATCCATCCGAACAGAAAAGGAAGCTCCTATTTTTGCAAAACTTCATGCAAAAAAAGCGGGGATTCCAACAATGGGCGGATTACTCATTTGGATCACGGTGTTATTTTTAGCCGTGGTTTTTTATTATGCCTTTTCTGCATTTCCTGAAGGAAGTTTTTGGGCACAGTTAAATTTTCTCAGTCGAGGAGAAACACTTTTGCCTTTAGGAGCACTTGTGGCTTCTGCGATTGTTGGATTTGTTGATGATTATTTTAATGTAAAAGGAATTGGGAAAGGAGGGGGAGGATTACGTGTACGTCACCGTTTGTTTATTTATACAGCCATTGCTTTAGTGGGCGCGTATTGGTTTCACATCAAATTAGATTGGGATCTTCTTCACATTCCATTTTTAGGAGATTACAACATCGGATTTTGGTATTTGCCTTTTTTCCTTTTGGTTATTGTCTCTACAGCTTTTTCCGTGAACGAATCTGATGGACTTGATGGTCTTGCCGGTGGGGCTTTAATGACATCGTTTGGAGCTTATGTTCTTATTGCCTTTGCTCAAGGTCGATATGATCTTGCTGTTTTTTGTGGAGTCATTTTAGGAGCCTTACTTGCCTTTCTTTGGTTTAATATTCATCCGGCACAATTCATAATGGGAGATACAGGGGCAATGTCTTTAGGAGTCACACTGGGAATTGTCGCCATGTTAACAAACACAGCTTTCATCCTTCCGATTATTGGAATGATTTTTGTTCTTGAATCTCTTTCCGTTCTTTTTCAAATATTTTGGCGAAGAGTTTTTCACAAAAAACTTTTTTTATCCGCACCTTTTCATCATCATCTTGAAGCAATTGGATGGCCTGAATCAAAAATTGTCATGCGTCTTTGGGTTGTTTCTATTGTTTCTGCTGCCTTAGGAGTTGCGGTTTTTCTTATGGACGTTTTAGTTTCTTAAACATGTCTCGACCGTCTCATACATTTGATGTTCCTTATTTAACGATTACTGGAGTGATCGTTCTTTTTGGATTGATTATGCTTGCCTCTGCTTCTGCTCCTGGTGGATATAGTGATTTTGGAGACAGTTTTTACTATGTCAAACACCAGCTTATTTTTGGATTTATTCCAGGAATTGCTGGATTGATTGTGATGAGTCGCATTCCTTATACGTTTTGGCGACGTCATGCATGGAATCTTCTCATTCTTTCCATTGTTTTATTAGTCTTGGTTTTTATTCCAGGATTGTCTGCAGGCATTGGAACAGCGCATAGTTGGATTTCCATAGGTGGAGTCTTTTCTCTTCAGCCTTCTGAAATTGTGAAGTTAACGTTTTTGTTTTATCTTGCAGCTTGGTTAAGCCAACGTGGACGTCATGGGGTTAAAGATGTGAACACGGGACTCATTCCATTCATCGGAGTATTGGGAACCATTATGGTTTTGATGATGTTACAGCCTGATATAGGAACCATGTCTATTATCGCGGCCATGTCTTTAATTGTGTACTTTGTGGCAGGAGCACCACTTAGCCATGTACTTGGTCTGGTGGGAGCAGGAATCGGTAGCCTTGCATTGTTAATTGGTCTTGCTCCCTATCGTGCAGCACGATTTACGACTTTTCTTCATCCTGAACTTGATCCACAAGGAATTGGTTATCACATCAATCAAGCCCTTCTTGCTATTGGTTCGGGAGGATTTTTTGGGCTTGGGTATGGACATTCTCGACAGAAATTTGAATATCTTCCAGAGGTGATGAATGATTCACTTTTTGCGATTATTGCCGAAGAACTTGGTTTTCTTATTGCCCTTTTTGTTCTTTTGCTTTTTCTTGCTTTTTTATGGAGAACCCTGCACATTGCACAAAAGGCACCTGATGCTTTTGCAAAATACCTTGTGATAGGGATTGGAGCTTGGATTAGTATTCAAGCATTTGTGAACATCGCTTCTATGGTTTCTTTGCTTCCCATCACAGGAGTTCCATTGCCTTTCATGAGTTATGGAGGAACTTCTCTTGCAATTTGTTTGGCTGCTTCAGGTGTTGTGCTTAATGTTTCGCAATATTCTCAAATTCGAAAACATGTATGAAAATCGCTTTTACTGGTGGAGGAACACTTGGTCCTGTCACTCCACTTCTTGCTGTGCTGGAAACCGCAAGAAAAGATGATCCCACTTTGGAAAGTTTTTGGATTGGCACAGCACATGGTCCTGAACAGGAACTTATTGCTTCAGAAAAAGTGATTTTTTATGCGCTCCCTGTGGCACGGCTTCCTCGTTATCTTTCTGTGGAATGGATTCTGCTTCCTTTTCGCTTTCTTGTTGCTTTGGTGAAGGCTTGGTGGATTTTGAAAAAAGAAAAACCCAGCATGATTGCTTCTGCTGGAGGGTACACGGCTGTTCCTGTTATTGTAATTGCTTGGTTTTTAGGGATACCTGTGTGGGTACATCAACAAGATGTTTCTCCGTTGCTCACCAATCTTCTTACCGCCCCTTTTGCTACTGTGGTTACAACTGCTTTTGAAAAAAGCATGAAACGGTTTCCACAAGCCATCACACAACATCTTGGAAATCCTGTGCGACCTTCTGTATTAAAGGGGTCAAAAGAACGAGCTATTGCTCACTTTCATCTTGATCCAACCTTGCCAACGGTTTTAGTTTTTGGGGGAGGGGGAGGGGCTTCTTGGTTGAATCACGCCTTTCTTAGCATTGGGGCAGATCTTTCAAAGAAAGCAAACATTATTCATCTGACAGGGAAAGGGAAAATGCTTGAACCTTTATTGGATCTTGGGGATCATTATCATGCACAGGAATTTTTGAAAGAAGAAATGGCAGATGTTCTTGCGGTTGCCGAATTAGTCATTACGCGTGCAGGAATGGGAACTATTACCGAACTTTCTGCTTTAGGAAAAGCATCTATTATCATCCCTTTGCCAGAGTCTCCTCAAGAAGCAAATGCAAAAGTCATCGAAAAAGCAGGGGCCGCCATGGTTTTGTTTCAGGAGGAAGTGTCCGCAGAAGAGGTAAAAGATGCGATCTTTGATTTACTTCAAGATCAGACAAAAAGGCAAATACTTTCTGATAAGATGAGACAATTACTTCCTACTGATTGCGCGAAAACTCTTCTGAAACAAATGAAATTTTAGAGAAAAACAGGCAATACACAGGCAATACGACTGTTGACAAAATCGTAATTTTTTGCTAAATTTTTGCGTTCTCTTTTGTTCTTTTCATCCTCTCCACCTCAACCTTGGAGTTTTTCATGCTCGATACTTTCCTTCATCCTACTTGGTGGCAGATTCTGATCGTTTCTGTGCAAGCTATTTGTTTGGTCTTTGTTGCCTATGCCAATGATCAAGCACGAAAAATCCATCCCAGTATTCGAGTCTTCTCAGAAGTGCTGCCCGACGGATTAGATAATCTACAAGTAGGCTTTCTCGGTGTGTATGTTGCTATTTTGTCGTTTATGTTTCTCGCTATGCAGGCACTGCAAAATGCAAATGCATGGCAAGCCTATGGAATGCTCTGGCTTTATACCCTGATTCCTTTGGCGTTTTTCTTGATTCGTCGACCCTTTTACTGGTTTTGTGTGCATGTTTGGAAGATGGTCACCTTTGGAGCATCATCTGTTTATCAAAAAGCAAGTCAGACGGGTAAAGATTGGGAAAAGCGTACTTCAAAGCTTCAAAGCAAGGCAACCCTCAAGCGTCCGCGTTATGAACGCGAGATAAAGCGTGCGTGCCAGGAACTTTTGGATGGGATGAAGATGGGATGGGACAAGGCAGCTGATCGCGTACGCTACTTCCGAGATGATTTGAGCAAGGATCTATTGGAGACACGCCGTCGTCTATGGAAGACCATGCGTCGACTTGAAGAGGATGTGAAGCGCTACCGACTAGCACCTGCTGGGTCGGATGCAGCTCAGCTCGTTGGATTGGTTGAGCAAGAGCTTGCCAAGCATCATCGAACCTATGACAAGACCAATGAAGTCCTCTTGGCCTTGCTGGTCTTTCTGGATCTACGAGCTGAATCTCTGCTTTTGGAAGTGTTGGAAGAGCCAGATGGTGAAGAGAAGTTTCTTGCTGCCTGTGGCCAATTTTGCCAAGATCACGGCCTTTCGGCTGAGCCCAATGACGCCAATCTGCTGGCCGCCTTGGAAGAGGTTGCCAGCGTTGGTCGAAGCCAGCCAGCTCAGAGAGATGATCAAGCCCTTGATCGCAAGCGTAAGGCTGGTGCTGCTCAGGCCGGCCGCGTCACTTAAGGAAAACCCCTACCTCATGGTACATTCATGAGGTTTTTCTTTTTCCAACCGTTTCAAGAGATGGGGAAGATCTTGCCAAAATCTTTTTGTTCTGTTATGATTTCGCTCGTTATCACAATTTCGATAAGCACAGATGCGCTGGTAGCTCAGTGGTAGAGCAGAGGCCTTTTAAGCCTAAGGTCGTGGGTTCGATCCCCACCCGGCGCACCAACAAAAAATCTCAGCTTGCCTGAGGTTTTTTGTTGATCTGTCAGAGGGTGCGGGTATGTTTAGAGGGTCAGGTCTTGAATTGCCACTTTTTTAATTTTATTTAGGATTTTTTTGCATTAAAGCATTTCAAAACCTGATACTAAGTCCGTCTTTGTTTTATCTCTCAAAAGAAAAACCATCCAGATGGATGGAGAGAGAGGGGAGTTTAATCCCAAAAAGAGGTTTGATGTTTTCGTGAAGAGAAAAAATTGAGGGTCACTCCAAGAGCTGTCACACCGAGCATAATAAGCGTTCCTGCACCAAGGTATTCAAGACCAAAGAAAATAGAACTAATAAGCCAGAGAAGAATCGTTCCAATGTAAAGAATAGGACCGATAAGATACCCAATCGTCATGCGCAAGCTTGAAGTGTCTGTCCAAAAAACATGCCTGATGGCGAAAAGAAAAACGCTGATTCCTCCAAGGAAGAGAATGAGACAGAGTAGGAAATAGGCAGTGTTGTTCATGGATCCTCCATGGAAAGAACATTCGTATCACATCATACAGAAAATAGGCTGTCAATGAAAAACTGTCATTTCAAGATCTGACCCCAGTTTATGACCCCAGACCCCAGTTTATGACCCCAGTTTGGACGACTCTAGTTTACACAATGTGAAAGTTTACGATTTAGGAGAAAAAACGTACAATAACCGTATTATGAGGATTGTCTTTATTGGACAAAAAGGTTTAGAAATTGGAGAAAGTGGAGGAGGAGTTGAACAACACGTAAGTCATCTTGCGCATCTTTTGGCGCAACGTGGACATCACATAACCGTGTATGCACGCAAGCGGTATGGTTCAACATATCTTCATGATGAACCAAACATTCATGTTAAATATCTTCCAACCATTCATCGCAAAAATCTTGAAGCGATCTTTCATACGATTTTAGCAACGATTGATGTTTTGTTTCGTTCTTATGACATTATTCACTATCATGGGGTCGGACCTTCAACAGTTGCATGGATTCCTCGTTTATTCAAACGCCGTGCGCGCACAATCGTAACGTTTCATTCTCAAGATCGGTTTCATCGAAAATGGAGTTGGTTCGCGCGTCAGTATTTACATTTAGGTGAATGGACCGCGTGTTGGTTCCCTCATGCCACGATTTGTGTGAGTCATGGAATTCAACTTTATGTGCGTGATCACTATCATCGTCAAATCATCTATATTCCAAATGGAGTTGATATTCAGGAAGTGCAAGAAGATTATCTTCTTCGACAATTTCACTTGCAATCAAAGAAGTATTTATTAAATGTTAGTCGACTTGTTCCACACAAAGGGCAACACTACCTTCTTGAAGCCTATGCACGGTTAGTTGAGCTTATGCCAAAGCGCATGCAAGAGATGGATTTGGTTTTTGTTGGTGCTCATTCTTATACCATTGAATATGAGCGTCAACTTCAGACATTAGCTACAGGTAATCCTCACATTCATTTTTTAGGTCATCGCAGTGGAGAAGAGCTAAAACAATTGTTTGCTCATGCTTATCTTTATGTGCAACCTTCAGAATCAGAGGGGTTATCAGTTGTTGTTTTAGAAGCGATGAGTTATGGAGTGCCTGTGCTTGTTTCTGACATTCAGCCAAATCTTGAAGCTATGAAGCACACAGGATTTTCTTTCAAAAATAAAGATGTTGATGATTTAACGCGAGCTCTACGTGAACTTCTTGATCGGCCAGAGTTGATTGCACGCGCAGGAACAGAAGTCAAAGAAATGATGCACTATCATTTTAATTGGCAAGTGATTGGGGATCATACAGAGATAGTTTATAGAAGTGTTCGTCATTAGGTTTCTTTTTTTAAATTTGCGAATTTTTGTTATTCCGATCAAGAACATAACTCCCTCTGTCTTCCCGATCAAGAACATAACTCCCTCTGTCTTCCCGATCAAGAACATAACTCCCTCTGTCTTCCCGATCAAGAACATAACTCCCTCTGTCTTCCCGAGCGAGAACATAACCCTCTCTGTCATCCCGAGCGAGAACATAACTCTCTCTGTCTTCCCGAGCGAGAACATAACCCCCTCTGTCTTCCCGATTAAGAACATAACCCCCTCTGTCTTCCCGATCAAGAACATAACCCTCTCTGTCTTCCCGATCAAGAACATAACCCCCTCTGTCTTCCCGATCAAGAACATAACCCTCTCTGTCTTCCCGAGCGAGGTTATCGTCGAGCCGAGGGATCTCATGTAACTTGAGATTCTATCTGGCTTTCAGGCCGGACTTAGAATGACAGAATAAAGAATAACAAAAATAAACTAATACTGATGTTTTACAGTCGCACAGGTGTTTCCTACATATCAAAAAATTCATTGACTATGCAATCTATGCAACAAAATGGTTTTATCTGGCACGAAGAAACAGTTGAAGAATGTTTACGAGTGCTTGAAACACAAAAAGAAGGTCTTTCTTCTCCAAAGGCTTTAAGCCGTATTCAGGATTTTGGAAAGAATGAGTTACCTCGAGAAAAAGTCGCTCCTTGGTGGAGGGTCTTGGTTCAACAGTTTATTGGCCCTATGGTCATGGTGCTTGTTGTTGCGGCTTTGCTTTCTGCCATTTTACAAGAATGGGTTGATACTTCTGTGATTGTCGCGGCTATTCTTCTCAACACCACCATTGGTTTTTTTCAAGAATACAAAGCAAATAAATCTCTTGAGCAATTACGTTCTCTTGTGCAACCCAAAGCCATGGTTCGACGAGATGGGAAAGATAAGGAAATAGATGCACAGTTACTTGTTCCAGGTGATCTTCTTGTCTTACAAACAGGTGATCAAGTGACAGCGGATGCTCGAATCATTGAACTTTCAAATTTGGAAATAAACGAAGCAGCTTTAACAGGGGAATCCATGCCGATCAAAAAGAAATTTGTGGCTTTGAGTGTGGGAACGGTTCTTGCAGAAAGAGTAAATATGGTTTATGCGGGAACGAATGTGGTTGCTGGTCATGCGCTCGCAGTGATTGTTGCCACAGGTCTTAATACAGAAATTGGAAAGATTGCTCAACTAGTCAAAGAAGCAAAGGAAACAAAAACTCCTCTTCAAGTCCAACTTCAACGATTAGCAAAATGGTTATCCATTTTTATTGTGATCGCTATTTGCTTGCTTTTCCTTTTAGGAATCATGACAAATCGTGGATGGTTTGAAATGATTGAGCTTAGCATTGCTCTTGCAGTTGCTGCGATTCCAGAAGGGCTTTTACTTTCTGTGACGGTTGTGCTTGCGATTGGCATGCAACGTATATTAAAACGAAAGTCTTTGGTGCGTCGATTGATTGCGGCAGAAACCTTAGGAAGTGTTTCTGTAATCTGTTCTGATAAAACAGGGACGATTACAGAAGGAGAAATGCGAGTAGTTCGTATAGCCACATTTGAACAAGAGAAGGATTTTACAAAGGCGAACACCCCTTTTTCTTCAACAGAAGAGAAAATAATAGATATTTGTTTGTTATGTAATGATGCAGCTGTGAGTCAAAGGGATGGGGAAAATCGAGAGTTCCGAGGAAGTTCAACAGAACGTGCTTTACTGATGGCTGGATATCAAGCAGGAAAAGATGTTCTTGTTCTAAAGAAAGAAAATTTACGGCTTGCAGAGATTCCTTTCGATTCAGCACATAAATTTATGGCAACCATTCACTCTTGGAATGGAAAAGGGGCCTTGTTGATGAAGGGTGCTCCTGAAAAAGTGCTTGCCTCTTGTTCACAGATTGAACAGAACGGAGAAACAAGAGTGATCGATTTAATTACAAAAGAACAATTAGAAAAAACAGCTGAATCTTTGACAGAGGAAGGTTTGCGTTTAATTGCTATCGCTTATAAACCCATTAAACAAAAAAATGAAATTGCTTCTGCCGATTTGCAAGAACTTTTCTTTTTGGGATTTGTTTGTTTGCGTGATCCACTTCGAAAAGAGGCAAAGGAACAAATTGAGATTGCAAAAAAAGCAGGTGTGCGAACCGTGATTATTACAGGCGATCATCCAAAAACCGCACAAGCCATTGGGCGAGAAGCAGGGATTGTGACTTCTGCAGAACAAGTTGTCGTTGGATTAGACTTAGATGCTTGGAGTGATAAAGAATTACAAGAACGCGTTCCTTTTATCACCATTTATGCGCGTGTAGAGCCTCGGCATAAAATTCGTATTGTGAATGCATGGAAAGCCAGAGGAGAAGTGGTTGCCATGACAGGTGATGGAGTGAATGACGCCCCGGCACTTAAGGCTGCAGATATTGGGGTAGCACTCGGATCTGGAACAGAGGTGGCAAAACAATCTTCAGATCTTGTTCTTTTGAATAATGATCTTGGAACAATTACAGCAGCGATTGAACAAGGAAGAGTGATTTTTGATAATATTCGAAAGATTGTAATTTATTTACTTACTAGCAGTTTCACTGAAATCATTTTAATAGGAGGCGCTATTCTTTTTGGTTATCCAACTCCTTTGCTTGCGGTGCATATTCTTTGGATCAATATTGTGCAAGATAGTTTTCCTTCCATGGCTTTGACTCTTGATCCAGGGGACCCTGATATTTTGTCACAACCTCCACGCCCTCGTTCTGAACCTGTTCTGAACAAAGAATCTCTTACGATTATTTTCTTTGTTGGACTCATCTCTGATATGGTTCTTTTCTTTCTCTTCCTTTGGTACCTTGCGACAACACAGGATGTCGCTCTTGCAAGAACTGTCATGTTTATTGCTGTTGGACTCAATGCGTTGTTGTATGTCTTTGCGATTCGTAGTTTGCATCGAAGTATTTTCCGCATGAATCCATTTTCAAATCCTTGGTTGATTGGAGGTGTGGTGTTTGGATTCGGATTTATGTTTTTCGCTCTCTTTGTTCCTTTTATGAAAGAAGCATTTGCTTTAGAGCCATTACGCTTGTTCGACTGGGGAATTTTGCTTATTATGGGAGTGCTTAAAGTTGGAGCCATTGAAGTAGTAAAATGTTGGTTTAATAGGAAAAGCAGATTGATTCATATAACAAAAACACTTGGTGTCTCTTGAATAAGATTATTATCAAAACATTAATCATCTATCCTATCTCTTATGACCAAAACGCATTCTCGAGGCGAGGCAAAATACATTCGAAGACAAAAAGCTCTTATTCGAAAAAGTGCCAAAAACAAAGAAGAACAAGAACGATTAATTCGTGAGTTGTTGAATACTCTTCAACCATCACAAAAATTACATGCATAAACCAACCGTTTTTATCTCGATTCAAAAGCGTTATCATGCGCGTTCTCTTTTACGTCGAGGAGTGATTGAACAAGCGAACCAAGCATTGAGTTATTCAAAACAAGCCATCTTTGCTTTTCATCGTGAAGAAATGGATGCAGGAAAAAAGAAGTTAGAACAAGCGAATAAATTGTTTCTTGAATGTGAAAAACATATAAAGAAATTTCCTGATCTCAAAGAAGGGGCTTATAAAGCTGCTTTGGAAGAATATGCTGAAGCTTTGTTATTCCAACAATATTTAGAAAATGGAAAAATTGGATCAATTGATCCACGTGCCATGGAAGAAACGTGTTATCTTGGAGGACTTTGCGATATGACGGGAGAAATTGTGCGTTATGCCATGTTGAATGTGACAAAAGGGAGACCAGAGAAAGTGGAGCATGCGTTCGAGACTGTAGAAATGGTGATTGATTTTTTGTTAGAAATTGATTTAACAGGCTACTTACGAACAAAGTTTGATCAAGCAAAAAATAATCTCCGTCGTTTAGAACAGGTTCTATATGATTTGAGTTTACGTTCTTAAGATTTTATGTCTGTTACACGTGTCACAGCTATTATTCCTGCCTATAATGAAGAAGTCACTCTTGGTCGTGTCATTTCCACTTTGAAAGAGAGTTCTTTATTTGATGAGATTCTTGTAGTCTCAGATGGTTCTACAGATCAGACCGTGGAAGTTGCAACACAAGCAGGTATTCGTGTAATCGCACAGAAAAAAAATTGTGGAAAAGGAGAAACAATGATTGTAGGGGTAGAAAATACTTCTGCTCAGATCATTGTTTTTTTTGATGCAGATTTGCTTGGTCTCACAGTGAGGCATATTGAGCAACTCGTTTTGCCGGTTTTAAAAGGAGAAAAAGCCATGAATGTTGGAATGCGTGATCGAGGCTGGTTTTGGACACGGTTTGCACAACATCTCCCCCTGATTAGTGGAGAGCGGGCATTGCGTCGAGAAATATTTGAAGGAGTGCCGCCAAAGATGATGAAAGGATTTATGGTGGAATCAGCTCTTAATTATTATTGTCGAACAAGAAAACTTGTTTACGGAAGCGTGATTCTTCACGGGCTTTCTATTCGACGAAAATATCAGAAAGTTGGTTGGGTTAAAGGAATGATAGGGTATTTAAAGATGACATCACAAATTATTAAAAGTATTTTTCTTGTGCGTTTCGCTCGTTTGTTTGGTTTATTTTAATTATGAAAAAAGCGACACATTTTCAATTTCATTCTTATACATTTGAACCCAAACAAAAACGTGTTCGATTTAACTACCGCATTTTTTTCGAAAACGCAAAGCCTTTAACGTTTACAGAAGAACTTCAATTACCACGTGTTGTTGAAACGAAACGTCTTCCTCAAAGACTTTTAGAAAACACACTTGAGAGTTTGCATCTTATGTTGGGGATCAGTTATTACAAGTTATATTGTCCGGGAAAAGTGAAGCTTCCTTACAAACTCACGAAACAGCAAGCGAACTTTTGGAACACGGTTTATCGCAAAGGATTGGGAGAGTTTTTTTATCAAAATCATCTTGATCCAAAAAAATCATCTCCGATTTTTCCTTCAAGCAAAAAAAGAGCTGATTCTTTTGATCTTAAGCAAACAGATCGTGCTCTTGTAGGCATTGGAGGAGGAAAGGATTCTATTGTTTCTGCAGAATTATTAAAGGAAGGGGAACAGGCGTTTCATTCGTTCATTGTTGAAACACAACGACCCTCGTCGATCATTGAGGGAGTGGTAAAGCAAATAGGAAACCAAAAGGTAAAAATGAAACGTTTGCTTGATCCTTTGCTTTTTGAGAAGCATCCAGACTCCTACAATGGGCATGTCCCTATTTCTGCAAGCATTGCATTTATTGGGTATCTTTCTGCCCTTTTGTACGATTTTGCCTTTGTGATTGTAGGAAATGAGTTCAGTAGCAATAGCGGGAATACTATACACAGAGGAGAAATCATCAATCACCAATGGAGCAAAACATCTGAATTTGAAGAATTGTTTCAAGCCTATTGTCGTCATTGTTTGAGTCCAGATATTACCTATTTTTCTCTTCTCCGTTCATTTCATGAAATTCGTATTGCTAAGATGTTTGCTCAGAGAAAGGAGTATCACCATTTGTTCACGAGTTGTAATCATAGTTTTCGAGTTCATAAGCCTCTTGATCGCTATCATTGGTGTGGAGAATGTCCAAAGTGTGCATTTGTTTTTTTAATGCTTGCTGCATTCCTTTCAAAAAAAGATTTGATTGGAATTTTTCATAAAGATCTTTTGATGGACACAAGCTTACTTTCAACCTATCGTGATCTTCTTGGGTTTGGAAAAATTAAACCATTTGAGTGTGTGGGAACCTTTGAAGAATCACAAGCCGCTCTTTATTTAGCAAGGAATAAATGGAAGCATTCCCCTGTGATTCAAGAATATGTGGAAAAGATTCATCAGCCAGAGAAAATAGTGAAGGAGGTGATGAAAACACATCAAACTTCAACGATCCCAACAGGTTTTCAATTACTTGGTATGGAGAAAGTTGTGCTTCTTGGGTATGGCAAAGAAGGAAAAGCAACACATGACTATTTAAAAAAACAGTATCCAAACATTAAAATTCATATAGCTGATCAAGCAAAAGATCCTCACTATCTTTTGAATCAAGATCAATATGATTTTGCCATTAGGACGCCTGGACTTCACAAAGATAAAGTTACTATCCCTTATACCACTGCGACAAATCTCTTTTTTTCTCAGGTGAAAGATTATCTGACAATTGGAGTCACGGGAACTAAGGGGAAGAGTACAACCTCCTCGCTTATTTATGCCATTTTGAAAGAGGCAGGAAAATCTGTGGTATTGGGAGGGAATATTGGTATACCCATATTGAGTACTTTGCACACAAAACATAGTAAAAAAACCATTTTTGTCATAGAGCTTTCAAGTTATCAACTGGATGACATTGACTTTTCACCACACATCGCTGTGGTGACGAATTTGGCTCCAGAGCACATGGACTATCATGGAAGCAAGGAAGATTATTATGCTGCAAAGCAGAATATCCTTCATCATCAAAAAACATCTGATTTGTTTTTCTATCAACCAAAAGATGAACGGCTTTGTACATGGGCAAAAATTTCACGCGCAACAGTAATCCCTTTTGCCCAAGAGATACCGGTCAAGCAAGAACAGATCCCTTTGCTCGGAGAACATAATCGAGAGAATATTAAAGCAGCTGTTGCGGTTGCAAGACATTTAGGAATAAAAGAGACTGTGATTGCACGTGCCATTCAATCATTCAAAGCTTTGCCACACCGTTTGCAAAAAGTGGGAACGTATCGCGGAGTGACGTTTTATGATGATGCAATTGCGACTACACCAGAAGCAACCATGGAAGCACTGAAATCTTTACCAGAGGTAGAAACACTATTTTTAGGAGGTAAAGATCGGGGGTATGATTTTACAGCATTAGAAAAAATGTTACATGTACGGGGAGTGAAGAACATTGTTCTGTTTCCAGAAAGTGGAAAAAGAATGTTGAAATCAAAAAAATGTTTTGAGCAGGTGATGTTGACTGAGAGTATGCACTCTGCTGTACAGTTTGCTTATAAACACACAAGCAAAGGAAAGATTTGTTTGCTTTCCTGTGCTTCTCCAAGCTACAGCTTATGGAAAAACTTTGAGGAAAAAGGTGAAGAGTTTCAAAAAGAAATAAAAAAACAAGGACGATAGATCAAAGATAAAGAGTAAAAACGGAAAACCATCCAATACAAAGGGTGGTTTTTAATCCGTCACTTAGTGACGGATTGTGTCACTAAGTGACGGAGGACATTGAGTAAGAGATTCTATCCACCTTAATTCTTGGGTTTTTGTTGAAAAATGGTACAATTTATTTGCATCCAGAAAGACTGGATTTTTCAGGATATGATCAAAAATTTACTGAAGAAGATTCTTCCAAAAACAAGTCTTCAAGCCTATCATTACATTCTTGCAAAATTGGCGGCTTTGTTTTTTCAACACCCCTCAGAACAATTAATCGTTATTGGTGTTACTGGGACAAATGGAAAATCATCAACCGTTCAATTGATTGGTCAGTTATTAGAACAAATGGGGGAACGAGTTGGATGGACCACTACAGCGAGTTTTAAAGTGGCTGAAAAGGAGTGGATAAATGATCGTAAAATGACCATGCTTGGACGATTCCAAACTCAGAGACTTCTCCGAAGAATGGTTCGTGCAGGATGTCGCTATGCCATTGTAGAAACATCATCCCAAGGTATTGAACAGTATCGACACATAGGGATTCATTATGATGTTGCTGTGTTTACGAATCTGACTCCAGAACATATTGAAGCACATGGTGGTTTTGAGAATTATAAGCAAGCAAAACTGAAATTATTTCAAACAGTTGCCAGGGCATCTAAAAAATATCAACAAGGAGAACTAGTAAAAAAAATCTTCATCGCTAATCTTGATGATATTCATGCAAAAGATTTTCTTGAATTTAGTGCTGATAAGAAATATGGATTTGGATTCACATTTTCCTCATTTCCAACGGGTGTTATTCCATTTCAAGCAACAGATTTTTTCC
>MGEY01000008.1:0-727 GCA_001791615.1 Candidatus Uhrbacteria bacterium RIFOXYA2_FULL_40_9
ATCAACAAAGAAAAATGACGGATGAGTACCGTACAATTTTGACTCGTCAGGCTCAAGGCAAATGTCTTTCGTGCGGTATAGGTATGGTTATAGACATTGTTAAGAAAGAAAACAGAATAGATTTAATTTTTGGGTGCGGGCATGGCCATGTAGAAGTTTGTATTGAGGAGACTATTAGTGTTCGAGAATCGAGCAACTTACTGGTCGTGCCTGAGGGTAAGGGGAAACGACAGTTTATACAACAGTCTAAACAAGGTTGGTTTAGTAGTGAGAATCCAGACTTACCAGATGGTGTTTATGTTGAACGCGTCATAGATAAGAGAAGGAATTTATACAAAGAGAAGGTTGTGGATTCAGCCAGTAAAGAAAAAGTGATCACTGATCAGGAACATCCTCTAAGAGATCACCAAGGACATGGAAGCGCAAAGTTTAAAAAGAAAAAGTGAAGATTGTGATCGAAGCCGCATCCTTAAGCTGAATTGCGGTTCTAATATCTTCCACAATGCGAACCTGGCAAGACGATCAGTCAAAAGAATGATCGACATCTGACCTCCCCGAATGGGGTTTATAACAAAAATCGTTATGGCGTACGGAGTTATCAAGCCTTCAATCAAATCAGGAAGCGAAGAATTACGTCTCAACCAAAACCGTCTTCCTTTCACCTTGCTGAATTTTTGGAAATGGAATTCTTCCGATCTTTTGAGTAATGCGACGAGGGGGAGATTCG
>MGEY01000008.1:742-15478 GCA_001791615.1 Candidatus Uhrbacteria bacterium RIFOXYA2_FULL_40_9
CCACGGCCACAGGTATTGATCTGGGTGTTCCCAGAGACGAATGGGCTCCTTACGATCTGGTTACCCCAGAGGGTATTAAGATCGAGGTAAAGTCCGCGGGATTCGTACAGTCCTGGTATCAAGATAAACTCTCGAAGATTTCGTTCTCGATCAAACCATCTTTTTACTGGGACAACGCAACGAACAAACAATCCAAAACGAAGTCCAGATACGTTGATGTATACGTGATGTGTCTTCTTGCAACCCAGGATCAGGAAACCATTGACCCTTTGGATTTGGATCAGTGGAGGTTCTACGTGCTGTCTGTAGACGAGATTAACGCTTACAAGCGAAGCCAGACGTCGATCACGTTGAGTTCGCTTGAAAAGTTGACGAAACCAACTTTCTACGATCACTTAAGACAAGTTATTATTTCTAAATTCAAAAAAATTCCTTTCATTCTCGTGAGCGACTGAAAAAGTATTTTACTAAAATTAAACGACAATTCTAGAAGTGAAAAAGCACCGATCTGATTCGGTGCTTTTCTTATCTAACTAACTCAATCCGACAATCTGACTCGTATGCACATCCGTATTCGATACTCATTTCGTTCAAAATTCCATAGATGCCCGTCGATACAAATGCACCAATATAATGAACGCCTTCCTGGTTAAGTATTTTGATTACATTTAGGTTTCTTGTTTCTCTGCTGTTCAATTGACCAAGAGGCAAACCGCTCAAGTCATACGTACCCTCGAACTGAGGCGGTTCTCCGTCAATTTCTCTAAACACACCAGACACGATACCCGAGTCGTCATATACTAAATCCACATGTCCACCATTCTGACCAGAGTCTAGGTAGAAATAGACAGTGTGTTCTCTTAAATCATCGCCGTTATATTCTGTTGTACTTGCTCGAATTTTCAGGAGCGCGGTTTCAAGTTCTCCTATAACACGTACTTGTCGAGAATTTTCAACGATTCGTTTTGAAGTAACCTCTCCGCTAAGGACAAAATTTTTGAACAGATTAAGCGTCTTTCCTTCCAGTCCTCCAACATCCAACTGTTCATCGCCATCCTTACAATCCTGATCAATTCCATCTTCTGGAAAATCGATTGCGTTTGGATGAATGTTAGGATCATCGTCCTTGCAGTCGATAGCTTTTCCTTCATAGTCTTGAAGTACATACCCATCTCCATCCGCATCAACTAAAGAAGGAAGTGGGTCAGGGGTATAGCTTATCCAGATAGCTACTATTAAGATCAGTCCCAGAACCATCCCAACCCATTGAAATGGCTTTGGTTCTGGAAGGTTTTCTTTGAATTTTTGAAACATTTCAATCATATAGGTTATTCAAACGCGCGCACGATATCGAGGTAAAAACCAAAGTTGTTTTGCGCAAGGTTTCGTGGGTACGTGTCCAGGTCTTCACATGTTTGAATTGTTGAACCTATGTTGGCTACAACCAATCCCTTTATTTCTGGTCGTTCTAGTCCGCCGTCACTTTTGGCACATTGTGCCACCTTTTCAAGCAATTTGAGACATTGACCGTTTTCACCTTCTACGCCAGAAATTATACAAATGTTTGGAATTCTCCCAGTCATTTTAACACGTTGTGCTGGCAATGTCCGAATCCGCCAGAGGCCGCGATTGTACATGGAGGCACGATCACTAATCAAGTCGAAATTACTATCACCGAGAATTGGATTCGTGACATAAAGAAAGTCTACATCAAGGTGGTTGTATGCCCATAAAATAGGTGTGGCTTCGTGAAAGCTACTAATTCCATCACGATCGAAATCGGATGCTCCAAGCCATAGCAGAAAGTAGCCTACAATCAAAAAAACTATGGCGTGAAAAATTGACACGCGTGCTGCGAATATTTTTTTGATCGACCAGTATATGCCTTTGTAGGCGCCCGCGACCAAAAGCGCCCCTAAAGCTACTTCAAAAATTTCGTACTGTGTTATGAAAACAAAAAATTCAAGATATAAAAGAAGACCAGCAAAGAATAGAAAAACAGCGAGAATCCCGCTTGAGAGTTCGAATATCCACTTAATAATTATTGCAAGCATCTGTTTCATGGGGATGACTTTAGTACACAGATCTCGACTGGTAAATAGAAGCCTTTCCCGAAACGTCACCACCCTCATACTGACGAGCTTCTTAAAGTGATACACTGTTCTTATAAGAATGTTCGATATGAAAAAAATCACATTGGCCAGCTTCATCGTGTTTTCCTTCTTTGCAACAACATCTGTCGCCAGCGCACAAATGATGGGTGGATTTTCGAATACTTCGACGGATTGGGATGAGGTGGTTGAGCATACACTTCGTGAGGAACAAGAAGGTAAAGAACTGTGGGAGAAATTTGGAGACAAGGAAATTGCATGCACGGATCTCGACGACGAACAGTTTGGGGTGCTTGGTGAGTATTTCATGGGTCAGATGATGGGAGATTCACATGCGGCCATGAATGCCATGATGATTCAGGTGCACGGTGAGGATGGCGAGGAACAGATCCACATCGTTATGGGAAAACGTCTTTCAGGATGCGATACGTCAGTCACTGTTTCTGGCATTAGCGGCGGATGGATACCTATGATGAATATGATGACAGGAGGATGGTCAACATCTTCAGGTCTTAACACGACAAACTCTATGATGAATTTTGGGTACGGGTTCGGCTTCTTTGGTTGGATCTTCATGATCCTCTGGTGGGCATTGGTTATTGCGGCGATTGTCGCGCTCATTAAATGGCTCACAGGTCAGTCCAGCACAAGAGGACACGGCACTCACAAATCCGCTCTCGATATTCTGAAGGAACGTTATGCCAAGGGCGAGATTGATAAAAAAGAATTCGAAGAGCGGAAAAAGGATCTCGTCTAATGTATGAAACTTGGAATCATTCTTCAATCAAACAAACAGGAGCATCTTTGGAATGCATTTCGTCTTGCCAACGTCGCTCTTCAAGCTGGTCATACAGTTCAGATCGTCTTGATGAGCGAAGGGGTCGAGGCTGAAGATATTCCAGATACGGAGCAATTTGATCTTTCAAAAAAGATTGAGGAATTCAAACGTCTCAAAGGCTCGCTCCTTGCCTGCGGAACGTGTCTTGTCATTCGTTCAAAACAGAAAAGCACTATCTGTCCCATGACCAACATGCAGGAGTTGCTGAAAATGGTAGAAGACTCGGACAAGGTGTTGGTTTTTGGATAATTTTAAGAAATTGACACCCTTCCCGAAACGTCACACCTGGGACAATAGATGTCTCACTTGAGGCACGACAAGCTCTGGAACGGGAAACGCTGCACGCCAGTCAAAAGTTCGAAAGCTGTCCCTCCATGCGAGCCAAAAAATCTTCGCTAGTTTAAGCGGAGGTTTTTTATTACCCCAAGAGGGACTCGAAATTTTGTGATAGGATGTGGGGGTATGAAAGTATATAAAAATGAAGATGCCATTCACCACAATCGTCCAGAAGGCATAAAAGCAATGTATTACTTGTTTAAAGAGTATCACTTTGTTTATGTTGAGCAGCCGCCTGGCACGAGGCAGCCCTGGCATCATCATAATATCATTCACGAATCATTATTTATCATTGATGGTGAATTGCTATTCGAGTGGAAAGAGGACGGTAAGTTGAGCAAGCAGGTTGTCAAAAGTGGTGACTTGATTGAAACTGAAAATACACCTCATAGTTTTACTAATCAGAGTGATACAATTGTGCGTTACATTGTGGTTAAACAAGTTTTGTCAGGAGAGGATAAAGTAGAAGTGTTGGAAAAGGATTGACATTCAGATGAAAATTAAAAGTTATACAAATCAAGTTTTAATCTTATGAAATCGAAGCATTCATTGAATCTCTGCAAGAACAAACAATCGCTAAAGTTTTACGAACGTTTGATTTATTAGAGAAGTTCAGTTATCAGCTCAAGATGCCACATAGCAAGAAAGTATTGGATGGGTTGTTTGAGCTTAGAATTAGAGGAGTGCAAGAAGTCAGGTTTCTCTACATGTTTCAGAAAGACAAGATTATCATTGTTCTCAGCGGATTTATTAAAAAGACAAACAAGATACCATCAAAGCAGTTGAATTTAGCCAAAAGGCGAAAAAATGAAGTTGACGAGATATAACTTATATGTTATATTCATAAATGTATGAAAGACTACAAAAACATTAAATCAAAATTGTTGAAGAATAAAGATGTTAAGAAGGCTTATGATGAGTTAGGGCCTGAGTTTGCAATAATCGAAAAATTTATAGAAAAACGTATTGAACAGGGAATGACTCAGACACAGCTTGCTGAGCTTGTTGGCACAAAACAAACAGCAATCTCTCGTTTTGAATCAGGGACATATAACCCATCGGTATCATTTTTGTTTAAGATTGCAGATGCACTTGGAACAAAGATGACCGTGAATATTTCCTGATCTTAGTTCTAGCATCCTCCACTATACGGAGCTAAAAAATTTTGCTAAAGAAAACTAAGGCTTCTCTCAAACCAATAAGGACTCGAATTATGATAGAATGAGCGAGTATGAACAATATTAAAAACATCGTAAAACAAGGCTATACACAAATTGCACAATCTTGCGGGTGTTCCTGTCGAGCCAAAAAAGTTGCATCAGAAATTGGATATACAGATGAAGATGTCCAATCATTGCAAGAGGCAAACTTGGGTCTTGGATGTGGAAATCCAACGGCTATTGGTGACATCAAAGAAGGTGATGTTGTTCTTGATCTTGGTTGTGGTGCCGGATTTGATGTTTTTCTTGCACAGCGGCGAGTTGGTCAGACAGGGAAAGTAATTGGTGTAGATATGACTCCAGCGATGCTCGAATTAGCAAAAAGAAATGCTGAGAAAATGAAAGTGAAAAATGTTGAATTTATTCTGGGAGACATTGAATCGCTCCTAATCGATAGTAATTCAATAGATATCGTTATTAGTAATTGTGTTATCAATCTTGCACCAAATAAAGATAATGTTTTTCAAGAGGCTTATCGCGTGTTGAAGAAGGGCGGTTCACTATACGTTTCCGATATTGTTCTTCTCTCTGAGCTTTCTGATGAGCAAAGGCATAATGAAGAATTACTGACTGGCTGTGTTGCCGGAGCCCTCTTAAAGGAGGAGTATCTTCAAAAGATTTTGGATGCTGGATTTTTGATTGAGATAAAGAAAGAGAATAAAAAAATCAGTAAACAACAATATCAAGGGATCGATTTAGAGAGTTTATCAGTGAAGGCAACGAAATGATTTTAAGTCTATTTATTTTATTACATTATTTTACTTATAGGGAGACTTCTGAAAGACATGAAAGAGAACAGAAATATGCGGAGAGACCATCAGGGAATGACAGTCCATTCGGGCGTTAGCAATCAAGAGGTAAAATCACTATTCATATGATAAACACGTTTGTTTTTAGAAAATAATTTGTAAAAAATTAATATGAAGTTTAACACTGTTTAAAAGCTATCGGACTAGGTGCCTTAATTGGTTCGACAGAAGCTTGTATACCAGATGTTCCCAAGGGACAGGCAATGAGTGTAGAACAATTTGAGAAGTCAGCAGATGAATTGCATAGAGATCTTGATGATTTAAATGCGAGGCTTGAAAGGATGCGATCAGAGGCTGCTGAGTTGGTTAGGTCACATCAAATTTCGAATGAAGATGCTGATCGAATTTTAAAAGAAAATCGTATATGGACAGAGATGATGAATGAAAGATTAGTTCAAGAACAAAAGCATAATCAAGATGTGGAGAATTATTTACATGAGGATCAAGTTGAAGAAAGATCATTACGTAAAAGTAGACTATGAGCAGGTTATAGGCTCAGATCGGTGATGTGTTTTTTGATGCTATGATGTTTTTGAATGAAAAGGTTGTTACGTAAAGTCATGGAAATTTGTTATACGTCTAAACGCACAACTCGTTGTATTGAATAAGTCATTATAGGAACAGTAAAGGAATATCTAACTAATCGAAGTTTGTATTTATGCCAGAAACAGGAAGAGGATCACTTCCATCTCAAAGGGAGAGTGATTTTAAAAGAATGATGCATTCAGGAAAACAGATAGAAGAATTGAGAGGAGATCCTATTGGCGCAGGTGGAAGTTCACGCGCTTTTGAAGTGAAAGGTCATCCTGATCAAGTTCTTCTTCATCTTGCAACAGGTTTTTTTCAAAAAACTCCTGAAAACATTAAGCAAACACTTGAAGAAGGGGGAGAAGTGAGAAGGAGAATGTTGATGCTTCCTGAAAATGTTCAAGTTGCCAGAATTATCGAAGTTTTTGTTGAGGATGGGGAATACTATGAACTTCAGGAGCGTGCAGCAGGGAAACCTCTTCATGAGAGAAAAGAAAAAACAGAAGAATGGTTGCACCGTTTACAATTATTAGCTCAGGCGCCATTAGAGCAGTATCAAAAATTAATCGAAGACGGCAGGGCAATTTCAGAAGTTGGACTTCAAATGGATCCTAGTAAGCCTGACAACATATTTTATGATCCTGAAAAAGGTTTTACTTATATTGATCTTGTCGTTCCAACAAAAGAAGCGAAAACATATTCGCCTGTTGTACAACTTATCTATGGATATTCAAGAGCGGCATCTTTCACTGATGAGGCAAATGAAGCAATTCGTACGATCATCAAGAAACTGAGAGAAGCAGGAGATGTTCCTGAGTCCGTGGGATCTTCATTTTCAGCAATTCAAACATGGATGAAACAAAAGAAAGGGACACCAGAAGAGAAAGAAGATGAAGATAATTTATAGAATGTATTTGTTTGAAAGGCATGTTATCAGATATTTTTGTCCAGTATATTTATTGAAAGAGATGGGTAAAACAAAAACGAACGGGCATCCCGTTCGTTTTAAAATTACTCTTCTTCTTCACCTTCTTCTTCATCCTTTTCCTCTTCTTCAACTTCATCATCCTCATCTTCTTCAACTTCTTCTTCTGTTCCTTCTTCGTATTCAGCGCTTTCTTCATCTAATTCATCTTCATTCACATCTGTAAGGTCGATAAGGAGATCTAACATCTGTTGCATTTTTGCATTCAAGGTTTTGAGTTGTTTCACGACTTCCTCATTTCCAGCTCCTGCACGAGGGGTGCTTTTATAAGAAGGTTTGTCAAAGGAGTTTGATCTTTCAGGACGTTTTGATCCAAAACGTGAAGAAGAACCTCCATCATCTTTGCGGAAACAATCTCGACAAAGTACGGGTTTATTTCCTGTTGGTCTAAAAGGGACTTCACAAGATTCTCCACACTGATCACAGACCGCGCGATACAAGGTTGGTTGTTCACGGTACCCATCATTCTGGCGTGAACCTCCTCCAAAATTACGTCCACCTCCACTACCTCCGTATCCGCCACTGCCGCCGAAATTACGTCCTCCGCCACCACCAAAACCTCCGCCTCCGGAGTTTCTTCGATTTCCCATACTCTTTTTTTGATATCGATCTTTCATAGATAGATTAATAAATAAACGTGGCGATATCGAGCATGCATTCGAAGAAATTGATTCCATTCAAATGATGAAATAAATTCAGACGAACAAGATGTAGATGTTGCCGTGTTCTTATAAGAAGACTGTTATACCACAAAGCCGAGAAAATAGCTAGCCCTAGACCACAATTTGATTTGAAAGCTGTGATAAATAAGCAAAAACATGCGTAATATGAATAATAGTAAGATATTTATCAAAAATTAATGAAGAGACAAATAAGGCGTTGACAGGAAGAATATAATTGTGTTGAGATAAAGATAGTTCTTTACAAAGGAGACCTCTCATGAAACAACTTCTTTCTTTATTTATTGGTATTGCCTGTTTGAGTCTCATTGGTTTGTACCCAAAATGTGTTCAAGGTGACAGTGTCGAGCTTGGGCCTACAATTGGGATTGGTTTTTCTTTTGGGCCAATCAATATCAATTTTCTTGAACTGAGTATTCCTCTTTCTTGGTTTTTGGTCTCCCAAGTTCTCAATAAACAAACTGCGCACCTGCGCGGTTTTTCTTTTTCAATTATAAACGTGATAAACTATTTTTGTATAAGCAGATGACAAACAAAAGACTCATTAAACAAAAAACTCTCAATAATTTTAAAAAACTATGTCATTACACCCAGAACATGAAGGGATTATTTGCGGTATTCACTTGCAACCTCTTCATCTTTGTCCAAAAGATTGTCCAACTAGAGATCCTCTAGAACAAGAAGAAGTTTCTCGTGCACACAGGTTTGAGAAGGAAATTCAAAATGAAGAAGAGATCAAAGAGATCTTAGCTAAATATCCCGAAGATCACATCATTGGAGTTTTGGATTCCTATTTTTTTGGAAAACCAAAACTTTTGACTATTGGAGAACTTCGTACACAATTTTCTGTGTATGAGGAAGATGAGGAGAGCTCACCGTTCCTTTTGCCATTTATTATTATTGATGAGCATCCAACAGAAAGCTTTGTTGAGGAATACCTGGCTTTTGATGAACAGAGGAAGGAGGAACATCGTCAAAACGAAAATAAAAAAACAATCCAAGATAATCGAAAAATTTTAGAAGCATATCCAGATGAAAAAGAATTATTGGTTTCTTTTGATCATCTTTCTGGACGTTTGGAAAGAATGACAGCAAAAGAAGCGCGACGGCGACTTGATGTGATGGAGCAATATTCAACGATTAGTTATGCGGAAATTGATTATGAGAAAGAATATTATCCCGTGATTGAGGTTTATGTGATTGCAGAAGATCCTGATGAATATTTGGAAGAACAAGCAAAAGAATTACAGACAAAACAAGTAAGTGAATTAAAGAAAATGGATGGCCACGAAGGATCAGAGATTGCTTGGTATCTCATTTATGGAGACAAATTGCGCAATGCTAACCCTTATAAAACAACAGTTGATGAATTGAGAGCGAAAATATTTGGCTACAGTGTTGAGAAATGGATAAAAGCGAGACTTGATGGTTGGAGTAATTTCCCAGAGGTTGTTTCTGTAGGAGATCCTGATTTTGATGGGGAATACTATTTACAAGCTGTTGGACTCAAAAGATTGGGTGCAACTGGAAGTGTCGAAACAATTTCACAAGATTTACAAGCGTATGTTGAGTTTCAAACAAAGTTATTAGAGGAACTTCAGGGACTTACGGATGATGAAATAGTCACACTACTTACAGAGAAGACAAACGAACCTATTACCCTATCTGTTTCAAAAGCTCGCGAATATATTCAGCAGTATCCTTTGCCAGATTTTCAGACAAGAGGAAAATTATCTTTGATTCATAAGTAAGTTTTCTTATGACAAGAGGTGAATCAATTCAACCTGAACATGAAGAAGAAAGAAAATATTTTCTTGAAGAAATACAAGCCGAAAGAGAAGTGATGGAACAAAGAGAAAAAGATCTTCTTGCGGTTTGGCATCGTTTGAAAGAGTCTTTAGAGGAATTTAAAGAAATGATGGACGCAGACCCAGATATAAAAGCGACACAAGACGGAAAGGAACGGCAGGAGATCTATGAAATAAAATATCAAATTCGTGCCTCCGAACACTATAAAAAAATTCGACAGGCTCGAGAAGAATTTCGACAAGCCCTAGAAAAGCACAATGTTCAAATGGAACATATGATGCAAGGAATTGTGTTGCCAACAGGTGAGTATAAGGGGAAGGTTATTTTTGAACATCGAAGTGGAAAAAAAGAAATACAGGAGTTGCTTGGTTTTCAAACGTTTCAAAACACTTCTATGACCGATGTTGTTGATCGTGTTTTAGGAGATATCTCTATGCAAGGATTACACAATTTTGGATGTCGATTTAATGATGAAGGATTGAGTCTTGTTTCTTTTTCTCTTTATGAAAAAGAAGGAGAGAAAAAGAAAATTTGGACAACTTCTTGTTGGATTGATCGGGGAGGGCATTTAGTGAGAGGTCGTCAAAATGAAGGCTTCTGGTTCTAATCTATTATTTTTATCTCTATGTCAGAAATATTTGTCCCAGAATCGGAGCACATTTTTAAGGCTCAGGATAGACACCCAGATCCTGATACAGAACAGACTCCTGACACACAGAAAGAAGTAAAAAAAGTTGTTCATCCAGATTTAAAAGCAACCTTTTTTCGTCATGGTAGGCCAACTTATTCACGCGAGGAGTTAATTTCTGGTCAAATGGAAGGGGAGTTGTCAGAAGAATCACAAAAACAAGTGGAAGCATCAGCGAAATTACTGGCAGATCAAATTGATAAAAAAAGAGAATTAGTCGTGATGTGGAGCAGTCCAAAAAATCGAGCCGTGCAAACAAGCCAGATTGTGCGACGGGTCTTTGAAGAAAAAGGTGTTCCTTTTTTGCGAAAAAAGACAGGTGAAGTTCGACCGACAAAAAAACTTGAGATGATTCGAGATTTTGAAACAGCCGGGGATGAAAAAGGATCACCTTTTTGGGATAAATTAATAGAGATTCAAGGAGAAGATGTTCTTTTGCCATCCGGAAAAAAGATGGGGATTGCCAATTGGCAGGAATCACTTCATGTATTGAGTCAGACAGAAGGGTTTGAAGATTTGCAAGCAGAACATCCTGATCACATCAGAAAGCGTGCTATGTCTATTTTGGCGCATCTTGAGTTCATTGCTCGTAAAATGGAACCTCCTGAAGGAAAGACCTTGCGTTTTATCGTGTTTGGCCATGAGGAAATCGTGACTCCACTTTTACAAGAAGCATTAGGACAGGGAGTAGAAAGTGGAACGGGCCCTACTTATGCAGAACCATTAACGATTGGAATTCATCCTGCCAAAGAAGGTGAGCAAGCCTTGGTTGATCTTCAATTTCGTGAGCAGAGAGTATCCTTAGGCTTTGATCCACAATCACGAAACATTCACAAAACATCATCCTAATATATGAAAGAGTTGATAAAACCGTTTTCTGCGCTCTCAAAAAAGAGTGTAAAAGAAGCCGGGGGAAAAGGGGCCTCATTGGGAGAAATGACAAAAGCAGGAATTCCTGTACCTCCAGGGTTTGTCTTACTTGCAAATGCTTTTGAAACATTTTTGGAAGAAACAGATCTTACTGTTGAAATAGAAACAATTTTAAAAACCGTTGATCATCGAATGGTGCATACGATTGAGGATGCTTCAGAAAAAATTTCTGCACTCATTTTGAACGCGCAAATATCTCAAAATTTTCAAGAAACCATCCTGCTGGCCTTTGATAAATTAAATGTACCTTTTGTGGCAGTGCGTTCGAGCGACTTCTGAAGATAGTGCAGATGCCGCATGGGCTGGACAGTTAGAAACTTATCTCAATACAAAACGTTCTGATCTGCTAAAAAATATTTTGCAGTGTTGGGCTTCTTTGTTTACACCGCGCGCCATTTTTTATCGCTTTGAACAAGGATTGCAAGAAAAAGAGATATCTGTAGCAGTGGTAGTTCAAGCCATGATCAAAAGTGATGCTTCAGGGGTGGCTTTTTCTGTTCATCCTATTACCCAAGATCCGAATCAATTGATTATTGAGGGAAGTTATGGGCTCGGAGAGGCAATTGTGTCTGGTCAAGTAACACCGGATAGCTATGTCGTGAGAAAAGAATCCAGAAGGATTTTGGATAAAAATGTGTATGTGCAACCCAAAGGGTTGTTTCGTTCAGTAAGTGGGGAGACTGTGTGGAAAGCGATTCCTCAAAAAATGGCGATCAGACAAGTGCTCACTGATCGTCAAATTCTTGCTCTATCAAAAATCATTCTTTCTATTGAAGATCTCTATGGATTTCCGTGTGATATTGAATGGGCACTTCAGGGTAAGAAATTTTACATTATTCAGTCACGACCTATTACCACTCTCCAATCAAAAGGAAAGAGAGAAGAGCAAAAGGAAGCTGTTTATACAAAAGATAGGTATGTCTTTTTTTGGCATATTGATGGGATTCCTTATCTTTCAAATGATCAATGGTGTCGTGGGTATGCAGATTTAGATTTGATCTTATTGCAAAAAGGAAGGGAAACTTTTTGTTATATTTCTAGAGAGCAGGTTGAGAAGTGTCATCAGGAGGGTTTGACAATGATTTTAAATGAAAAAACGACAAAACGTTATTTGAAAAAATTTCGTTCTCATCTAAGAAAGATGGAGCGTTTTTCGAAAAAAACAACAGGGAAGAATTGCTCTGTTGCGTTGTGGAAAAAAGCAGATGCCCTTGTAACCACTCTTTGGTCATATTATAAACGAACAGAGTGGGTGTATACAGATTTGTATTATCAGAAAACGGTTTCAAAATCACTCCGTTCACAACTGGAAGAGATGAAACAAGAAGGACGAGCCTTTTCTATGAATTTTTATTTGGATCAAGAAGGTGGATATGTAAAACTTTTTAAGGCGATTGCAAAGAAAATAGGTGTCAGTGAAGAAAAACTTGGATTGGCAAGTTCAGAGGAAATCATTCATACCCTGAAAGGTCATTTTTTTCCAAAAGAGATTTTATCTCGTAAGAAATACTATGGCATCGCATATCATCAAGGAAGACGAAGAGAGATTGGGGGAGAGGAAGCAAAGGCAATTTTAGAAGCACTAACAAAAGAAGTGACAGGAAAGGAAAAAGAAATTAGAGGGACAACCGCGTATGGGGGTTATGTAAAAGGAAAAGCAAGTGTGATTCCCCTGACGTATGATGATTTGAAACAAATGCAGAAATTTATGTCAAAGATGCCAGAAGGAAGTATCCTTGTTGCTTCGACGACTTCCCCAGAATTTACTCCGGTTTTTAAAAAAGCTTCTGCTATTGTCACAAATGAAGGAGGAATGGGATCTCATGCAGCCATTGTCAGTCGAGAATTGAAGATTCCTTGCGTGGTCGGAACGGGTAATGCAACAGAGATTATTAAAGATGGAATGGAGATTGAGGTAGATGCAGATCATGGAATTATCCGTCTTCTCTAGCAAACAAAACAAACAAGACCTCTACAGATGTCTTGTTTTTTGTTATCATCGACATCAGTATGAATCACCCTCTTCTAGAAGTAAAAAATCTTACAAAGTCTTTTGGCAATAAAATGATTATTGATGGTCTTTCTTTTGTCATCTCTGAAGGACAGAAGATTGGTTTTATTGGTCGGAATGGATCTGGAAAATCCACACTCTTTCGTATTATTACTGGTGAAGAAGAACAAGATGCCGGAGAAGTGATTCTGATGCCTCGCACACAACTTGGATACGTTGTGCAACACACCATTCTTCCGAAAGAGGGAAGTGTTTTGACTTATTTAGAAGAGCGATCTGGGAAACCATCTTGGAAAGTAAAAAAGATTGCTTCTCAATTTGGTTTGAAGGGAGCAGATTTAGATAAGGTTCCTAATGATCTTTCTGGTGGATACCAGATGCGTGTGAAGTTAATAGACATGTTTTTGAAAGAACCAAACCTTCTTTTGCTTGATGAACCTGTCAACTATCTCGATCTTTCCACTCTTCTTTTACTTGAGCGTTTTTTGAAAACCTATCAAGGGAGTTTTATTTTGATTGCTCATGATCGAGAGTTTTTGCAAAATACTTGCGAAGAAACTTATGAAATTGAACAGGGAGAACTTGTGCACTATCGCGGGCCTGTGGAAGACTATCTGGTTTGGAAACAGGAACAAAAAGAGTTTCAGCTTAAAACAAACAAAAAACTTGCGCGTGAAATGGCTCATCATCAAACCTTTGTTGATCGATTTCGTTATAAAGCAAGTTTAGCCACGCGAGCACAAAGTAAGATTAAACACATTGAAAAATTACGAAGAAAACTCATTACTATTGATCAATCTCTGGCGACAAGTCGAATTTGTATTGCTTCTCCTTCTCTTTCCCCAGGACCTGCTGTAGAAACAGAACATCTGACAATTGGGTACCCTCACCACACGGTTGCTCAAGATATTTCTTTTGAAATTTCGCGTGGAGAAAAAATTGTTATTGTTGGAGAAAATGGCAGAGGGAAATCTACTTTATTGAAGACGTTGGCAGGAGTTCTTCCTTCTCTTTCAGGAAAAATCAAATGGTGGCATCAAACAGAGATCGGATATTATGATCAAAAAATAGAGACAACGTTGAAAGAAAAGGAAACGGTTCTTCACTATCTCATGCGGATGGCCCCTCCGAATACAGCAGGTGAACAAATCTTGATGATGGCAGGAAATTTTCTTTTTCGAAATGATGATTTAGAAAAACCTACCTCTGTGCTTTCTGGGGGAGAACGCGCACGTCTTTGTTTGGCCGGAGTCCTCCTTCATAAACAAAATACGTTAATTTTAGATGAGCCCACAAACCATTTGGATGTGGAAACCGCAGAAGCGCTTGCACTTGCCTTGAAGCAGTATCAAGGAACTGTGATTTTTGTTTCTCATGCGCGTACATTCGTTCATGCGATTGCTGATCGCGTTTTTGAGGTTCGTGCAGGAAGTGTGCGACTTTTTTATGGAACCTATGAAGAGTATATTACAGATTTAGAAAATCGGATTGAGGAGGAACGAGAAGATATAGGAATAACGGATTCAGAAAAATCAGAAACTTCCTCCGTTGCTTCTTGTGCAGATTTACGTTTTCAGTTAAAGACATTGCGTCGTGCTCAACAACGAACTGAGAAGAAAATAGATGTTTTCGAAAAGGAAAAAAGTGAGTTGCTTGCCTATTTTTTTGAGAATCCTATGGATTATGCTCCAGAAAAATCACAACGACTGTCAGAAATTGAGGAAGAACTTAGCTTGCAAGAAAAGGAATGGATAAGGCAAGAAGCACAAATCGAAGAAAATCAAAAAGAGC
>MGEY01000009.1:0-3886 GCA_001791615.1 Candidatus Uhrbacteria bacterium RIFOXYA2_FULL_40_9
TACAGGAATTTGGGATATTAACGCAACTGAAGCAGCAACAATCGACTCTTCATCCGCAGGAATCTCTCTTGACGGAGTCACTGCTTCCAACTTCACCGTAACAGGAGCTTCACAAGATCTCACATTGAGCTCGGTTGGCGGTTCTGTCGGTATTTCTGCCACAGAGGCTGCTGTTGATTCCATTACCATCTTTGCTAATGCAGAAGGTGGAGCCGTTGTCATCCGAGGTGGTGATAATGCTGATGCTTCAAGTGCAGATGGAAACGATGTTTATATTGGAGCTGAAGATGATGTGATTATTGATGCAAATGACGATTTCAGCCTTACTGCAAACGACCTCGTTTTAACAGGAACTGAAACAACAGCTTTAAATGCTACAAACGAAGGTTTAACAATTTCTGCCACAGATACAGATGCTGATGGTGGTGGAACCATTACAATTACAGGAAATGATGGTGTGACTGCTACAGCTACAACTGGAACATTGGCTCTTGCTGCTACTGCTGCAGGTGTCACGATTGGTAGTGGAACTTCAACCACAATCACCACAGGCACAACCTTTGATGTAGATGCCACAGGTGCTGTGGGTATTGATTCAGATGCTGGTCTCACTCTTGGTGGAGCAACCGTTGCTATTGCTGCTGATGGTGGAGCTGTAGATATCGATTCCTCCACAAATGCAATCACGACAAACGCGACAACCCTTACAGCAGATGCTGCTCTTGAAATCGTTACAACAGGTGATTTCGTTATAGACTCATCTGCCGATGTGGTTATCGATGGAACTACTCAAAAACTTGAGTTTGGTTCAGCTGGATCTGGTGAGCATATCGTTGGAGATGGAACAGATCTCACCATTGCTTCGGGTGCCCTTATAAACTTAACCGCTACCACAGATGTCGTTCTTCCAGTAAGCGTTGGAATGATCTTTGGTGATGGTGGTGAAAAGATTGAATCAGATAATACTGATCTTACAATCAACTCAGGAGTAGATATCAACTTGACGGCAACAGCAGATGTCAATCTTCCATCAAATGTTGGTATGACATTCGGAGATGATGGAGAAAAGATTGAAGGAAATGGAACAGATCTCACCATTGCTTCAAGCAATCTCTTAAACCTTACCGCTACCACAGATGTCGTTCTTCCAGTAAGCGTTGGAATGATCTTTGGTGATGGTGGTGAAAAGATTGAATCAGATAATACTGATCTTACAATCACTTCTGGTGGAGATTTGCTTGTCACATTGACAGGTGGAAACTTCATGCCTTCTGCAGATGATGGGGCTGCTCTTGGTGCTTCTGGTACTGAGTGGTCAGACCTCTTCCTTAATACAGGTGCAGTGGTTAACTTCGAGGCAGGTGATGTAACACTTACACACAGTGCAAACACACTCACACTTGATGGAGGAACTTTCGCATTCGGTGCAAACGCTCTTGATGGTACCTACTTCGATGTTGCTGCAACCACCGGTGCAGTCACTCTTACACAACAAGCTGTCGGTACTTCACCAATGACCATTACGGCCATTGATAATGCTACAGCTGCAGGTATTGATCTTAATGCACACAGTGTTTCAGGAAATCTTATCGATGTTGACTATGTAGCAGAAACACAAACAGGAGCTATCTCAGCTGTTGATATTGATTTGACAAACTTGACTAACGATAATGCCAATAACTTGTACGGAATCATGTTGAATGATTTCACTTCTGCTGGAGCTGGAGGAAACCTCTACGGTATTTACCAGCAAGGAACCAACTGGGATTATGGTATTTATGCTGATGATGATGTGTACTTTGCTCTTGATGCCACTGTCTTAGGTGGAGACATTACTGGTGCAAACGGAAACGCTATTGATATTGGTGAAGCTGTAGATGGAACCATGACATTTAGTCGAGATGATGCAGGTGCAATCACATTGACAGCCGTTGATAATGATGCCACAGCTGCTATTACTCTTGATGCAGGTGGAGCCGCAGATGTCACAATTGGTTCTGCAGATGTCACACAAATCAACCTTATTACAGACGCCGCTTCTGCTACAGATGTAAACGTCACAGGAAGCATGACATTATCAGGAGATCTAACTGTCTCAGGTGGAGATATTACCTCAGCTGCAACAACAAACCTTCTAAACGTTACTTCAACCACAATTAACTTTGCTAGTGCTGCAACTGCATTGAATATTGCAGACACAACAACAGATGGAACAATTGATATTGGTGGTGTTACATCAAACAATGTTTCCACGATTAATATTGCAACTGAAGGAACACAAGCAGATGCAATTACTATTGGTAATACAACCGCGGGAACAACCACATTGTTAAATGGTGGTGATGCTTCAGCGATCAATTTTACTGATTTCGATGTTGCTGCAACAGGTGCAACAACTATTACTCCAGATTCAAACGTGACAGCATTAACGGTTACTGGAACAAATATCACCACAAGTCCTGTGATTGACATGAATCTTTCCGCGTTAACAACTGGATCAGTATTTGATGTTGATGTTGACACCACAGATATAACAGGTTTCACAAATATTTTAGACATCTCAGATTCACGTAACCACGACGACCTTGCTCCAGATAGTTATTTTGGAATTATGTATGATCGATCCGGTAATATTCCGGGAAATAGTTCATCAACAACAACCCTTGTTCAATTAGAATATAATGGAACTATCGGTGGTTCTGGTGCAAACGGAACCACAAATGGAGTGGTCATTGATTACAGTGGTGCTACAAAGACTGCTGGTACCATTAACGGTTTATATATTCCAAATATTACAGGCGAAGCGGCAACTGAGACTGCTATTAACATCGGATCTGGATGGGATACTGGTATTAATCTTATTGCAGGGGCAGCTAATACAGCATTAAATATTGATGGAGGAACAAATGATCAAACAACTGACCTTGTTACTATAGATTTGGATGTAAACTCTGCAGTGGTTGATGGTATTTATCTTGATGCCGATGTCGGAACAGCCTTGTCAGGTGGTGAAAGAATGAACGCCATTAATATTGAGGTAACGGGTCTTGCTGGGGATGATGCGAGCTCAAATCTTACAGGAATTCAGCTTACAGGAGACACCACTTCTGCAGGTACAGTAACAGGTATAGTATTGGGAGGATCCTGGGATATTGGTTTAAATGTTCTGAGCGATAATTTAAAAAGTATTACTTTTAGTGACCCCGGAGATTTTGCCATGGGACATGCGGATAATATTTATGTAAGCCATACTCCAGGCCTTTTTCATGGTGTGAAGTTTGACATTGATACTGATGACGAGATCTTTAATTTCGAAACAGATGACACTGCAGGAACTTACAACATGTTGTTTGGACCAGGAAATATTGATGATGTTGAAGCTGGTGAGGCCGATTTGTCTGGCTTAGTCTTCTTGATTGCAGAAACAGCTGGAACACCTGATGATCTTTTTGCGGTTTCTGAAACAGGAGCCACTTTCTCGGATGCAGCACATACAGCTACCGCTGACTTTGCCGAATATATGCTTGATAGCGCTCAGGATTTGCAGGCCGGAGAATTGGTCTCAGTGGATGTTAACAATGCGCATGCAGTTATTCGTACCACAGTAGCAACAGATAGTAATCTCATGGGTATTGTTTCTACTGACCCTGGATTTATTGCCAATGCTCCTTATGGACGACAAGCGGATGAAGCATATGCGCCGATTGCCTTTATGGGACAAGTTCCTGTGAAGGTCAATACAGATAATGGTGCAATTGCCATTGGTGATTACATTACATCTTCTTCAATCCCAGGTGTGGGTATGAAGGCAGATGCAGGCGATCCAACCGTCGCTATCGCCCTTGAAACAGACGCGGATGGAGACGGAATCATCCTTTCTCTTGTC
>MGEY01000009.1:4090-4285 GCA_001791615.1 Candidatus Uhrbacteria bacterium RIFOXYA2_FULL_40_9
ACGCGAGTTCAGCTGGATTGCTATGGGTGTGACTGAAGGTGTTGTCACGATCTCTGATGGAACCACAGAAGAATTCGATGGTTCTGTCACAGTCGCTTCAACTCCTGAAGAGTCTGCCCCAGCCGCTGAAGAAGTGGTTGAGGAAGTAGCTGAAGAGGTTACTGAACCAGCCGCTGAAGAAGTGGTTGAGGAAGT
>MGEY01000009.1:4343-19473 GCA_001791615.1 Candidatus Uhrbacteria bacterium RIFOXYA2_FULL_40_9
AGGGTCCGCATGGGCCCTGTTTTGATATAATGGAAAATGACGGGACTAAAGTCCCTAGGAAATAAAGTTTTCTCAGCCACTTTAGTGGCGGGGTTAAACTCAGCGGGACTAAAGTCCCTGAGAAATAAACGGGACTAAAGTCCCTGGGAAATAGAAAAAATTCAATTTATTCCATCCACAGCCTTGGTTGTGGATACCTGTTGTATTCGGTACAATAATGGCGAGTTTTCGTTGTTTTTATTACATTTTTTCATAACATATGGCCATTGAATCAAAAATGAGCCGTCCCATGTTTGGGGCCACAGAAGAGAAGAAAGGAACAAAGGGGTATCTCATTCTTAGTTCTGTCATTGTCCTTTTTCTTATTCTTGTAAGTGTTTGGTCCTTTTTCTTTGCTGGCAAAATCTCTTTTTCTAGTGATTATCAAGCGGTTTTTCTCGATAATGGGCAGGTTTACTTTGGCGCTATTTTTAACGAAAATACAGATTATTATCGGCTTACTGATGTCTATTATCTGCAATCTGGTTACAACATGCAGGCAGATTCAGATGTTGCCCTCGTAAAATTGGGGAAAGAAATGCATGGTCCAGAAGATGAAATGTTCATTTCAAAGCAACACATCCTTTTTATAGAAGACCTCACAGAAGAATCAAAGGTTGTGCAAGCTATTCAAACTTATAAAAAACAATAAGAATAGGCTGACAAGTTGAAGCCAGCCTTTTAATCCCTATTTTTCTATGAATATGACTTCTTCAGAAGTTGTACAACGCATTGTGAAAAATACAGATGTTTTTCATTCTGTAGCGCGTTGGGCAATTTATGCACTGTTTTTCCTTATTCCGCTTTTCTTTCTTCCTTGGACTTCAAGCCTTTTGGAGATTAATAAACAGATCCTTTTCGTGATTCTCACGGTTGTCGCTCTTGTTGCCTGGCTTGGGACCATGGTTCTTGGAAAACGATTAACCTTTCGTTCTGGATGGTTAAACCTTGTTCCAGCTTTATTTCTTGTGGGAATCTTGGTTTCTTCCCTCTTTTCTGTAGCAGGATACCAAACATGGGTTGGTCAAAATACTCAGGAATATACAAGTTTCCTTTCTGTTGCCATGTTTGTTTTTTTGTTCTATCTCTTGAAGAACACTGTTTCTGGAACAAAAGTACAGCAAAATATTCTCTTTATTTTTCTTTTGTCTGCAGCTCTTTCCGGACTCGTGACTTTACTTGGAATGTTTAATCTTGTTCATCTTCCATTTTCTTTTGCTGAATCTGTGGGGTTTAACACCATTGGAACAATCAATGGTTTTGTAGAATTTTTAATGATAGCCATGTTTGTCGGAATTGCGATGTGGCTTGTGTCACAAAAGGGAACAGACCGTTTGATCCCAAGCAGTGGTTATGGAAAGTTTCTTCGTGTTTTGATCGTTTTCATTTCCCTTGTTACCTTAGTGACCTTGATTGCAATTGATTTTTGGGTTTTCTGGGTTATTTGTCTTGTGGGTGTTCTTCTTCTTGCTGTGTTTGCCTTTTTACAAACCCATGAGTTTCCAAAACCAAAACGTTTTGCATTCCCACTTGTCGTGCTACTCATCAGTATTGTGTTTCTTTTTTTCTCCACCCCATTACGATTGAATCTCCCTGTTATTGTTTCACCAAGTTATGGAACAAGTTGGAACATCACTCTTGATACCCTTTCAACAGGAGTGGATCAATTGCTTCTTGGATCAGGTCCTGGAACATTCATGCACGATTATCTTTTGCATAAACCAGTGGAAGTGAACGGATCAACATTTTGGTCTCTTCGATTTGATCGTGCAAAAAGCTATGCACTCACTTTGCTTGCAACAACCGGAATTATTGGTGGGCTCCTTTGGGTTGTTTTGATG
This sequence comes from Candidatus Uhrbacteria bacterium RIFOXYA2_FULL_40_9, assembly GCA_001791615.1. GTDB lineage: Bacteria > Patescibacteriota > Patescibacteriia > UBA9934 > GWF2-40-263 > UBA12396. The sequence goes on from MGEY01000009.1 coordinate 6,224, forward strand.
GGATGGGTTGCGGCAAAAACACTTGGTCGATTATTGTTTGAACGAAACCATGCCGAGTGGAAGATGACGTATGTCTTTTTTGTGGGATGGTTTATCCTCTTGCTCTCTCATTTGCTTTATTCCTCCAACTTTACCTTGCAATTCTTGCTTTGGGGATTTGCTGGATTACTCGCAAGTCAATTTGCTGTCAAAACATGGGAAACAGATTTTGGTCGCTCTCCACGTTTAGGTCTTATTTTGACTTCCTCCTTTGTTATTATAGGAATTGGTTTGCTTGCAACATTATTTATCAGTGTTCAACGTTATTCTGCAGATGTCGCTTTTGCACAGGCTGTCATTGCTGATCAAGAAGGGGGAGATATTAGTTTGGTTATTGAAAAGATGAATAAAGCAGTCAGCTACAATGGACTCAGCGATGTTTATCAACGAAACTTAAGCTCTGCTCTTCTGATTAAAGCACAAAGAACAATTGCAACAGTTGAAGGAGAAATGACCACTGAACAGACGCAAGAAATTCTTGGTTATGTAAAGGCAAGCATTGAGGCTGCACAAAAAGCCACACAACTCGAGTCTTACAATGTTTCAAACTGGAGCATGCTTGGATCTGTGTATCGTGATGTCATGTCTTTTGCTTCTGGCGCAGAAGATCTTGCAGCAAACTCTTTCCTTAATGCAATTCGACTTGAGCCAAACAATCCTGTTCATTACACCAATTTAGGACGCGTTTATTTAACTGTTTCAGAAAGAGCAAAATCCTTAAAGACTGCAGAAAATGCTGAATTAGCAGCTACTGCCACAGAACAAGAAGTGACTTTGCTTGCTTCTGCAGAAGAAGCCTTTAACAAAGCGATTGAACTTAAAGGTGATTATGCAGTCGCTCATTATTATTTGGCAGCAACCTATGAGCGCCAAGGAAAGATGAATGATGCAGCAACACGCATGATCGCTTTGTATAATTATCGACCAACGGATATTGGGGTAGGATTTCAACTTGGTCTTTTGCTCTTGCGTATGGAAGAATATGATGCCGCACAACAAGTCCTTGAAAATATTGTTGGTCTCTCTCCAAATTACAGTAATGCTCTTTGGTATCTTTCTGCGTTGTATGAACTTCAAGGGGATCGGGATGCCGCTATTGCCACGATTGAACGTGTGAGTGAGCTTAATCCTGGAAACAGTCTTGTTGAAGCGCGTTTGAATACCTTGAATACAGGAGGAGCCGTTGAAGAAATTCCACAACCAGTTGAGGAAGGGGAAGAAGGGGCAACAGATGTTTCTCAAGGAGAGATTGTTGAAGAAGTAGAATAAAAGAATCAAAAAACCGACTGTTTACACGGTCGGTTTTTGTTATCTTTGTATTTTTTGATTGTTTCGAATGGTGTCTAAGATCAGTTTTTCTGCATCAACAATATGTTTATCCTTGAGAAAAAGTCTTGCTTCCCGACTATTCCCCGTGGGATTGAGTGGAGAAAGAAGTTGCAGAGCATGGTACTCATGATCTGTTTGGATAATAGCACATGCATTTTTTTGAGCGTCTTCGTAAAGGACAATGATGATTTTTGCTTGGGGAGACGTTGAGAGAAGTTCATCAATGACATCTGGGAGATCTTGTTCTTTTGCCCCTGCATGGAGAAAGTCCTGTTGTGAAAGAAGTGTCCAAACCGCATTTATTGATTCATCAGATTTTAGCCGAGCAAGGGCACGACCCCACAAACGAAGGGTTTCCACAGAACGCGTGCGATATAAATGATGGACAATCATATCGCGTCTTGCTCCTTTTGCAATGAGTTTGCTCGCCGTCTGTAAAGTGCGAGCTGTCACATTTTTATGTTTGAAGCTTTTTGTTTTGGCTATCATTCCTGTCAGAAAAGCCGTTGCCACTTCTTCATCAATAAACTCTGCTTCAAATGAATCAATTAAATCGTGACAGACTTCTCCACAGGCACAAGCCGTAAGATCAACGGCGTTGATTTGTCCAAAATGTTCATTAGAAGGGGAGTGATCAATATTGATAATAGGGGTGCGTAGGAAGAATTCCGTATTTTCTAAATAAAGATGTCCACACGCTTCAAGATCATTTGCCCCGATCACGATAATCAGATCATAACGGAATGCAGAAGCAGTTAATTGAATATCCTCTTTACTCCACTGACCTTTCTTTGGGGAAAGATAAACATAAAGCCGATCTTCTTTAAGTTCATAAGAAAGTTCTTCCACAGGGGTTTCTTTTGCATTGAGTTCAATGACAAATTGCTGAAGATTCTCAAGACGATTTTTTATAAGTCCATGGTCTGTCAAAAAAGAAATTTGTTTTGTGGGCGTTTCCTCAACTGCAACAATCTGTGGTTGTTTTTCTAGTTTTTGGAGCACGCGTGCAATTCCTAAGGCACTTCCATATCCATCAGGTCCGGCTCCTTGTGCTACACAAATAAGCGGGGTTTTACTCCGCTTTATAGTTTCAAGAAATTGTTGATGGGTTTGAAGCGCCATGCCAGTGATCATTTATTTTTTCCTCCTCAACAAGCATGGATGTTGATGGGCTACTCTACCGTAGGCAGAAAAAGGCGTCAAGGGATTAAAAAGGGGATAACGAAAAAAGCCCCCGTTTTGGGGCTTTCGTTACATACCAAGACCAAAGATGAGGTAGAGAGATCCAGACCCAATGCCTCCGGCATCTTGATCTGGAACACCGATGGCAAAATCCTCGTAGCCGTCGGTATTTTGATCACCAGCAGGACAAAGCACATATCCGGCCCCATCATTTTGTGCTTCTCCCCACCAGGTGGCATCCGCATCTGTGAGATCCAGAGATCCTTCCAATGAACCATAGAAAAGAGAAACGCTTCCTTGATCCGAGAAAGTGTTATCACGAAGAGGCGTGCCAACAAGGAGATCTTCCTTTTCATCCATATTGATATCAACCATTGTGGCGCTTGTTCCTACGCGATCTGTATCAGAGTTACCGATGATCACGAATGCGGCATCGGTTACAGACGTTTTTTCCAAGAGAGGACTTTCCATGAGATAGAGAGCGCCTTGTTCAGACAAAGTGCCTGTCAAACGTGGGGCTCCAATCAAAAGATCATCATATCCGTCTTCATTGGTATCGTTTGCCGATGCAAGAAAACTGCCCGCCCATTCTCCGGCCGTGGTTCCGTAGATGAAACCATCAGCGTCAGAAAGGGAAACATCACTTTCCACAGGACCCAGGAGGCAATACACCGTTCCAACATTTGTAAAACTCGTATCATGATAGGGGCTGCCAATCAGCAAATCAGTCACCCCATCACCATTAAGATCGGTGGCGATCATTGTGGAACCGGCTCGATCTCCGCTTTGTTCTCCTGTGATTGTGGAATCCGCATCTGCCAAGGACCATGTTCCAAAGACAGGGGGGCCGCGGAACAGATAGATCGCACCTTCGTCTTCGTTATAAACATTCACACGAGGAGCACCGATGAGAATGTCAGGGTTTGTATCTCCATCCAAGGAAGAAGTGAACAATACCGTAGTGCCCGCATAATCGGCCTCTGCAATTCCGGAAAAAATTACTTCCGATGTCTCAAGGGAGGTGGATGTGCTGATGGGCCCGAGCATCAAATATGCACAACCGGCATTTGTCATCACACGGCTGTCACCATAGGAGCCAATCAGGAAGTCGTTGACGCCGTCTCCATTCATATCATTTTGAGTGGCTAGCGCATTTCCGGCATAGCCATAGGTTTGCTCCCCATACAGTTTGATGGGATCAATCAATGTTTCACTTTCCGCGTGAGGTCCATAAAGGATAGAAACGGCTCCCGCATTGGTACCACCAAAATCATCTGAGGTTGATCCGATAAGCAAATCATTCGTACCATTTTCATCAAGATCTCCGGCAAGATATAGAGAGGATCCGAAATTGACAGATGCAGTATTCACCGTAATTTTAACACTATCTGACAGAGAGTTTTCTATCTCATAGATACATTCAAGAGCTTCCTCGTCACAATTGTTATCGATCCAATCATTGCAGATTTCTTCTTCTCCAGGATTGATGTCTGGATCAGCATCATCACAATCCGTGGCATCACGCACATACCCACTTGGCGGTTGGCAGTCATTCACAGAGGTTGAAACATCTCCATATCCATCTTCATCCTCATCTCGATAATAATCATAGTAGTCGCCATCAGTATCCGTTTCTCCATCACAGTCGTTGTCGATCAAATCTCCACAAACTTCAGAGGCATCTGGATTGGTTGTGGTTTGTGCATCATCACAATCCGTGTTGTCTGCTACATATCCTTCTGGTTGATCACAATCATACTGGATGCGATCCGGATTCCCAAAAGTGTCTTGATCCGCATCTCGGTACCAGGTTGTACGATCGATTGCGTCATCATCAATCACTTCATCACAATTATTATCAATCCCATCACATACTTCATCAGCATCAGGATAAATGCTTGGGTTTCCATCATCACAATCACCAGTTTGAGAAGCATAGTTGTCAATAGGATCACATTGTGTGATTCCGCCTGTATTTCCAAATCCATCATGATCATTATCAAGGTACCATGTAAGGATTCCCACAGAAGGATTTGTATCATCACAATCTCTTTCAAAAGAGATTCCATCCCCATCACGATCAATTTCCCCAATCAAAAAGGGGTTCAGAGCGCAGGAAGAAAGAAACAGGAAAGACACAGTGAGAAAATAACACATGGATTCTCCTTTGTTTTTTTGGTCTAGGTTGTAAAGAGCTTGACGCCGTATTCTTGTTGAAAACGGGTGTTTTGTCAAGAAAAGGGCTGAGGATGTTATACCATGCTTATCAGGTTGCAAAAAGGCGATATTTTGCGTAAACTGGCTTTGTTATGAGTAAAAACGAGATGCCAAAGGCTTATGAACCTCAGAATTATGAGGATGCCATTTATTCCGCTTGGGAAGAAAGCGGTTTTTTTAATCCAGATCATTTAGAGGGAGAGCCATTTTCTGTCATGATGCCACCTCCAAATGTGACTGGGGTGCTTCATTTAGGTCATGCACTTGAAAATTCTTTGATGGATATCATGATTCGATATCAACGCATGTGTGGAAAGAAAACACTGTTAGTGCCAGGAACAGATCATGCGGCTGTAGCCACACAAGCACGAGTGGAGAAGAATTTGGTTAAAGAGGGACATCCACATCCACGTGAAGAGTTCGGAAGAGAAAAATTGCTTGAGATGATTCGTGCCTATGCAGAGCAATCAAAAGGAACGATTCTTACGCAGATTCGAAAAATGGGAACAAGTGCAGATTGGTCGCGACTCGCATATACATTTGATGAAGCACGGAGTAAAGCAGTGACAGAAGTGTTTGTAAAAATGTATCAAGACGGATTGATTTATCGAGGACATCGCGTCGTGAATTGGTCTGTTAAAGGTCAATCGACTTGTAGTGATGATGAGCTTGTATATGTTGATCGACCTGCGAAGCTCTATACATTCAAGTATAGTTCAGATTTTCCTTTCACTATTGCCACAACACGTCCTGAAACAAAGTTGGGAGATACTGCTGTGGCGGTTCATCCATCCGATGAAAGGTATCAAAAGTATCTTGGGCAAACATTTGAAGTGAATTTTTGTGGAGTCTCTTTGAAATTGAGAGTGATTGCTGATGAAGGAGTGGATCCACTGTTTGGAACAGGAGCGCTTGGGGTGACTCCTGCACATAGTGGTGTTGACTTTGAAATGTATGAGAAACAAAAAGCTTTGGGGGAGGAGATTGCCTTGATCGAAGTGATTGGAACAGATGGTCATATGACCACACAAACAGGGGAGAGGTATGAAGGATTGTCTGTTGAGGAAGCACGTGAAAAAGTGGTTGCTTGTCTAAAAGAACAGGGATTACTTGTTTCTGAGGAAGAGATTGAACAAAGTGTTGGATCTTCAGATCGTTTTGGAGATGTTGTGGAAGCAATTCCACTAACTCAGTGGTTTGTAGCAGTAAATAAAGAAATTCCTGGGCGTGGAAAAACACTGAAGGAACTCATGAAAGAAGCTGTGACTGTTGGACATCAAGGAGACCCAGAAAAAAAAGTCAGAATTACTCCAGAGCGTTTTGAAAAAAGTTATTATTCCTGGATTGATCATTTGCGTGATTGGTGTATTTCTCGTCAAATTTGGTGGGGACACCGCATTCCAGTTTGGTATCGAGGAGAGGAAGTTTTTTGTGGTAAAGAAAATCCAGAAGGTGATGGTTGGACACAAGATCCAGACACTCTTGATACTTGGTTTAGTTCAGGGCTTTGGACGTTTTCAACTCTTGGGTGGCCGGAACAAACAAATGATTTCCGAACATTTTATCCAACCACTTGGATGCAAATGGGATATGAGATTTTGTTTTTTTGGATGGCACGCATGATTCTCATGTCTACATATGTTCTCGATGAAATTCCTTTTAAGGATGTCTATATTCATGGAATGTTACGTGATAAAGATGGACAGAAATTTTCAAAATCTCTTGGTAATGGAATTGATCCTATTGAAGTTGTGAATAAATATGGAGCAGATGCCTTGCGTTTTAGCCTTATTGCTGGAGTATCCCCTGGAAATGACGCCAAGTTTTATGAAGAAAAAGTGGAAGCAGGACAACATCTTGTGAACAAACTTTGGAATATTTCGCGATTTGTTTTGACTTCTGTAGAGAACGTTCAAGCCGTTGCTTCCGTGAAACCTCAAACCGCTGCAGATCAATGGATTTTGAGTCGATTTTCTGAGGTTGTAGAAAAGATGACTCTAAACATGAAGAATTATGAATTTTCTGCAGCTGGAGAACTTTTACGTGATTTTACGTGGAATGATTTTGCAGATTGGTATTTGGAAATAGCAAAAGGTCAACGTCAAACAGATAAAGAAAAAACTGATGCCATCCTTCTTTTTATCCTTGAACGACTTCTTGTCCTCTGGCATCCATTCATGCCTTTTGTGACTGAAGAAATTTGGAAACAGTTTGAGACAGATACTATGATGATCATTCATCCTTGGGTGACAGATCTTCCATCTGTGGAAGAAGGGGAGAATAAGTTTACGTTCGTGCAGGATTGTATTGTGGCGATTCGCAATCTTCGTGCACAATACAAAGTAGAACCTGCGAAGTTTATCGAAGCAGTTATCGTTCATAAAGACAAAGCGCTATTTTTACGAGAACAAGAGGCATTGATCAAACAACTCGCTCGTATAAACATATTGAAGATAGAAGAAAGTGCAGAGCAACCAGAGGGGTCTGTTTCCACTATTGTAGGTGATGTGAAGATTTTTGTTCCTCTTGCTGGGTTGGTTGATGGAGAAAAAGAAAAAGCAAAATTGGAAAAAGAAAGGCAAGAGGTTGAGCAATACCTTGCTTCCTTAGAACAAAAACTTTCCAATCGTGATTTCCTTTCCAAAGCTCCAGAGCAGGTTGTGGAATCTTTGAAAGAGAAAAAAAAAGAAGCGGAGAAAAAGTTAAACACCATTATTGAACAAATAAATTTTTTGTAAGTCCTTAAATATTTACACGGTATCGTTGATGTATGTTATCTGTCTTACAAGAAGCAAAACAGCAATTTATTAAAGAGCTCAAACAAATACTCGGAAAAGAAGTGAGTGTTTCTATTGAGGATCTTGAAGCTCCTCCAGATCCAAAACTTGGTGATCTTGCATTCCCTTGTTTTTCTCTTGCAAAAGCGCTGAAACGTTCTCCAAATGAGATTGCCATTGAAATTGCTACAAACATTGCCCCACAAGGTTTTATTAAAAAAGCAAAAGCAGATGGACCTTATGTGAACATTTTGTTTAATGATGAGGTTTTCGGACGCTCTTTATTAGAATCTATTCACGAACAAGGAGACGCTTATGGATCTTCTGATATTGGGAAGGGGAATAGTGTGATGGTGGAGTATGCCCAACCAAATACTCATAAAGAAATCCATGTTGGTCATTTGCGTAATTTTCTTGCCGGACAATTGCTCGTGAATGTGCTGCGCGCAAATCATTATGAAGTGATCCCAACCGCTTATATTGGGGATATGGGAATGCATGTGGCAAAGTGTCTTTGGGGAATAAAAACATTTTTTGCAGAGGAAGAGCCAGAGAAAGATGAGCGAGTTGCATTTCTTGGGAAAGTGTATGTGAAAGCCGCCACAGCCGCAGAAGAAAATGAAGAAGTCAAAAAAGAAATGGCAGATCTTTTTCGAGAACTCGACGAATTAAAAGGACCTTATGTTTCTCTTTGGAAAAAAACACGAGGATGGTCACTTGATGTGATAAAGGCGATTTATAAAGAGCTAGGATTGACTATTGATGTTTGGTATTTTGAAAGTGATTTTATTGATGAAGCCAGAAAGATTATTGCAGATCTACAGAAAAAAGGGATTGTTGTGAAGAGTGAAGGAGCTTTAATCGTAGATCTCGAGCAAGAACATTTAGGAGTCAATCTTTTAGTGAAAACCGACGGAGCTCTTCTTTACAATGCCAAAGATATCGCTCTTGCTTTGAGAAAAGAAGAAGACTTTCACCCTATGCGTAGCATAAATGTGATTGATGCACGTCAAACACTTGCACAAAAACAATTGGTTGCGACATTACGAAAAATGGGATTTGAAAAACCTCTTGAGCATCTTTCTTATGAATTTGTCACCACCAAAGAGGGAACGATGGCATCACGAAAAGGGAATGTTATTTTGTACGAAGACCTTCGTGATCAGATGATAGCTCTTGCAAAAGAAGAAACAATGAAGCGACACGAAGAGTGGGGAGAAAAAAAAGTAGAAAAGATCGCGAGAGCTATTGCCTTTTCTGCTATGCGATTTGGAATGCTTAAACAAGATCTTGATAAAAAAATCATTTTCGATTTAGAAGAAGCTCTTTCTTTTGAAGGATTCACGGGCCCCTATTTGCTTTATACTTTTGCACGTATTCAAAGTATCTTGCGTAAAGCAAAGAAAACAACTCCCTTGCGAACAACAATTCATGTTCAGGCACCTGTAGAACATCAACTTCTTGTTGCTATGGCACATTATCCAGAAATTCTCTACTTAGTTGGACAATCTATGAATCTTGCAAGCCTTACACAATATCTTTTTGGGCTTTGTCAGGTTTTTTCTGAGTATTATCATGAGATCCCTGTGCTTACAGAAGAAGGGGAAGTGCTTCAAGAGAGACTTGCCATGGTGGAAGCGGTTTCACAAGTTTTAAAAAATGGTTTTGTTCTTTTGGGGATGGAACCAATTGAGGAAATGTAAAAGGGCTGTTACTATTTAAGATCACTAATATGTTTAATCGAACACAGGAGGAAAAGACAAAAACATCTATGGCATCATTACATCAAGAGACCGTTATTGCTCAAGGCGTCAAAGTCGAGGGTGATTTCGTGAGTCAGGGAAACGTTATTATTGATGGAGAAGTGACCGGTTCAGTAAAAACAAATCAATCACTTCATATTGGGGAAACCGCTATTATTCATGCAAATATTGAGGCTGAAAATGCTGTGATTGCTGGGGAGGTTAAGGGGAATTTACGTGTGGGTGATACCCTTGAGCTTCAATCAAGCTCACAGGTGCTTGGAGACATTGAAACGCAAGTGCTTTCCATTTCTCCTGGAGCAAAGGTAAATGGTCATCTTTCTATGGGAGGAAAAACAACATCCATCTCATCTCAAGAAGAAGAAATTGAAGAATAAAATCGCAAATTGGGTTGCTTGTGTATTACTATATTTACGATAATTTCATTCAAGATAAACGATTTGAGAAAGAAGTGCAGTTGATTGAGAATCGTCTTACAGACCTTGGGATCGCGGGGAAAGTCGCGCGGTTGGCGCTTTTTCGAAATGCTGAAGAAATGATTCGTGATGAAGTACAACGTGGAGTTTCAACTGTTGTTGTGGTTGGGAATGATGAGACAATTCGAAAAGTGTTGGATGTGATTGCAGAAAGCGGACTTGTTTTCGGTCTTATTCCACTTGGTCCTCATAATGACCTTGCACAATTACTCGGGATTCCTTTAGGGGTAGCAGCTTGTGATATTCTTTCTTCTCGTATTATTGAAACAATTGATGTTGGAACAATCAATGGACGAAGATTTATTACTGGTATTTCTATTCCAAATTTTTCTGCAGAAATTTGTTGTGAAGATCGATATCGTGTTTTTCCTGAAGGGGTTGGATCACTTGAAGTGTGGAATCTTTCTTGTGGAATGACCAATGATGTGAATGCCGTTTCCAATCCTTGTGATGGGAAGTTAGAGACAATCATTCGCACGCGCGTGCGAAAAGGGTGGAATGTTTTGCATCGTCGTCGTATTCATGAGAGTGTTTTACCTCTTGAATCGTTTGCCATTCGTAGTGAAACTCCCATCTCTGTTTTTGCAGATGGGGAAGAAATGACAGGAACGCGATTTGATATCGGAGTAGAATCAATGATCCTTCGAGTGATTACAGGGAGAAATCGATTATTTAGTTCTTGATTTTTGAAATAGGGTAGGGTATGATCGGTTTTGTCCTTTTTGAAGAGATAAAAAGGGAGTGAATACAATGATAATGACAGTATCTCTGCGGACGTGGTGGAATTGGTATACACGCTAGCTTGAGGGGCTAGTGCTCGCAAGGGCTTGGAGGTTCGAGTCCTCTCGTCCGCACCAGACAAAAAACTCAGACAACGTCTGGGTTTTTTGTTTGAGAGTTTCAGACGAGAGGCGAGAACCTCCAAATGGTTCGGTGTTATCAAAAATCTCCGAGCTTTTGACTCGGAGATTTTTGGTGGGTGCTAAGGGATTCGAACCCCTGGCCTTCTCGGTGTAAACGAGACGCTCTAACCAACTGAGCTAAGCACCCATACACTTGGCGATATCCTAGCGTATTTTTTAAATTGAAGCAAGATCTTGATTTCTCAATGACCATCATTTGTGAGAAAATATGTTCATTACCACTTTTCTATGAACATTGAACGTTCCAATGAACCACTCAGTAGTTTAACACATGGTTTGGGTTTTTTTCTCTCTGTTGCTGCTCTCGTTTTACTAACAGTTTTTGCGTCTTTACATGGAACGGCTTGGCATATTGTGAGTTATGCACTTTTTGGAACTAGTCTTATATTTCTTTATTTTGCCAGCACGTTATTTCATGCGTCTTCTCATCCCCGCAAAAAAGCCATTCTTCAACGAATCGATCATGCCATGATTTATGTTCTTATTGCCGGAACATATACACCCATCTGTTTGGTTGTTCTTCGAGGAGGATGGGGATGGAGTCTCTTTGGAGTAATTTGGGGATGCGCTTTGCTTGGAATAATTATGAAGTTCTTGAATGTATTGCAACACCTATTATTTTCTACACTTTTATATCTGGTGATGGGATGGTTAGTTCTTGTTGCGATCATTCCACTTCTTCACCATATGGAATGGTTTGCTTTTCTTTGGTTATTAATGGGTGGAATTTTTTATTCGGTTGGGGCGATGTTTTATTTATTTGATCGTTCAAAAATAAAACGACTATTTGGTTTCCATGAAGTGTTTCACCTTTTTGTGATGGCTGGAAGTTTTTGTCATTTTTGGCTTCTTCTTTTTTATATTCTTCCATCTGTTTGAACAAAATCATGTTATAATAAGAACGCTATGAATCCTTTTTTCCGTGTTCTTCTTGGTTTTTTTGTCATGTTTGTTGGTTTTTTGTTTGTTTGGAAAAATGAGAAAACTTTTCGTCTTATTGGTCGCATAGATTTTGCAGAGCGAAAGTTCGGTTATGGTGGCACAAGACTTTTCCTGAAATTAGTTGGAGTTATGATTGTTTTTATCGGAATGTTCATTATGACAAACATTATCTCGGATATTTTAACAAGTTTCGCGAGCATATTTGTTCGCACTTAAGTATGCCTTTATTTCCAACAGGTCGCGCTCTCTTAGATCCAAAGTTTATCTTAGCTCAAGCAGGTCTTACTCTTGATGAAAAGTATGCGGATTTTGGAGCCGGAACTCTTGGGCATTTTGTATTTCCTGCCACGAATATTGTTGGTCCTGGGGGGTATGTTTATGCCGTTGATATTTTGAAAAGCGCCTTGCAAGGAATTGAGAGTCGTGCCAGACTTGAGTTGGTTTCAAATCTCACAACTGTTTGGGGAAATGTTGAAAGGCTTAAGGGGGTGAATATTCCTGAGCATTCACTTGATCTTGTGAGTATGATCAATGTGTCTTCTTTGATAAAATCAGAATCTCTTGTGCTTCAAGAAGCGAAAAGATTGTTAAAACCAAATGGACGATTTCTTGTTGTTGATTGGACACCAGGAAATGAATCAATAGGTCCTGCCTCTCAGAAGCGTTCTGAAAGTGAGGTGGTTCAACCTTTGATTGTACGAGCTGGATTTCGTTTTTTTAAAACTTTCAAAGCCGGACCTTATCATTGGGGAATGGTTTTTCAAAATACTTCTGCCTAGAGTAGATGTTCTTGATAATTTATTTTTTTAATTTTCATATGATGTTATTTTCGATCCCATTGTATCAACCTGGATATTGGCTTACTCTTCAGCCACCTGAAGTAGGAGGAGGATTAGGACATCTCCTTTTCGTTTTTTTTCTTCTTGTTTTTCTGGTTGGAATGACAGCTCGCATTATTGGTCCACAACGCGTGACAGATAAGTACGCAAAAAAAATAGTAAAGAAGATAGGGGCCATGTTAGTGACCATGGGATTATTAGGAGTTTTTCTTTTTTTCTTGAGTTATGAAGATGTTCAGTTGTTTGGAGCTCGCTTCTTGTATCCTATTTGGTTACTCGGTTTTCTTGGTTGGGGCGGGCATCTTTACTGGTTTTTCAAAAAGAAATTACCTCAAACACGTCAGCAACAACAACAGTTACAAACACAACGTAGTTATCTTCCAAGAAAAAAGAAAAAGTAATAGGGTATGGTTGAGGATGCACGAAAACAGTTTGGGAATAAAGGAGAATCTCTTGCTGCTTCGTTTTTGAAAGAGAAAGGAATGAGGATTCTCACACATCAATATCGTTCACCAGTCGGAGAAATAGATCTCATTTGTCTTGATGGAGAGGAACTTGTTTTTGTAGAAGTAAAAACACGAAGTTCTCAGGTGTATGGATTCCCTGAAGAATCCATTACTCCGAAGAAGATTCAACATCTTCTTCATGTTGCACAACACTATCTTCAACAAACTTCCGTAAAACAGTTATCTTGGCGTATTGATGTCATTGCTATTTCCTATTCTAAAGAGTTGTCACCAGAGATTATGCATTTCCCTGCGAG
>MGEY01000010.1:0-425 GCA_001791615.1 Candidatus Uhrbacteria bacterium RIFOXYA2_FULL_40_9
ACTCTTTTTGTTTCAGATACACAAAACTCTCACTTACGTGAGAGTTTTGGGACAGCCCCTATGCCGTAGATTTTTCTTTTGATGGAGAAGAAGGAGAAAAACTCGCAAAGCTAGAAGGATATGATTTGATCATCCTTGACATCATGCTCCCTAAACGCGACGGTCTTACGGTTTGTCAAAACCTTAGAGGAAGTGGAATCCAAACTCCTATTTTATTTCTGACAGCGCGCGATACAACTGATGATAAAATTTTAGGTCTCGATTTAGGAGGTGATGACTATCTTGTGAAACCTTTCTCTTTTGAAGAACTTGTTGCGCGTGTCAGAACCCTCCTTCGTCGCACCCCTCAATTGACGCCGGATGTTCTCGAACTTGATGATCTTCAAGTAGATACTCGCGCTCAATTAGTAAACGTGGGAGGAAAA
>MGEY01000010.1:437-1365 GCA_001791615.1 Candidatus Uhrbacteria bacterium RIFOXYA2_FULL_40_9
ACCTTACGTGAATATGGACTCCTTGAATATCTGCTTCGCAATCGCGGATTGGTAATCACACGTGAAGATGTTCTTTCCCATGTGTGGGATCGCTTCCATGATTCTTTTAGCAATGTTGTTGATGTCCACTTAAAAAACTTGCGAAAAAAACTTCCAAAAAATTATGCTAAGCGCATTCAAACAGTTTGGGGAAAAGGCTACAGAATCCTTTAGTCACCTGTTTGATAAAACAAGGATTGCTCTCACACTTGTTTATGTCATTATTTTGGCAGTGATTTTACTTGCCTCTGGCGGAATGAGTCGTTATGTTTTCACAGAACGTTTGAGTATTCGATTTGAACCAATGAATAATGGTTTAGAAATTATTGAACGACGCGAACCCCACATACCAAACATGAAAAATATTCAGTCAGATTTTCAAGACACGGTTGTTCTTGTAAACGGCTTATTACTACTCTTAGCAGGGATTTTCAGTTATGGTCTTGCAGGCCTCACTCTTCGTCCTATCAAAACAGCTTATCATCGCCAACGTCAATTTCTGAGTGATGCTTCTCATGAACTCCGTACTCCTCTTGCGATTCTTCAAACAGATTTAGAAAATCAACAGACAAAAACTAAGACAATCGAAGAAAAAAAACAGATTGAAAGTCATTTAGAAGAAGTCTCTCGTATGACAGAGATTGTGAACAATCTCCTTAAACTTTCTCAATTAAGCGAAGATGGAGAAAAAAATATTCAAAAAGAACTTATTGATCTTTCTTCCCTTATTATTAAAACAACGGAACGCCTCAAGGGTCTTGCAGAAAAAAATGAGGTAAAAATCTTTTTCAAAAACGATTCAAAAGAAAAAATCTCTCTCCTAGGTAATGAATTTTTCTTAATACAAGCACTCACAAATCTTATTAAAAACGCGATCATTTATAATGTC
>MGEY01000010.1:1392-16125 GCA_001791615.1 Candidatus Uhrbacteria bacterium RIFOXYA2_FULL_40_9
TGTCTTTGACCGATTCTATCGTGTAGATAAAAGTCGCTCACGACAAACAGGTGGCAGTGGTCTTGGACTTCCGATTGTTCTCTCTGTCATCAAAGTTCACAAAGGAACTATTGAGATTCAAAGTGAGCCAAACAAAGGAACGTCTGTGACCGTTTCCTTACCTATCCACAAGGCTTCATAATTTCTTCATGACACTTTTTCTATGATGTCTTTGAAAGAAATAATTCATAAACAAATTCATTATGAATAAGAAAACATCCGCTCTTGCTCTCACAACACTGGTTGTAACATTAGGAGTTGGTATAGTCGGCATAAGTACGACATTTGCTGCTTCAAATATGGAAAGAACTCCCTTTGAAAATTTGCAACAAAGCCTTGTTAAACGTTTTGGGCTTAATCCAGATGAAGTCAAAGAAGTCTTTGATCAACATCACGATCTCATAAAACAAGATCACGACCAAAAAATGGAAGAACATTTTCAAACAATGATTGAAGATGGCACACTCACACAAGAGCAAGTAGACGCACTGAACATTCAAAAAGAAGAAATGAAAGCTTTTCAGGAAGCACTAAAAACCATGACCCCAGAAGAACGTCAAATAGCCATGGAAGCTCACCGAAAAAAAATGAATGCTTGGGCACAAGAAAATAATCTTCCAGAAATGCTTCTTTTTAAAGGAGATGGAAAAAATCCCCATCAAGGATTTAAGCAACATAGACCTTTTCAAGAAAACCAGACAGATGGGTCATAACATGAGCTATACGCAGCAGTTTAGCACGGTTCACAAAAACCACCCTGAGCTTGTCGAAGGGTGGTTTTTTATAGTGAATTCCCTTGACAAAAAAGCAAAAAACAGTCACAGTGGACCGTTCTTTTGAACACAAAAAGGAGGTGTCTCATGCTGCTGCCGTTTCAGCGTCCACCACCAAAACCAAAACCTGCGGAAGAAGAAAAAGGGGTTGAACTGACGATTGATATTGAGGAAGATGATGATGATTATGCAGATGCAGAAACGGAAATTATTGAAAGAGATCAGGAGCGTGGTTCTGAAGAGGATGTATTGCGCGACGAAGTCATCGATACTTCTATTAATGACAAGCTCTAAATTCTTCAAACATGCTTTCAATCACTCCTTTCTGCATAAGCTCCCAACTGGGAGTTTTTTCTTTTCTTCATCTCTCTATATTCTATTTTTGATTTTTTTCAAAAGACATTTATCAATGATCATCTTTTTCCAATCTGATCTCCTCTTCTCCCAATAAACCTTTTGTTTGTGCCTTTGTTGAATCGCACTCACTTTTTACTTCCCTTCTCGTTCTAATTTAAACTCTTTCAAAAATGTTTTCAAAAATTTTGTTCTCCGCTTAGCAATCTTCTTTGCTGTCTTAGTATGCATGCGCCCCTCCACTTTGAGTAATCGAATATAGAAAAGATCCAAAGCAAAGAGCTTAGCCATAGGCTCACGATGTTCACAAAATGGATCATCTGGATGATAAAAAGGTCTTTTCATTTGCCCAGTAGAAGAATAGGTTCTCATAATGGAAATAGCCCCTGTTGCTTCTAAACCATCAGCATCTTGTAAAATTTTCGATTCAAGCGAATCTGGAATAATCCCTTTACTAAACGAACATTCTCTAATACAACTCATCACATTTTCTCTTTTCTCTTGAGGATACCCCTCTACTTCTCCTAAGAGTTCTTTTGCTTTTTGAGCACTTTCTTCTTGTGATTGATCTGAGTTCGGATGATCTTTTGGATAAACCACAAGATCGTGAAATAAAGCTGCCGGAATAATAATATCAAGATCACCTCCCTCATTTCTCGTAATACGTTCTGCATTTGAAAGCACTCGCGAAGTATGT
Source organism: Candidatus Uhrbacteria bacterium RIFOXYA2_FULL_40_9 (assembly GCA_001791615.1). Taxonomy (GTDB): domain Bacteria; phylum Patescibacteriota; class Patescibacteriia; order UBA9934; family GWF2-40-263; genus UBA12396. The sequence continues at coordinate 3,256 of MGEY01000010.1, forward strand.
TCAAAATCGTGTGAGACATCTGTATTTGGGATGTGCTCCTTTGCTATCTCGATCAATTGATTTTTGAGTGATGCATTCATAAAGAAAAGATAAAAGAAAGTATTTTCGAAAAGAATAGCAGAAAAAAGGTAAACAAAAAAGGTGTGGAGAGAAACTCACACACCTCACGTTTAATTACCAGCTACCGCCAGAAGAAGACGAACCGCCTCCACCCCAGCTACCGCCAGAAGAAGACGAACCGCCTCCACCCCAGCTACTTCCAGAGGAATGATAAGAACGACGTCGACGCTCTTCTTCTTCCTTACGACGCTTACGTTCTTCTGCTTCACGACGTCGACATTCCTGTCTGCGTCGCTCTTCTTCTTCCTCACGAATCCGTCGCTGTTCTTCCTCATATGCTCGACGCGCCTCGCGTTCTTCCTGTTGCCACTGATGTCGCTGTTGATTCAGATACACCTGCAGAGTCGCGTAATCCTGTGCTTCTTCACGACAATAGGAAGGAGGCACATATCCCAGAGAGGACCGGCGACCATACCCAGAAATCTTCCGCTCCAGACGACGACGCTCTTCTTCCATACCCACGAGCTCACGCTCAAACGTCTGCTTGCTGCGGTCAAGATCATCACACCTATTCATGACCGTCTGATAGTCGGACTGTGCCTTGGTAAACAGCACCTGTGCCTCATTGGCCAGCTTCTGTGCACGCAAGAAACGCTTTTCCTCTTCCTCAGTAATAGCACTTGTCAGTTTTTCTCGACCCTGCATCCAATAAGAACGACCACTACTGATCTGACCATCGCTCACAGAGGAATGCACACAACGCGCGTCCTTTACACGCGTTTGGGTCGCATCATGCATCTCTTGCGATCTCGCATCCATCTGCTTGGCACTCTTGATCGCAAGTCCAGCATTCTTCACAGCACTTTGGACAATCGCATCCTGTTCCTTACACTTGCGATAAAGGGCATCGATTCGATTTGCCTGTGCCTCCACCTCTTCCACCCTCTGACTCGATGCCAAACACCCAGCAAGACGATTCCTCTCATGCAATGCTCGATCATAGGTCACGCGCGGGTCATCATCCGGATCCAAAACCATCTCTGGAATTGTTGGAACCGCAGTCAATTGATTGGCAGAAGCCTTCTTTACGGCACTGACAAGATGATCGAACTTAGCAACGATAACATCCTGCTCTTCCTTCAAAACAGCAATACGCTTGAGATAGGCCAGAGGATCCGTGCGACGAAGCAAATCAAGCTCGTCCCAGAATCGACGATCAGAAACATCATCTCCACTCAGCGGATGCTCTGCAAGCCAGGACTCTGGAATGTGATGTTGCTGAGCTTGCGCGAGCAGATCATCCAAAACCGCATGGGAATACAGCTCATGAGATGGTTTGAACGAAGCTTCGGCCGCTTGCTTGAGAGCATTCCACTTCTCCACCACGATCTTGAACCGACAGGTCAAATCACGTGTAAAAGCAGCAGGCTTCACATGTACAGTCACGGTCTCAGCTGCAAACAGATCATTCTTATTGGCTTCACCTGTTTCGAAATCAAACTCTTCTTCAAGACGAATCATCGCCTGACGCAAAGGTTCTAGATTCAAGAACCTGCCTTTCACTGCAAGTGCATTGCAACGATCCAAATGTGCTTCCATAGCACGAACTGCCGCATAAATCGCATCGACTTCAGAAGTTACTTCACTGTAAAGTTCTGCTGTCTTCCCTTCAATTGTTCCAAGAGAAACCAAACTGTCGCGCTCACCAAAAAAGTTGAAATAATGGACACTTGCATTCTTGACCTGTTCAGACCATTCATCACGACGAGCAAGCCACTCGAGACGAAGATCTCGAAGCTGATTCTTACGACGAATAATAAGCCATCCAAAAGCACAGATCAGAGAAAAAACAAACATCCAAAAAACAATCTGACCTGCCAGCTCTGCCCGAGCTACACTCTGACGTTTCCCCACTTCCTGCTCGAGAATATCAACACTCCCCTTCATGGAAGCAGAGAACTCACGCATAACAACAGGCTCACCAGCCTTACGTGTGCCACGTGCATCCATCAACAAAGATTCATAGCTAGACACATCTTCAGGGAGATAGTCTTTCTTGTTAAGAAGGTTGGAAAGTCGATTGATCTGCCCATCAATGTCTGCTTGTGCATTCTGCAAACGTCGGGCTTCCTTGGCTTTGAGTTCAGCTTCTTCACGCGCGATCCGTGCCTTGCGCTCGGCTTCTTGACGCGCTGCCACCTTAACAGGATCTGTCTGATCGAAAAGATAGTCATCACTTGCATTCATCATCTTGATAATTCCAGACTTTGGATCCTTAGGAGTTCCCGTCGCAGCCTTCAAAAATAGATTCGTATAGGGCTCATGAGCTTTTCCTTCAAATCCAATTTCATTCTTAAACTTTGCACCCGCCAAAAAACGAAACTTGCGAGGATTGAATGTGAGAAGAAAAATCTGTGAAGTGGAAACATCATAGTTCGGATCCTGCATCCAATCTTCTGCCAGACCATCCACGGCTTGTGCAGCACGATAATCTTCATCTCCACTCCCAGGCAACGTGTCGACAAGAACCACATAAAACGGAAAATGCAACATGCTTGCAGCAACATTCATTTCAGCAATGCCTCTTGCCCCAATCATCGGTGGATCAAATCCTGCCGGAATTGTATAAACATACTGGCCTTCGACCAATGCAGGTGCGGGCAAAGGCCCCGCATAAAGGTTTTTCATTGGAACCAACAAGGCTCCAAATAGAATAGTGAAAAGAGCAAGATAACGGGTCATCGTCTCCTCCGGTTGTTGGGTTTTTCACACGATTCCCTCAAGTTACACCTGCAACTTGATCGCGAACCCTAGCAATTTTCCTCCTTTCTGTCAACTCTCTTTCTTTACAAAAAAACCTCCTGAAGAGGAGGAAAAAGAAAGTGATTTGAAAAATTAGTTTTCTACACCAAGACGAATCAACTCAATATGTCGAATACCTGAAACCATTTCTCTTTGAAACAACCAAAAATTAAACCCAGGCCGAATCTTCACGTGAACTCTTCCAGAATGTGGGCGTCCAAAGGGACACGCAAATTGCTGAAGATTCTTTCGATCAAATTCATGGACTTCAAAAGATTCAGGTTGATCTAAAATCATCTTTGCGACATTTGTTGTGCCACGACGAGTGAGAAGAAGATCAAAAGCAAGATGATTACCAGGTCGAAAAAGAAAAGGATTGAGCATGAAGCCCTATTTTCCTTTGTTGGGGTTGAACGAAGAAAAGAACGCAAAACGGTTTATATCATGTAAGCAGAACATGGTCAAGATAGGACACGGCTTGACGGTCTCCTTATTGCTTGGCAAGCTAAGAGCAGCTCTTTACCCCATTGGAGACCTCATGACAAAAATCCCTCTTTCAGAAGAACAACAGCTCTATCGAGCCTATGCGCCTTTGGTCACAGAACTTGTGTTGTTACACAAAGCGTTGGGTGGTATACCAATCCCCAAAGCTGTCATTAGCACACTTTTCCGTTGGCATTTCTTTGCTGATCATAAAGAAGCACGAAAAGCACATGCCTATCTAACCGATCATGGCTATTGGGAACGGGAAAATCCTCTTCACCGCAATGGGTCTAGAGAATTAACAGAAGCTGCACACGTGGTTGCCCGTAGTGTTCTTCCAAAGTTTCCACGAAAAAATCTGGCAGAACTTTTGCGCGACCATGGTCTTACGCCTGTTCAAAGTTTCTTAAAAGAAGACACCCCTTCACCTTCACCTCCACCTTCACCTCCTCCAGAGCAATCGCCTTTAATGGAAGAATCTTCTCTTAATGAACCTCCGACAAAACGCCTTTTCCGCAAACGCCAGAGTTTGGTCAATCATGCGTTTGTTGAGGATCTTTTTCACGGAGCGATTCCTTCACCTTTATCTTTGTGGATTTTTCAACAAGTTTGGACAAATACCAGTAATGTCAGTCCACTCCGTTCACAAGAAAAAAGATCAGGACATCTTGAAAAAGAGTGGAGAACAGGATCAACGAACTTCTGGAAACTTACGAAAAGTGGCAGAAAAATCGTGAATGATAGTAGCCTTTCTCCCTCGCTAACAGAAGAACAAATTCTTTCTGCAATTCAAAAACTTGGCTATCGAGTTGATGCTCCAGAAGTTGATGAATTTTCCAAACAAGATGTTCCAACTCTAAGCATAGGTAGACGTTCAGAAAAAAGACGTTTTGAAGTACTTGCAGATCATCTTGCTGTTGAACATGTCTATGGTCAAAAAGGATTGCCTACTGTATTGAGTTTGGCTGTCTTTTCTCGTCATTACCCAAACAACATGAATCCGCAATCCCAACCGAATCGTTACAAACGTGATTACGGTTTCATGGATCGCGTAAAAAAGTCTGGAAATACCTATCTCTGGTTTGTGACAGAACAAGGAATCACAGCGCTCAAAGAAAGAACGATCAAGAGTCGTTTTGAAGATGAAGAAAGGGTAAGAGATTTTATTCGACAAATTTTGGAACAAAAGCAACAGCGCACTTCATGTGTTGCACGAAAACAAAAACGACGAATTTTCCGTGCGGATCATCTGCTTTTTGAAGCTTTGCTTGATGGCCCCCTTCCCTCAAATTTGTCTTCAGCTCTCCTTAAACATCACTGGCCCACCTCTAAGATGCCCTATAAACATCGACTCATTGAAAAAAATAAAGATTTTTTCGCTTTCATTGGTCCTGATGAAGAAGATATTGCTTCCTTTTGGACAGTCACGGAAACAGGAAAACAAGATCTACAAAATCATAAAGTTCAACCCTCTTTTTCTGAAGAAGAAGCAAAAACATTCTTGCGTTCCCATGGTTATCCCATTCAAGGTCAAGCTCCATTAAAAGAAACCCTCCCCTCTTTTTCTCCTTCTGAAGAAGAAAAAGATCGCCTTTGCAGAGAACTTGAGAATCTTGGAAAAGCAATTGCTCAACTTCAAAAACGTTTTGATGAGCTTCATCAACAACTTCACAGATAATCTCTTATGAATAAGCACCTCGACTGAGGTGTTTTTTTGACTGACGAAATGGAAAAAATGCGATAGAATAGAACTGATAAAATCCTTTTATGTATCCACAAAAAGCACAACAAGAATATTCATTTTTTGATGAACCACTTCACACCATTGAAGAATTGCGCAAACGTACACAAGAACGAGGTGGTGTTGAATTGCGACGCGTCTCAAAAGCAGAACAACAACGTCTGTATGACTGGTTTGAAATTACTATTACTTCTCTTCCTGACGATGAAAAAGAATCATTTTTTGAACAATTTCTTCTTGAGGGGTTTTTAGATGAAGATACCGCTTATGGTATGTTTCACACGTTTTCTCCAGAACAGAAAGCAACGGCAACGGTCTTTATTGGAACGGTTCTTGAGGGACATGCTTTTTCTCCCGTGTTTTATGCTGGCTGGTCAAGTTTAAGTCCTGAACAAAAAACTGACTTAAAGAAAAAACTCACCACACGTGCAAAACAAGGAGATTTTTCTGCAGCAATTCTGTTAGCTCCCTTTGAAGATTTAAATAAAGTGAAATTAGAAGTCCCTCTTGATGGCCGTCCTAGCACTCTTCTTTCTTGTCTTGCAGAAGATTTTACTTTTTCTGAATCACTTCTTCAGAATCTTCTAGACTTCTACAAACATGATTGTACGGAAGAATGGAAACAGTGGGATAACGTTAAGGGAGAAGATCATTACAGACGTCAAACGGATTTTTATCAATGGAGAGAAGACCGATATCATTTTCCTCCTAAAGATCCGACTCTGGAACGCACCTATGTCCGAACTTTCATAAAAACATTGCTCAGTAGTCATGCAGCGCTTCTTTATGAACACATTGATGAACTCAAAGATCTCCACTTGCTTGGTGAGGAGGAAGAAGAAATTCTCTTCGATTTTGAAAAACGAAATTTTTTTTCTTTAAGACTTCAGACACACGAAGAAAAGCAACGACTCGCGGAAATCGAAAAAGAAAAAAGCATGCGAAATATCTCTGATTATGATGAAATTCGTTTATCTGAGATCACCAAAGAACAATTTGCTATACAAGATCAAGGTAAAATTCGAGTAGCAGAAAGGATCATTCCTGCCTTTGTCACGCATTCACAAAAATTTGGTTTGGAAAAAAATGCATGGATCTCAAAAATGCTCGATGAAAATATCCCTGTTTTACTTTTTATAGATCGTCTTGGGATGAGTAAAGCAGAAGTTCGAGATGCTCTTTTTATTTATTCACAAAATTACGGATGGGATCTTCCAAAACTTTCAGATTGGGCAGATTTTTATGCACTCATAGAATTTGATAAATCAACACCTTCTTCTCCACCTGTTGATCTCACAGGATTATGTATGGCTCATCTTCTTGAAGAAATACAAAATTCAGGCATTTATTCTTATTCAGCAAGAACAGCTATACGAGAGTGGGAAACGTTGAAAGATCTTCTTCCACCACAACACACAAAACGTTTGTTAAAAGCCTTTCAGTCCTCACCATCTCTTTGGCTTATAAACATTCCTATTGCTCTTCAAGAAGGCTATCTATCAAAAGAGGTGCTTGAAAAAATTGCCACACAGGATCCAGAGACTTTCCTTGAAATGTATCGTGAACTTTTAGCCTCTTCTAAACAAATCTCTTCTCAAGAACAAAATGAAGCATCAGAACTCTCAATTACACATGAGATACGGAACCTTGCAAAAAAAACTTTTATCAATTTTCCCCAACTTTTTTTCAGAAAAAAATTCATCAATGTTCTTCATGATATTTTCTCAGAAGAAGAACAAAAACAACTGATTGAAAAATCTTTATCTTGGCCCGTGGCTCCTTACTGTGTTGTGACAATTTTCCAACAGGACACAGAAGAACAATATAAAGATTACCTGATCCCTCTTTTCTTAGAACATCCTGAAGTTGTTTGTGAAATTAGCAATGTTATTCCTCATCAAAAAAAACTGATCAAAATGGTAGGGGCAGAACGTCTTTTCCCTGTTCTAATTGATCATATGAAGGAAATAGATCTGACTCATTTTATAGAAGAGAGTGCAGAATTTCTTCTTTTTCTTTCAAAAAATAGAAAACGAATGAATGCATTTCTTGAGATTGCTTCCAAGCAACAACCAAGTCTCTTAGCCCATGCAATTTCAAAAGCAAGACACCCAGAGAACAATTATGATCATGATGCCATAGTAAACAACATGGTAAAAAAATCCTTAAGGTTACATCGTAATGCGCAAGCATCTGTCAAATCATCCCAAGCAAGACTTAATAAACTGAATGAAGAATATCAAAAAACAAGAAACCATGCTCTTTTGCAAGAAATAGAATATGAAAAGAAAAAATTATACGAAAACAAAAGAAATGAAAAAATGGCAAGAATAGATTTGCTTGCAAAAAGAAAACAATTAGTGGATTCTCTTGCAGGTGAAAAACCAAGAAATTTCATTCCTACGGAAGAAGAAAAAAAGCAATTAACAGAATTTGCAGATGAAACATTTGCTCACCTTTTGAGCATTTTAGAAAAAACTCCTGGAGCTGTTTTCGATCAGGATATTCTTAAACTTCAAGACGAAGCGTTATCCCCTCTTATCCGAAGAGATCTTGAACAAACCCTTGAAGCAAGACCTAATTTACTGGTTCTTGATGCTAAAACTTCTGAGATAATCTTAAAAGCTATTGGAAAAGAAGAGTTTACACGACTCGCACTAAAACACTCTCGTTTATTGCTTTTTGACGTAAGTTCTTCACAAAAAAATATCCAAGCTCTTGGTGGTCTTTTAGAAAAGGAAGATCTTGAACATTTTAGAAAAGAAAATCCTTTCCCTGACCTTGGGAAAGAAAAACTTTCAGAAGACTTTTACCAGCTAGCAATCAAAGGGGTCGCTTCTTCTGTGTTCTACCCATTATTTCAAAAAGAATTAGAACGACTCGCTAAACAATCTTTTGAGATATATGGCCCCTATCTCAACACGACTTATTTTCATAACGAAGCTTTTTTACAACCAATTCGAACGATCAAACTTTTAGAAATGTGTCCTCAAGCAAAGAAACAAGCCACTGAAATTCTTGCCATGGAAAATCTTCAAGAACGACAAGAACTCATCCAAGCTATTGAACTTTTAGTTCTTTATCACTATGAAGATGCCGTCAGTTTTGACGTGAGTCAAGAACCCGTCAAAGAAATTGTTCAACGAATTTTTGATGTTCTGAGCGGACGTTTTCAAGCGATCTTTGATCTACCAGAGGGAACCAAATTGGATTCTCGTTATCTCACCTTTAAATCAGTTCAAGCATTGGCGACTTATTATCAAAATACTTGTAAAAAAGAATATGGCATGATGATTGCTTTTCAAACATTTTTACCTCATGTGCTTGAAGGAACTTTTGATGCTTGGCGTGCATGGGGAACTTCAGAAGAGCCACAGACAAAAGACAAAAAAGAAACCTCTTTAACATCACTGAAAGAACAAGGATTGTTACCGGAAAATATTACACTTGAACAATATGAAGCCTGGCTTTCAGAAGAAACAGGAACCCTAGACGAAGTACTTGAATGGGATGTACAAGATGTGCGCCTTGGTATTCACCAAATTCTTAACCAAGCAATTGCAGACGGACATGCAACAAAAGAAGATCTAGAGTTTTCAGGAAAGGAACTCGATGAACAATTGCAAACACTTCTCGAACCTATTCAAGAAATTCAGCAAGAGTTTCAATCTCTTAAGAAAAAATTTGCAGAAGCACGCAAAGCAAAAAAAGCAGGAAAACCATACGAAAAAACTACAGAAGAAGATGAACGAAATTATAAACTTCTGCAATCACAATCTTTTTCTTTTTTCGAACAAAAAGGAGAAGAGATCAAAAAATTGGAAGCAAAAAGAATTTTAACCAGATTACGATTTTTAACCATTGAAGAAATTGAATCTGATCAACTCCATGTAGGAAAGGCTGTGCTCCCTCTCAAAAAAGCTTTAGAAACTCTTGAAGAAGGGTTGCTTGAAGATCATCCAGATTTGTCTACAGATCTTCAACACATCCGACAACATATCCATAAAGTTCGTTCTCAATTCGTTGGAAAGGAACGTATTTCTCGGTCGGTTCTCTCTTTAACAGATAGGATCGATCTGGAACGTTATATTTACATTGGAGCAGAACCAGTTCCTTCTTGCCAGCACTTTCAAAGCGAAGGAAGTCTAAATCAAGGACTTCTTTCTTACATCACAGACCCAAATGTCCGAATCATCCAATTGGAAAATGAGTATGGTGTCATTCAAGGACGATGTGTTTTACGACTTCTGGAAGATGAGCAAGGTAATCCACAATTGTTTATTGAACGCATGTACCTTTCAAACCCTCATGTCAAAGTAATGGAAGCAATGCAACGACTCGCAATCAACAAAGCAAAACGTATGGGAGTCTATGTTTATTCATTAGAAACAACCATGATTGAACAAGAAAGAATCATCATGGAAAAACCTGTAACATTGAGAAATAAGGCAAGTCGAAGTGGATACATTTATACAGATTCTGGAGGTGGAAAAGTGAAGGACGGAATTTTTACTGTTGTCACTTCAGAGGCTTTGGCAAGTGTATAGTGTATAGGGGTCAAGGCTTCAGTCTTCACTTTTAATCTTTTCTTGAGATTTTACTCACTAAAGCCTGACTTAATTTTAAAAATCTCGCTATCTCTGCAACTGAATATCCGCACAAAATTCGTGCCATTCTTATTTTTTTATCTCTCGCTTCTCTTGTAACACCCTCTTCTGAAAAAATATCCTCAAGCGAAAGCCTTCCTATTATTCTCTCTTCTTTAGGAATCGCTTCCACTAAAAAAGTTTTTTGCGATTGCTTCCACATCTCATGAATAAATTGTGGAGAACCCAAAATACCCTTGTGTTTCACACTTTTAAAAATCGAATCCCCATACAATCCATCCAATATAAACTGTTTATACTGCTGTTGAGCTTTAGCTTTATCTATTGAAAACATTGCAAGTATTCCGTCTGTTGTTAAAAAAGATTCTCCGTGAGACAGACCACAAGTAGCATTATAACTACTCCATTCCCAATCTTTTGGATGTTGAACTATTTGTGCACGAACTGGATTGAGCACAAGATAACGTGCTACTTCTAACAAATATGTCTCTTTTTCGATAATGAAAGAATGAAACCTCCCTTGAAGTAAGTACCCAACCGTTGAATGTGTTTTGTTGAACACTTGTGTGTAGTTGCTATTCAAATCACGCATGCCATCAGACAAGTTTCCATCAGGAGTTTCAATTAAAAGATGGTAATGATTGTCCATGAGACAATAGGCATGACAAATCCAATTATGAAGCTTGATAACTGACTTGATTGTTGAAAAAAAAGCCAAACGATCTTTTGGATTGTAAAAAATGGGTTCCTTTTTGTTCCCTCGAGAGGTGATGTGATAAACAGCACCTGGATACTTAATTCTTAATGCACGAGCCATATACCTTATATCGTATCACAAAAGTGAAGAGTGAAGCCTTGACCCCATAAAAAAACCGTCTCACAAGGAGGCGGTTTTGAAGATTACGTTTCAGGATAACGTGGAAGAGATTCTACCATCGAGATCCAACAAGAGAAATCAGCTTCAGAAGGCATGCGCCAGTCACCACGAGGCGACAAAGAAACGGTTCCGATCTTTGGCCCACCCGGCACACAATCACGCTTAAACTGACTTCCGCGACCAAACCGCTTGTAGAAGATCAGGAGTGTGTCAAGAATCTGATTCCAATGGTAATTGCCGGCAAAGGCTTCCATGGCAAGATAAGCAATGACCTCAGGAGACTTGCCAAAACGCACAAACCAATACAAATAGAAATCATGAAGCTCGTACGGACCGAGAATATCTTCACTCTTCTGAATAATCTCTTCTCCATCAGTCTTGATCAACTCTGGTGATACAGGTGTCAGAAGAACATCGCGCAGACACGATTCCACACAAGCAAATTGTTCCTGACTCGCCAAGTACCTGATCACATGCTTAACCAAAGTCTTGGGCAAAGAAGCATTCACATTGTACATACTCATGTGGTCCGCATTGTATGTGCACCATCCAAGAGCAATTTCTGTAAGATCCCCTGTTCCAAGAACGAAATAACCAGTACTCATGAGAATCATGGTTCGTGCACGCGCTTGAGCATTTTCACACTTCAGACATTTCCAACAAGGCTTATGACCTGTGCGTCGAAGTGCCTCAGCAGCAAGTGCCTCAATAGGCTCTTCATAAACCGTGACGCCCAATCCTTCCATGAGCTCAAAAGCATTCCCCTTTGTACGAGAAGTTGTCCCAGGGCCTGGCATGGTATAAGCATGAATCAAAGATCGATCCCAACCAAGCTCATCATAAGTCTGTACGGCAATCAACAAAGTCAGGGTTGAATCTGCTCCTCCAGAAACACCGATCACAGAAGAAATGGGACGACCTCCATTCACACTCTTAAGACGCTGCTTCAAAGCAGAAACCTGCATCCCGACAATTTCTTCACACAACTCCTCGCATGTTGCTGGATCACTTGGCACAAAAGGATGAGGATCAATAAATCGACAAAGCGGAGAAATCTCCTCAAAAAAATTTGATGCCAGCTGAGCACTATTTGTCATGACCGGAGGAGGAGTAAGCGAAATGTGACGAAACACATCGTGATACTTTGTCACCTGCTGACGAAAAGCATAACTATCCTGTCGATCATGAAGAAGAGCATCTACATCAACATCCTGAACAATCATCCCTGCTTCATCTGGAATAACGCTCTGCTTGAGGATTCGCCCGCGCTCGGCAATCAAGAGATGTCCGCTCCAAACCACATCCGTGGTGGATTCGCCTGCTCCACAACTTGCATAAACATAAGAAGCAATACAGCGTCCAGATTGACTAGCCACAAGCTGTTTACGAATCTGCTTCTTCCCCACTACGCGAGTGGAGGCAGAAGTATTAACAAGAATGGTAGCGCCACCCAAAGCCTGGAACTGGCTTGGATTGATAACTCCCCAAATATCTTCACAAATCTCCACACCAAAAGTAAACGGTTTATGACCGCTTGTTTCGATCAACAAATCTGTTCCAATAGGAACTTCATCACTCATGAAGGAAACGGTCTTCACATCTGGAGGAAGCTGATCTGCACTGGCAAACCAACGTGCCTCATAAAATTCTTGCCCGTTGGGAAGTAGAGTTTTTGGGATAAAAGCCATTACCTTCCCGCTTGAATGCACAACTGCAGCGACATTGAAAAGCATATTTCTCACTCGAAGCGGAAGACCAACAACCACATACTGATTCAGACCATTTTGTAGATAACGCTTTCGTAGTTCATTGGAAAATGTGTCAAGACCTTCCAAAGCAGATGACAAAAGTATTTCCTGCTTAAAAAGTTCTCCGCAAGAATACCCTGTAAGACAGAGTTCAGGAAAAACAATAAGATCTGCCCCATTCATCTGATGTGTATCATCCACAAGCTGAAGCAAGCGCTTTACGTTTTCTGGAACATTGGCGATCGCGACTTCATGAACAGCCGAGGCAACACGGACAAAAGGAAGATTTGAGTTTCGCATAAGTTTTTTCCTTGGTTTGTTGTTTGTGTTGGAAAGAACGATTTTTTTGTCATCCCGAGCGGAAACATACCACTACCCCTTGTCTTCCCGAGCGAGGTTATAAATACCTCTGTCTTCCCGAGCGAGGTTATAAATACCTCTGTCATCCCGAGCGAGATAATAAATCCCCCCGTCATCCCGAGCGAGAACACAACCCTCTCTGTCATCCCGAGCGAGAACACAACCCTCTCTGTCATCCCGAGCGAGAACACA
>MGEY01000010.1:16152-16482 GCA_001791615.1 Candidatus Uhrbacteria bacterium RIFOXYA2_FULL_40_9
TGTGAACAAATTATCGTTCGCCCCTACGTCAACGTTTCAATAGGCTGATTCTTCTGCCACAAATTGTGCAAAAGATCATAAAGCTTCTGACTCACCGTCACTTTGTAGGGTGTCGGATTCAAAGGTCGCTTGTGATCTTCTCGCAAGCTTGCTACCTGACAAAGAGCACGATCACGAATCACGTGGATATTTGGCAGTTCAATGGTCTGACCTTTATCCCACAAAATCTGATCAAGCCGCTCAACACGAGCAGGCACCACACGCACACGCTTACTTTCCTCAAACGGATGACGGCACAAAATCGGTACACCGATCTGAGGAGCTTTTTCA
>MGEY01000010.1:16511-18314 GCA_001791615.1 Candidatus Uhrbacteria bacterium RIFOXYA2_FULL_40_9
AAATCCATCCGATAGGAACAAACGATAGACATTCTTGGAACCAGAAAGGAGGATCTTCACCATGCTCTGAGAAATTTTCATGACCGGAACTTCACTGCCGTCTGCACCTTCATAAGAAACCAACTTGTACACGCCACCAAAAGCAGGTTGCTTCTCACAAGTAACCAAATTAGTCCCTACAAGAAACGTATCAATTTCATGTCCCTGTTGCGCCATGGAATAAAGAGAATCCTCATTGATGTCATTGCTCGCTGTAATCTTGAGCTGATCAAAATTATTCATCAAAAATTCCCGCGCTGCCTTTGCAAACAGTTGACGTGCTTGCCGAGAAAGATAGGCAAGATCGCCGGAGTCCAATCGAATCCCCTTGGCCTGATAACCAAAATCATCCAGAGCCATAGCTACAGCAAGGAAATTCACTACACCAGATTTGAGCGTGTCATAAGTATCTACCAATGCCAGAAAAGCATCCGGATAACACATCGCATACGTGATAAAAGCTGCAAGCTCCCCATTGTGAGGATCTGCGAAAGGAAAAAGAGCCAGAAGAGCATCTCGACAACCCTTCACCTTTGCAAGAAAATTTCTCTCCTTCCCTTCTTTATCTTTGAGCATGCCAGAGTTGGGAACTTGATCCAGACTCTGGAATGAACTCACAAAAGCATGCGCAAACGTGCCTCCAATGGGAACACCGTAAAGCTTACCTGCAAGCACATTGCTGCTGGCATTAAATCCGCCCATGTAGGCATAACGCGAAGCCGAAAGCCCACCATCTGGTCCCTGAGCGCGACGCAAACCGCCCTCCAGAAGTTTCTTATCATCCCCAACAGCCTGACGAATTCGTGCCGCATTGGTCATAACTAAGCTGGCATAATTGCAAATATTGAGAAGTGGAGTTTCAAGAAGTTGTCCAACAATCTGAGGACCATGCACGCGTACCAAAGGTTCGCGCGGAAATACAAGGTTCCCCTCAGACATGGTCCACACTGTCATCTCGCTTGCACCAACGGTTGCCAGATAATCCCAGAAAGCATCTTCAATATGGGGAAGTTGTGTCTTGAAATAGGCAATTTCGTCTGTTGTAAATCCAAAGGTTTGAAGCAACTGCTTCACATCCGCAACACCTCCGAACAAAGCGTACTCTCCACCGAACGGACACTTGCGAAAAAACAGTTCATAGGTCGCCATCCGCTCATGAATCCCAGCTTTCCAATAGGCATAGGCCATGGTGATCTGATAAAGATCTGTATGCGAAGCGCGAATGTAAGGACTGAATGCGGAAGCGTCTCGGAGCTGTGGCATGTTGGTCTCCTTTGGGTTGTTTTGGTTGTAGTGTTTCGAAACGTTATTGTGTTTGAAAGAACGTTTTTTTATTATCCCGTATGTGGAAATTTCTTAAAGCCTTTTGTCATTCCGAGCGAGAACACAACCCTCTCTGTCTTCCCGAGCGAGGTTATAAATACCCCTGTCATCCCGAGCGAGAACATAACTCCTTCTGTCATCTTGAGCGGGAACATACCACTACCCCTTGTCTTCCCGAGCGAGGTTATCGTCGAGCCGAGGGATCTCACGTAATCCGAGTAGGGGTGAACAACTGTTCTCCTATACATCAATGTCTTCCGGTGAAACGTCGATTTTCATCAACATCTCGCAGAAAGGCCCGAATGTATTCGGGCAAGAACGTGGGGGTCGGGTTTCCCGACCCTGAATTTACAAACATCGGGTTTCCCGACTCTGTGTTTTCAAATAGCCGAAAGAATAGCTTCAATGGGATGCATGGTCCCAAGATTTGGTCGACGAAAG
>MGEY01000011.1 GCA_001791615.1 Candidatus Uhrbacteria bacterium RIFOXYA2_FULL_40_9
TAACAAAGATAACTACATTACAAAGATGATGCTCGCTTTTATTCCCTTTGTTCAGCTTGTATCGTTCATGAAGCATCACCTTGTTTGACATAGAGCCAAAATGCTTCTATATAAATACTTCTGTGTTAACGAACTCGTTTGACAATTTCCTTTAATTTTGAAAGGATCAATACTTGCGTGTTTGCGCAAGAGAAGCATTCTGTTCTTTTCATTTTCTCGCAAAAGGAGGCGAGCCATGAAGAAACACCACAGCCCAAACATCATTCTCATCATGGGTGGTCAGTGGGGCGATGAAGGTAAGGGAAAAATCGTTGATAAGTATGTTGAAATGCCAAATCGTGTACAGATGAAGACATTGATTCGAAGCGTTCTCTATCATGCCCCCGGTACATCCCGTTTTGTGGATACCTCTAAAAACTTTACCCAAGTAGAAATGATGTACCGCCATCATGGTGGTGATAATGCTGGACACACCGTTCAGGTTGAAAAGAATACCTACAAGCTACACTGTCTTCCTTCTGGGATTGTACGACGTGGTATGAAGTGCTGTGTGGGACCCTACGTAGTCTGTAATCTGGAGCTCATGGGTGAAGAGTTGGCTCTGGCAGATTCCTGTGGGTCTGAGGTCTTTCTTGATCCTCGTGCTCCTGTCATTCTTCCCATTCACCGATTGATTGATAGGGGTCGTGAGCAGGCAAAGGGCAAAGATGCCATTGGCACCACACAGCGTGGAATTGGTCCGGCCTATGAAGATTTAATCTCTCGACGTAGTCTTACTCTAGGAGATCTCGTTTCTCCAGATCGTATCCGTACCTGTCTGCTCAATGGACATTATTACGAGGAGCGTGCTGTGATTGCCCGCTTCTTGGATCAGAATCCTCCCTCTGTTGATGATACAGTTGATTACTGCTTCACTCGTGGCAAACTCCTCGTTCCTCACCTGGCAGATACTCGTCGTATGTTGTATACCTATGCCTCTCACTCAAATATTCCCGTTCTCTTTGAGGGTGCCCACGGAGTAATGCTCGATCTCCTCCACGGAGCTCCTCCCTATATTACCTCTTCTCTGTGCTCTGCCGGTTCGGTTGCAACCTCCTATGGTGTCATGCCCCAGCATGTCGTCACTGTTGTGAAGGCCTATACCACGCGTGTAGGTGCCGGTCCATTCCCCACAGAACTGACAGATGCTCTGGGAGATCATTTGCGCGAAAAGGGTCATGAGTTTGGAACGACAACAGGTCGTCCACGGCGTTGCGGGTGGCTCGATCTGGTTGCTGTGGCCTATGCTATGCGTATGGGTGGAGGCACTCATATTGCTCTGACCAAGCTGGATGTACTCACAGGTCTGGATGAAATCAAGATTTGTACTGGCTATCGCATGCCTAGTGGAGAAATCCTTCCTCCGTTTGCTACATTGACGCGAGAGATCCTGGAGACAGCAACTCCGATCTATAAGAGCTTTCGCAGTTGGCACCGAGATATCTCTAACTGTCATTCTTTGAACGAACTTCCTCGGACAGTCTGGACACTTTTGGACTTCATTCAGGAACATCTTCTGCACCCCATTACTCTGATTGGCGTTGGTCCTGAACGTAATCAAGTGATCTGGGTCGGACACTAGTCTTTTACACGCCTCTCTGGCGTGTTTTTTGATCCTCAAATATTTGACGTTTTTCTCTTATTTTGCAAAGATCAGCCCTTGCCTACACGGCAAGTTTGTCCTTTACAACCCAAAAAGGAGAAACCCGTGATCATTCCAAGCATCGATATTCGAGCAGGAAAAGCAGTTCAACTACGCCAAGGTCGTGAGCTTATTCTCACTGATTCTCGTGATCCTATTGAACTTGCGCGTGAATTCAATCGTTATGGCCCTGTGGCTGTGGTTGATCTTGATGCTGCTCTTGGTACAGGAGATAATCTGGCACTGATCGAACAGATCTGTCGCGTTGCGGAAGTCCGTGTCGGCGGCGGGATTCGTAGCTATGAAAGAGGAAGAGATCTTCTGCGTTTTGGAGCACAAAAATTGATCATCGGATCTGCGGCACAACCAGAACTTCTTCGACGTTTCAATCCTGAATATCTTGTCGTTGCTCTTGATCACAGAGATCTGACAGTTGTGGATCATGGATGGACAAACTCCACAGGTGAATCTGTTCTTGATCGGGCGCGTCGTTTGGCACCTTTTTGCAGTGAATTCCTTTGTACTTTTGTTGAAGTTGAAGGAACTATGCAAGGATTCCCTGTACAACAGGCCCTTTCTCTTTTTCAAGAACTTCCTCGTCCTGTGACCTTTGCAGGAGGAGTCAAAACAACAGAGGAAGCTATTGATTTGTGTCGACAAAAACTGACGATTCAGGTCGGTATATCCCTTTACACGGGACGGCTCGATCTTACAGATGTCTTTGTGAAAAGTTTGGATTTCGAAAGAGTATCAGGACTCATTCCAACGATTGTACAAGATGCAATGGGTCAGGTATTGATGCTTGCTTATAGCACACCGGAATCTTTGGCGCTTGCTATTCGTTTCGGACAAGGAATTTATTTTAGTCGTTCTCGTAATGAAATCTGGGTAAAAGGAAGAACATCGGGTCACACACAACAACTCCTGTGTTGTCGAACGGATTGCGACCAAGATGCCTTGTTGTTTCGAGTAAAACAAAAAGGCCATACCTGCCATACAGGACAATATTCTTGTTTTGGAGATCAAACATTTTCCGTAGAACTCTTATTTCAGGTAATGCAACAACGAGTAGAAACATCTGATGCCTCGACGTCTTATACAAAAATGCTTGCAAGTGATCCAGAAGCACTGCTTCGAAAAATTATGGAAGAAGCCTTTGAGCTCACCCGTGCAGAAATATTTGAAGAAAAACGTTGGGAAGTAACGGATGTCCTTCACAAACTGCTTATTTACTTGGTAGCTCATGGACTTACTTGGCAAGATTTGATGAGTGAACTTCGTTCTCGTCATCTATCAAAAAAGGAGCCGACCCCATGAACCTTGTTCTCCCAAAAGGACGTTTGTTCGAAGGTGTTGTTGTTCTTTTGCGACAATCAGGAATAAAAATCACCCGACCTTCTGATCGCTGTTATCACCCAAGTTGTTCTGATCCCATGATCGATGTCTGGATCCGTAAACCTCGTGCTATTCCACAATTGCTTTCCCTTGGCTTGTTTGATGTTGGTTTTTGCGGATTAGATCTTATTAAAGAGGCTGGTGATGCTCAACTTGTTCCTCTTCTAAATCTTGGTTTGAATCCTGTTGTAATCGTTGTAGCAGTCCATACTTCACAACGTGATCTTCTAAGCACTCCTCCCAAACGACCCATCTTAATTGCCACAGAATATGAACGGCTTGCAGATGAGTGGGCAATGAAACAAAATCTTGCTCATATTACGATTCAAACATTTGGTTCAACCGAGGGGTATCCACCTGTTCATGCAGACCTTGTTATGGATTGTGTAGAAACAGGAGAAACAATGGAAGCTAATGGCCTTATTATTTTGGAAACGCTTTTTGAAAGCAGTACTTGGCTAGTTGCAAACAAAAAGGCTCTGAAAGATCCCGTTGTGTCCCCTAGAATCCAACATCTCCAACACACCCTTCAAGGAGTCTACCGATGATCGACTTTCATACACCAATGCTTGACATTCATGCGCTCACTTTGAAAGGCTTTCGTCATCTCCCCCTGGTGGTAGAAGGTGAAAGCAAGGAAGTTCGTTATGCTGGCCTGGGTTTAGTTGTCATCTATTACAAACCAACGGTTTATAGCTTCAAAAGTAATCGGACTGGCATTGTTCAAGGAACAAATCGTCTGCGCCTTCAGGCAACGAAAATTTTTCTTGAGCAAGTGCTGCGTCCGGCTGGAATCAAGCATACCTATGTAGATATCTCGGATCTGTTTGTTCTCTCGACCCTTGTCTTGCAGCCAGTCACGCGTGAAAATCCCCATCCATTCCGTCCCACGGATTTGGATGAAGAAGCGATTGCACGACTGCCTATGGCTCCTCCCATTGAGGTGGTGGTGAAGTCTTTCCATGTGGGAACTCCCAAGCATGACTTGGTAGGTTGTGACGGAATCTCAGTTCGAAGAAATCATCCATTGTTTGCTGGAATGAAACTTAATCATGATGCTCCTTATCCGCAGTTCTGGGTTCGTTTTGACTGGCGAAATCCTTTTGAAGACAAAACTGGACGCCGACTCAAAGATGAAGCCCTTGCCGATTCTTTTGCTGATTTCTTGATCAATACAGCAAAAGCCAAGCAGACTGCATTGCGTATGTATGATGCGTTGAATGATTTTCTTTCTGACCGTGGAATTGTTCTTGAAGATGTTTGTTTCTTTATTGCTGAAGATGGGGAAACGGTTTTTGGAGAAGTGAGTCAGGATTGCGGACGTTTCCGTAGCCTGGATCCAAATGTTGGACACATTGACAAGGATGTTTGGCGCAGTGGTGGTTCAAGTGATCTGGTTCTCGAAAAATGGAAAATGTTGGTCACTCTGATTTCAAAGGAGCCCTCATGAACACAAGTTTTCGTCACTTTTTCTTGGGAACAACAAACCCAAACAAAATTCAGGAAATCGGCGCCATTCTGACAGCCACGGGTTGTACCTATGAGCCGACCGATCCAATCAACCCTGAAGAAACAGAATCTGACTTTGTTGGAAATGCACTGCTCAAAGCTCGTGCCTATGCAGCACATGCAGGTGGCCCTACAATTTGTGAGGACTCAGGTCTGATCATTCCGGCTCTGGGTGGTTTGCCCGGTCCATGGTCTGCGCGCTTTAGCGAATTTGAAAAAGTTGATGTTGAACACGGATTAGTCTCAAGCTATTCTCCCTCTGGTCTTTCACGTGATCGAATTGATCCCATGAATAATCAGCGAGTCTTGGAGCTCATGCGTGGTATTGAGATGCCCCGCCGGGCAGCCATGTTCAAGGTGGTCTTTGTGGTGGCTTTGCCGGACGGTTCAATTCTCTGTCAGTGTGAAGGTGAAAGCCATGGATGGATTGCTGAGGTTCCGCGAGGAACCAATGGATTTGGCTATGACTCGATTTTTGTGGGACAACAATTCCCGACCATGACTTATGCGGAGGTTGATAGTGTTCGAAAAAACCTTGTGAGTCATCGTAAGAAGGCTCTCCAGTTATTCAAGGCTTGGCTTGGAAACTATCTAAAAAGCCACGAATAATCGTGGTATTACAGTCAACCTTTTATAGACAATCGTCCTTACCCAGTCACAAGACTGGGTTTTCTTTTACCAAAAAAAAACAATTACTCGAACATGACTGGTATTTGATTCGTTTCTATCGCGATAAGGCACACAATCAGATATTTCTGGAAGAAGAAGCAAAGCTCAAGGAAAAAATTACTCAATTTAAAATGCAATCACACATCTGATGTAGATCGATAAAGAAACCACCATTCAAAAATCTCTTTGGCAAGAGGCACAGCAAAAGTCGATCCCTCCCCTCCTTCCTCTATCAAAATAGTAACGACAATTTCTGGATCTTTGTAGGGTCCAAAGCCTGTAAACCACGCATGCGTAGGACGATCTCCTGGAGTTTGTGCTGTTCCTGTTTTTCCTGCTACAGCCTCTGAAAGATATTGCAAATATTGGGCGCTTCCCGCAGTAACGGTTTGACGCATTCCCTCTTGCACGATTTGAATGGCATACGTGTCAAGATCAGTAATTGGTTTACAGATTGGTTCAAACTTCTGTTCCTCGTCTTCTTTCATGACCCCTTCAATAACCTGAGGAATACAAAACCTCCCATCATTAGCAATCGTCGCTGTGGCAGAAGCTATTTGTAAAGGTGTCACAAGCAAATCTCCTTGACCAATGGCTAAGTGATAGGTATCTCCCACATACCAACGCTCTCCTTTTATTTCCTCTTTCCATTCTTTTGAAGGAAGAAACCCGTCTGCTTCTCCTTGAAGATCTATCCCGGTAGGAGAACCAAAACCAAAATAGTCTGCGTATTGTGTAATTTTAGCAACCCCTAATCCTGTAAATGTATCGTATCCTCCTCCAATGATATAGAAATACGTATTCACTGATTCTGCAATAGCTTTTCGAACATCTGTCACTCCATGTCCACCTGCTTTCCAATCTGGGAAAAACCACTCATTAATACTCAACCCTCCTGTGGATACGAAACTGGTATGCTCATTCACAATTTTTTCTGCAAGAGCTGTATACGCGATAAAAGGTTTAAATGTAGATCCAGAAGCAAACTCTCCAGCAATTGCTCGAGGAAACAACGGTTGATCTTGATCTTCAATAAGGACTGCATATTGATCCTCAGTGATCCCTCTGGCAAAAAGGTTGCTGTCATAACTTGGCCAACTGACAAGCGCACGGACTCCTCCTGTCTTCGGATCCATGACAATGATAGAAGCACGTGTTGCTCCTGCTTTTTCTAAAGTTTTTTGCAACTGTGTTTCAATAAAGGCTTGCAAGGCAGAATCAATGTTCAAAACAATCGTCTGACCGGGGATTGGATCTGTTTGAGAAAGCACAAGAAGTTCATTTCCTCTTGCATCCACTTCTACCACATACTCTCCTGTCACTCCACGAAGAAGTGTTTCTGCACTTTGTTCCACTCCTGTTTTTCCAATATCATCAACAGGTCGATATCCTGATTCTTGCCATTGTTCAAGCTCTTCTTGACTGATTTTTCCAAGATATCCTAAAACATGGGAAAGTGATGGAATTGCAGAAGGATAAGAACGGGTAGAAGAAAAATGGAGAGTAAATCCTGGAAGAGATGCTGTTTCAATCGCAAGCCGCATAGCTGTTTCGTAAGGAATGTTGCGTTTAATCGGAATAGGATCAAGACGATTTTGTGCATGCACTGTTAAAAGAAGATCAATCTCTGTTCGATGGATTCCCAAAAGATTTGCAACATACTCAAGTAGAGCATCACGTTCTTCTCCCAAGAGAGGAAGATCTTGAATCACCATACTCATGGTAAAAGTCGGACTATTTTCAATTAAAATTTCTCCTTGACTATCCAGTACGATTCCACGGGTTGGAACAAGAGTATACGTACGAACACGATTTCCATCTGCAAGAACTGTATACTCTTCTCCTTCAATAATTTGTAATTGAATAGCTCTTCCAAAAAATAAAAAAACACTCAGGAAAACAATGGTAAACGCAAAATACCATCGTCGTTTAGGAATTGTTGCACCTAAAAAAGTTTTTCCTTCTCCTTCAGCTTGGCGACTCCCTTTGAGAATGAATTCATCAATTTCCCTTTGCCAAGAGGAAATGGATCCTGTTGATCCAAATAAACCATTCTCTTGTAAAATAAAAGGAGTTCTTTCTTTTGCTGGTTGTTTTTTTCTCGAAAAAAACCGCATATTTATTACCAAGACCGTGACAAAAGAAAAGAAGCTTGAAGAAGTTTTTGCACACGTTGAATAACAGGGAAAAGAAAAAGCATGAGACCACTCATCAAAATAAGACGCAATCCTGAAAAAGAATAAAAAGCCATCCAAGAAACCCATTCAGGATGAAAAAACCATTGAATAAAAAGAATGATCGTTTGCGAAGCGATAATAGATAGGTAAGCACTCAACATAGTAGCAAGTACCCCATAGAATGATCGATGACTAAACCATCGACGTGCCGTAAACCAAGCAACAAAAATTCCTACGCTGTAAGAAATGGTTTCAAGAGGAACAATTCCAAGATGAAAAAAATCTAAAAAAATTGCATAAGCAAAAACCCATCCAAGAGTAAACCGCCAATTATGCTGCTGATAAAAATAGAGGCTTACGGTAAAAACAAGAGGGGTTGCCCAAAGTCCCCAAGGGAGTGAAACGAAAAAGGATGTTTCTAACCAAAGAAGAATGATCCATCCAAAAATACTTTGTACCACGATCATAAAGAAGTATTTTTCACAAGTACCGCGACAGCCGTCAATTCACGAATTTTGATAAATGGCTCAATAATGGCTTCTTGAAAAGGAGAAATTGAGTCTGTTGTCACAGTTGTCACAATCCCAATTAAAAGATTCCCCGGTACTTGTTGTTCTAATCCAGAAGTCACAAGAAGATCGTGAACTTCGATCTGTTCGTCTTGAGGAATGTATTTGAGAAGCAATATATTTCCTCCTTCTCCTTGGGCAATTCCAATCGTGCGTGTTTCATTCAAAAGAGTAGCTGCTGTTGCACTCGTTCGATTTGTTAAGGGAGAAACTGTTGCAGTGGTTGTGGTGGTTGAAATAACCTTTCCCACAAAATAACCATCTCCGGCAACCACAGAAGTTCCTATTTCGACTCCATCACTTTCACCAAGATCAATCAAAAATTCTGAAGAAAGATTTGACGCACTACGACTAATCACGCGCGCGGAAAGATAAGAATGTTGTTGACGATCAACAAAGCTGAGTAGAGATTCTAATTGTCTTTTTTCTTCACGAAGTTGAAGGAGTTCTTGATAATCTACTGCATAAGTATCACGCTCAGCTTTAAGTTCTTCTAATTCTTCTGGAGAAATAGTTGCTGCTCCAACCCAATGCTGTACTTGGAGAGTGACCCAAGATCCTGAACGAACAAGAACACTTTGGATTAAAAAAGGAACATTTGTAAAATGAAATGGGAGAAAAAAAACAATCAGAAACAAACTCATGAGAGCAAGAAGAAGAAAAAATTTTGTTTTACGAGAGGAATAAAACATGAAATCTTCACGAAAAAAATATGAACTAAAGAATTCCACTATCATGTGCGGAAGGAAGAGCAATATCTCGAAGGAGAGGTTCATTATCAAGTAACATTCCTGCTCCACGTACCACTGCTGTTAAGGGATCTTCTGCAATACGAACAGGAATAGCTGCCTCACGCGCAAGGAGTCGATCAAATCCTCGCAAAAGAGATCCTCCGCCTGTCATAATAATGCCTCGCTCATAAATATCTGCGACAAGTTCAGGAGGAGTTCTTTCAAGAGTTGCTTTCACTTGCTCCACAATCGTTGATATTGATCGATGAAGTGCTTCACGAATTTGAGTATCTGAAACAATAATCTCTTTTGGTAATCCGCTTAATAAATCACGCCCGCGCATTTCCATTTGTAATGGCTCCTCTTCTTCCATGGCTGTTCCAATACGAATTTTCACTTTTTCTGCCACACGCTCCCCTAACAAAAGATTAAAGACATCCCGAGCATACTGAATAATATTCTTATTCATTTCATCCCCTGCTGTGCCTAAAGATTTCCATGTCACAACCCCCGCAAGTGACATCACTGCAATTTCTGTCGTTCCTCCACCAATATCGACAATCATCATCCCAACGGATTCAGAAAGAGGAAGACGAGATCCTAAAGCGGCAAGCATAGGATTTTCAATCAAAAAAACTTGTCGTGCTCCTGCGGAAAGAGCAGCATCTTCAATAGCTTTTCGTTCAACCTCTGTTGTCTCAAGAGGAACACCAATCACAATCCGAGGGCGAGGCACGATTGTAAAAGACTCATGATGTACGCGATCAATAAAATATTTCAACATCTTTTCTGTGACTTCAAAATCTGCAATAACACCTTTAACAAGTGGTTTTGTAATTTGAATATGTGGAGGAGTTTTTCCTAACATATCCTTTGCATCGATTCCTACAGCAAGAATCTGATCTGTGCGCGTATTAACGGCAACAACAGAAGGTTCATTTATAACAATACCCCCATCTTTTGAATAGACGAGAGTATTGGAAGTTCCAAGATCAATTCCAAGATCTTTTGAAAAATGTCCAAGAAATTTATTAAGCATATGGACAAAAAATCATAAAACAATAACGACTTTATTCTACCTTGGCTCATCAGGTCAATCAAGCGCGAATTGGACACTTTTTGTATTCAATTGTGATCATTTTCGTCTTCACTCACCTTTCGTGGATGGTGAGTACCTTTTAGACTAATAAAGATAAGCTCAATGAGGGCAAGAAATAGAATAAAAAGAGAAAGTAGCCACCAGGTAAATAACTGCCAAGAAAATAACATGAGAGAAACGGCAATCAACAGAGAAAGAAGAATTCCATGCCGAAAAGAACGAGATACCTGACGAGACAGCAATTCCTCTTTATGAAAAACAACACGCACTCCTGTTCCAAACAAGGTTAATGTTCCAATCAAAGAAAGAATAAATGTAAGATAAAATAAAATAAAACCAAGACTCCCAGCACTCATTGGATCAATAAGAAAAAGAACAACGATCCACGCAATCCATGCGACGACGGTCATGACTCCCATGAGAATAACAAAATCTCGAAATCTCATAATATTTTTATTGTATCACAAATCATTCTACCCTTCAGCTTCAAGATGATGAAGAATTTTAATTCGTATACAACGCACGTGTTCTCCTTTCTGTTCCCGATTCAAAATATGGAGTAAATCTTCTTCTTGTTGTTTTAAAAAATATCCCGTTGCACTTGAAAGACACCCAATCACTAAGACATGATAGTGGTAAGAAAGAGCACGTGCTTGTTTGCTTGTAGAGGAAGGAAGGAGACGATAAAGAGCTTCGTCTGCTCTTTGTAAAAGAGTATGTGCTTGTACTTGTCTTCCGATTCTTGCACGTTTAATAGCATCAGGAAGAAGATCTTTAAGTGGTATTTCCATAAAAAAATTAAGACTGACGATATTGACAAATATCTTGAAAATCACAAAATTGACAATGAAATCCAGGAGTCGCATCGAATCTTCCTTCTCTAATCGCCTGAAGATGTTTTCCCATGGTTTCTTCAAGATCGAGAAGTTGGTCATTAGTTCCCAAGAAAGAAACGGTCGAGTGATCTTCCAAATAATGGTAAGTCAATTTTTTTACCGTTAACCCAAGAACATCTCTTGCCGCAAGTTGATAGAGATAGAGTTGTTCTTTTTGTTCTTTGGTTAATTGTTTTTCTGATTTTGGAGATCCTGTTTTGTAATCAATAATCTCTACCCCTTCTTCAAAACGATCAATGCGATCAATTCTTCCTTTGAAAACAGCTCCCGCAATTTTTAGGGTAAAAGGTTGCTCAAGAAAAAGTGGGTAAGGCACTTTTTGAGAGAGAAGATGATCATAAGTACGTAAGCTCTCTACACCTTTTTTTCGATACTCTTCCCGTTGATGATCATTCTGATACCATTCATCTTCCCAGTGTGCTTTGTACATTTCCAATAATTCTTCCAAGGAAACATAAGGAGAACTTTTTTTCTCAGATGAAGTTTCCACAAATACTGTTGTTTGCCCAGCATCACGTCGCTCTATCCATCGTTCAAAATAAGCATGAAGGGTATTGTGAAGTGTTTTTCCATAGGAATAAGTCCATTTTCCAAACAAAGGGATATGAAAAATATGAGCAAATTTATATTGCAATGGACAGGTTTGATAAGCTGCAAGTTGTGTAAAGGAAAAACGTTTTGGAATAGTAAAGACAAGCTCTTCACTCCTTTTTTGTTTCTTTGAATGATCTTCTCTTTCGAGAAAAGAAATAGATTCCTGTAATTTTGTAGAAGGAACTTCATATCCAAGTTCTTGTAAAAACCGAGAAAGTTTCCGTTTTCTTGCTCCTCCATAATCTTCTGCAGACGTGAAAAATAATCCTTGTTTTGCTCGGGTCATGGCCACATAAAAAAGACGGCGTTCTTCTTCCAAATGCCAATCTCCTTCAGAAATTGTTTCTTTCACAAGTCCTTCTGGAACAGGAATGCTGTCACGTTTCATGGAGGTTGGAAAACGACGATCTACAAGATTTACCACAAATACAAAAGGAAATTCTAAACCTTTGGAAGAGTGAATAGTCATGATCTTCACTAATTCAGGACCTGCATCAGGATCAAATGAAAGAGCCCCTTCTTCTCCAGCTTGCAATTCTTCTGCAAACTCAGAAAGAAAATTTCGAAGTACCGGATGATCGTGTCGTGCTTCAAAACTTCGAAAACGTTCATAAAATTGTTGAAGATAAAGAAAGTTTTCTTGTTTTGATCGCTCAGACTGTTCATTAAGATAGGATAAATATCCTGTTTCTTTAATGACCTGTAAATACACTTCTGATCCTCGTGATTGACGTGTTGCTGTTTGCAAACGCTCAAACACAGAAAAAATATCTTCAATCCTTTGTGCTTCTTGAGTAGAAATATCAGGAACCATTCGTATCTTCTGACAAATTTCAAAAAGTGTTTTTCCTTGTTTTTGTGCCTCATACCCAAGCTGAGCTAATGTGGCCATATCAATCGCGTACATTTCATGAGCTAAAACACGATAAAGACTTGGGCTATCGAAAGGATTATCTAAAACTCGCAAATAAGCTAAAAGATCGAGAATCACTGTTTTTCGATACAAACCTCGCAGAGCTAAAAATTGATAAGGAATATCTGCTCGATCCATTGCTTGTAAAAAAGGAATAGCTCCGTCGTTTGAACGAACAAGAATAGCAAAATCATTCCATGTCTTTTCTGGGTCTTCTTGTTTAAGTGTCAAAATTTTCTGTGCTACCGCACTTGCCTCTTCTCCCAATGTTGAACAATGAATGTGTTCAATGATCCCCTCTTTCTCAGAAGCTGATTGTAATTTTTTGCACAACCCTCCTTTAACCTGAACTTCAAGACGATTCGGATTATTCTGTTGAATAAACTCGTAAGCATGATCTAAAATTGATTGACTTGATCGATAATTTTTCACAAGGACAATTTTTTTTGCCTCTGGATAATCTTTTTCAAATTCAAGAAGATTTGCTAATGAAGCTCCTCTAAACTTATAAATTGATTGATCATCATCTCCCACAATCGTGAGATTATTTTTTGGTGTAGCAATCAATTTAATCAGTTCATATTGAGCTTGGTTCGTATCTTGAAATTCATCAACAAGAAGATAAGTATATTGCTCTCGAATCTGTTTTAAAATATTTGGACGTTTGGTAAGTAAATGAAGAGTATAAAGATGAAGATCACCAAAATCGAGACAATCATTTTCAAGAAGAATTTGTTGATACGTATGATAGGCATGTGCAAGTTCATCTAAACGAGCGATTTCCATGGTTGCCTCATTATTGCTAATAGAAGCGTCTAAATTTGCTCGCTGTTGTTCAACAAAAGCTAAATAATCATCAGAAGGCACTGCTCCATCCTTGAGTCGAGAAAAATGGGTAAGTAAAGAACGAATGTGTTTTGTCGGATTCCCAAGAGGCCGATAATACTCTAAAGAAAATCGATCAAAATTTTGACGTGTAAGAAGCCACGCCTCTAATTCGTTCACAAGTGTAAAATCACGAGGAAGACCAATTTCGACCCCATACTCTCGCAATAATTTTTCACAAAATGCGTGAAAAGTTGAAATTTGAAGATTGATGTACCCATAAGGCAAGAGTTGATCAACACGCTCTTCCATCTCCCCTGCGGCTTTATCTGTAAACGTTAA
>MGEY01000012.1:0-10234 GCA_001791615.1 Candidatus Uhrbacteria bacterium RIFOXYA2_FULL_40_9
CATAGAAGATGAAGCTGAACCAGATTGGAGAAAGTGGAAGTTAAAACCCGCACAGGACATGGATTTCATTCGCCTATCCGTGGCCGATCTTAACATCCAGGGCGTTCCAACTACAGATACAATTTACGCTCGCGCGCAAGAACTTGGCCTTGAACTCGTTCCTCCGGAAGCTTGTCCAACCTACCGTTTAGCAACGCTAGATCAGGCTATGGATGATTGGGTCTATATGGGCATGAAACAAATTTCAGACACCGATGGTAGCCCGCGTGTCTTCAGCATGGACCGTGGCGAGGGCGGTCTTCTGTGGCTCAACGGCACTTGGGTGTATTGGGGCATCCCGTGGGATCCTTGCTTCAAGTTTGTGTTCCGTCTCCGCCCGGCAGAGCCGGGCAAGCAAGTCTGAAACTTAAAGATTTTGTTCCTTTGTCTATTTAGATCCTTGGGCTCTTTGATATTTTGACCCTTTGATGCTCTGGCTCTTGGATTCTTTGAATGAACACGAACGTTGGTCACTGTTGAATAAAAGAAACAAAAAAACACCTTTTGGTGTTTTTTTTGGTTGCTTATTTAAGTGGTTTTAGGACTTTTGCAAAGAAGGGAGGTTGTGTGGTCGCGTATTCGTAGAAGTAAGCAGTTTTCTCTGCAATATCTTTCCAATCATATTGTTTTGCTACATGGAGTCGAGCCTCTTCTCCCACGGCTATAACAAGATCAGGATGTTGAAGGATCCAAGTCATTTTTTCTGAAAGATCTTTCACATTTTTTGTTTCAAATGTCAGTCCACACACATCTGTTAATTCTCGATTTTCAGGAATATCAGAAGAAAGTACACATTTTCCATAGCTCATTGCTTCTAATATCGCAATTGGCAATCCTTCAGATTCTGATGGATGCACAATAGCATATGCGTTTGCAAAAAGGGCTTTAAGTGTTTCGCCTGTTTGAGTTCCGGTAAGAACAATAGAATCGTCTCCTTGTGCA
Source organism: Candidatus Uhrbacteria bacterium RIFOXYA2_FULL_40_9 (assembly GCA_001791615.1). Taxonomy (GTDB): domain Bacteria; phylum Patescibacteriota; class Patescibacteriia; order UBA9934; family GWF2-40-263; genus UBA12396. The sequence continues at coordinate 982 of MGEY01000012.1, forward strand.
AGGTCTTTTATTTCTTGAACATAATCATCTGTAAAAGCACTTCCTCCTACAATGGCCAATTTTTTTCCTTTGGTTAAGGTTGGTTGTTCTGTTTGTAAGAGTTTCCATGCTTCGATAAGTGTGTGAGCAGCTTTATGCTGAACAAGACGTGAACACATCATGAGATAAGTATTTGGTTGAAGGGAAAAAGGATTCAAAAGGGAAACATCTGAGCGACTCATGGGGATTTGTGTTCCGTTTGGAATATAAGTCGTTTGTGTGTGATAAGCCGTTTGACAATAGTGTTGAAGTATTTGAGAAACCGTGATGGTCTCGTCTGCCATATGGCAGGCAACCCATTCTCCAAGATGGAGCATAAACCTGGCAAACCAATTCCATTTTTGATGATAGCGATCTACACAGTGAAATGTCACAATCACTTTTGCTGAGGGTTGCAAAAGTTTTGGAAGCCATGCCAAAAGTGATGGACCCACTCCATGAATATGGAAAATATCGACATTTTCTCGAGAAGCGCGAAGGAGAGAAGTAAAGGTATGGGTGATTGCATCTAAATGTTTTGATCGAATACTAGGAGTTGTAAGGCATTCAATTCCTTGATAGTTCTTTTGTGCCTTTCCATACCAAGAACGACAAAATACTAAGATTTCATATCCGCGTTTTGCAAGCTCTTTAGAGAGTTCCTCTACATGGCGTTCAATACCACCAGCACGAGCAGGAATTCCTTTTTGTCCAATCATGGCTATTTTCATAAAACATCGTAGTTTAGCAGAAAATGCCGTTTTTGTCAATGATTGATGGGGGTAAGTTTAGAGAAATATCAAAAAAACCCAACATTTGTTGGGTTCTGCGAGTTGGATTTAAGAAAGTCGTGCATTTTCCATTCAAGTGGCGATTTGACCAGAAAGTCTTCTCTTTTTTCCTTTTTATTACTCCAAGATGATTCCTTTTCCAGTTGCTAAGAGGTCTGCAGGCAGATTTGTTGTGGCAGATGCCCCCCCTGCACTTACAAACAGACCAGTTGTTTCATCAACCCCTGTGATTTGAATATCATTGATAAGGTAAGGAGACGATCCTATTTGGTCTTCTGTGGGTGTAATTCCGACTTCAAAAGCAATACCAACAACAGTACTATCAGCAAAAAGGGTTGGTAAAAGGCGATCTGATGTCCAAGTAATCGTTCTTGTCACCTCATCATAAGAAACTCCGCCATTTTGTGACACGGTTTGTCTTCCTGTAAAACGGACGTTTTCTGGGAGTATGCCTGAGAGTTCAATTGTTGAAAGAGGATTGATCGTTCCAGTGACATGCCAGAAGATCCAATACTTTGTTTCTGCTCCGACTTGCGGAGGCAAAGGTCCTCGACCAAGTTGATCTCCACTTGGAAGGGAATAGCGCGCGAAGGATTCAAGAACAAGAGGTGTGGTCATGAGAGATGAAATCAATGTCCCTTTATTGAGAATTGTTTGTCCAGTATTTTCACCAAGAACATAGATAGCAATAGCTTGTGTTTTAACTGTACTAATTTCTTCTCTTGCTTCACTTTGCATAAGAGAGGAACGAGTTTTTGTTTTTACGATAACATCACCAGATTGTCCTGGGAGAATTTCAGTAAGTTCAGGATAGGTTGTTTGATCAACAAGATAGTTCTTTTCTGTGAAAAATGGACTCTCTGTTTCAAAACCAATCTGCACGTTTGTAAGAGATGATTCTCCGATGTTCTCATAATGAATTGTAATGTTTACTTCTGATCCTGGACGGAGAGAATCACGGTCAATTGTGTGGTTTATAGAAAGTTGAGGAGGAAGAACTGGACTGGTCTGTTTTAGTGTTTCTTGTGCGTAATGCGTGTTTCCAAAGGTAAAAGAGGGAGAGAAAATAAAACTCACTTCGTTTTCTATCTCTCCCAAATAACCCGTAAAAGTCATTTCCCCTTTTTCACCTGCTTGAATAGAGGGAAGAGAAAAACGTCCATTTTCAAGCAAAGGATTGCTTGAGGAAAGAGAAAAGCCATCAGGCCACTGTGGAACAACACTGATCGTTGGAAAATCAATTATTCCTGTATTTTCATAAGTGATAGCTCCTGAGACTTCTTGATAAGCAATTAATTGTTCTGGAAGAGAAAGGGAAAGATGAAGAGTTGAGCCAGAAGGAGAGAAGGTATGTTCGCTTGTTTTATACCCAATTTCTTTATTTTCTCCATGAACAAAAGTCATTTTGCTTTGAAAGGTTTGTTCACCTCCTACATCTCCAAATATAACTCCAGTAATTTTTATAGATCCTGTTCCTCCCACAGGGATTGTTCCAAGAGAAATGACCCCTTCATCAACAATCTCTTCTTCAGAAAGCACTTCTTGTAATAAGAAATGTTCGGGATATTTTACGGTCAGGGTGACATTATGAAGTTCTTCGTTTGTTTCATTGGTATAACGAATGATCAGTGTAGAGGGAGCTCCAGAGATAATTTCTCTTGGCGCTACAGAAACGTCATAAGCAATTTGATCTGCAAAAGAAAGGGGTTTATAAAAAGAAAGGAGAAGAGCTATGCTTCCAAGACCAATCGCTATGCCAATCAAAAGAAGATCTATTACAAAGACGATTCGTTCAAATCGATAGTGTCCTTGATAGTGATGACGGAACCAGTGAGCAAATGGAGCAAGGAAAATTTTACCTGGGTGCGAAAGCAAGCAAAAAGTGCGTCCAATCACAGATTCAGGACGTCCGACAGAATTACAGGCAAGACGTCGAGTAATTTTTTCTTTAAGAGACATACATGTTCTCAAGGTTCGTCAGAATGACGAGGATTAATAAAGAGAGAAAGTAAAGACATCAGTTGTAAGGGCGATGATTTCTTTTTGTCCATCACTATCAACATCTGTCACTGCTACATTGACACCTGTTTTCTGAGAAGCGTCCATGGCAAGAAATTCTGAAAGAAGCTGACCATCACGATCATACACACGAACTATGGGTTCTAATCCAACTCCTGGACCAGTGATAATTTCATCAATTCCATCTTCATTCACATCTCCGACAGCAATGTAAGCCCCCCCGCGATAGTCTTCATCATAGGCAAAAAAACCAGGGTTTATGATTTTTCCATATTTGTTTGCAACGCGTACATGAGGACCACCAGTATCTGCTGCTGCACAAATAATTTCATTGATGTTATCCCCATTAAGATCGCCGATCCCTACACGTACACCACCTCGGAATGCTTCATTATAAGGGAAGAATCCAGGGTTAATAAGCTCGCCTTCACTATTAAAAACACGGACATGCGGACCACCACCATTTTCTGTGCCTGTCACAATTTCAATGGTTCCATCATTTTCTAAATCGCCAATAGCAAGATTAATACCTTGAGTATAGGTTTCCGTGTACGGAGCAAATGTCTTTTCCACAGTTCCATTTTCTCGATAAATAGTGACATAAGTATCTCCTGCCACAATGGTTTCAAGAGAATCATCTTGATCAATATCTTGGGTAATGACGCGCAGGCCTCCAGATTGAGAATTATCATAAGCAAAAAATCCTGTGCGTTTTGTCGCACCTTCAGCAGTGAAAATACGTGCAAAAGAACCATTTGCAAATACAGCATTTTGAAGGGAATCAATAGGTCGTAAAAGAATAATGCCATCTTTTGCCGCCAAGGTTATTGTAGAAACGATAGAACCACTATTGATGGAAGGATCTTGAGAGCCATGAATTTTTTCATATTCTCCATCAAGTCGCACGGTTTGTTGGCTGTTGGTGGCATTTACAATAATCTTTCCTTGCTCAAAATCTCGTTCCCATACACTTGAAACAATGGAACTCATACTTGGACTAAGGATATTTTCTGGTTCTCCTTTTGCTTTTCCAAGATAGACATCGTATTCATCATAGGTCCAGAGTTGACCATGGTCTTCTGTTCCATAGTCAAAAGCGAAAAAACCATTTCCAAGCAAAGTAGAAGTGATCCCAAAACGAACTTTTTGATAATCATCTCTTGTTCCAGTGTTTTCTGTATTAACATTTACAATAATAATTGGATCATGTTCGATCTCATCTTCAAACTGAAGATAATCCGTTGTGCTATTTTTCCAGTCTGTTAAAGAATCAGTACTAGACGGAAAGGTTTCAAACATGCGACCATTAACAGAGGGAGCAAAAGCTTTGTTCGAACTTCCATTAGTAATAATAATTGCTTCGTCTCCAAGAAGTTCACGCGTGGTAGAGAAAAGTTCGAGATAATTCTCTTCCCACAAGGTATTTGCTTGAGTGGTGGTGTCATTCTTTCCATCTTTATTAACATCAAGAGGGGAGATCCAATCGATCGTGTCTTGGACTTCATCGTAAAAGATCCCATCCCAATAACCTGTGGACATCACTTCTTCTTGAACAAAGTTTGCAAGGTAAGAAATCCATCCAGAGTTGAGATTGAGCGCGCGTGTATTTGGCCAAACAGATTTGGTGTTTCCTGAAGCATCTTTAAGCCACCAGCCGTTTTCTATACCTTTATACAATTCGTCGTGGAGACTATCATTCCAATAAACATCATTCCAGCTGACCGTTGGAATATAAGCGAGGATGAGGATGTCTTCATTGTAAGATCGGATTGTTTGAAAAAAGTCTTCATTATAAACTTGGGCTTCGACAGGAATGACAATGAGATCAAAACGCGCAAGTGTTTGAATTGTTTCTTGGTCTTCAAGGGTTGATCCGGATAAGAGAAAATAGTTTGCGGTTTGAACAAACGTTTGAGAAGAGTTTTTTGCTAGAAGAAAAGAGCTCCCTTGAGGAAGCAAGAGTAGGAAGAAAAGGAGAATTGTGGAGAGATATTTCTTCACATTATTCTGCTTCAGGATCTATTTTTGAAAGGTTTTCTGGGTTAGGGGAGAAGAGTTTATTTTTGATTTTCCATTGATCAACATATTGACCAATCCCTTTCCCATCTCGTTTATTTCGAACAGTCGTTGTTCGCTGTGACCATCGGAGTAAGGATTCAAAGTTGATTTTGTATCGTCCCTGCACAACTACATAGGTAACTTCCTGATTTTGAATAGCTCGACGTATGGTTCTCTGGCTCACACCAAACATTCTTGCCGCTTCAGACACAGAGAGTCGAATAACAGGATTTACTGGCATAAAAGAGGGGTGTTAATAACTTTTTGTCTACATCAGTGTAGCCAAAAAAAGGAAACTTGTCAACTTACCCTTGATTTTTTGGCGTTTTTCGCGTATCCTAGGCGCATCTTGTAACGTTTCTATTTTTCTAACGACTACTATTGTGCAAGGCTCAAAGGAACAATTTCTCCTTTACCGATTGCGGGTCTATAAAGATCCACGTGCCTTTGCGCAGATATTTCACAAGCACAAACCTCCTGTTTATCGGTACCTTTCTACAAAGTTGCCGAGCAGGCAGGATGCTGAAGACGCTCTCTCAACCACTTTCCTTCGTCTCTGGAATTATACGACAACCGCGCAAGTTGATCATGTTGGCAGTTTGGCCATCACGATTGCCCGCGGAGTTGTCGCAGACTTCTATCGATCAAGAAAGAAAGAAACTTCTCTTGATGAAAGTAATAAAGAAGTTGCAGATACCACAAACACAGAAGAAGAGCTTATGGTGAGATCAGACATCTCTTTGGTAAAGAAGATTCTTCCAAAGTTGAAGTCAGAATATCAAGAGATTGTGATCCTTCGCTATTTGGAAGGTCTTTCCACAAAAGAAGTCGCACACTATTTAGAAAAATCTGAAAGTGCGATTCGTGTGGGACTTCACCGTGCTTTGAAAGAACTCCGTGCCTTGTTTTCTAAAGAACAACATGAACGAGAAAGAGATCACACAATTCCTCCAGAACCTCGAGAATAATTCCGATTTCGGAGAGGCTTCTGAAACACAACACACACAAGACGCATGGGTGCGTATTTCTAACGAACTTGGATTTGACTCAGATTTAGGATCTGAGTCTTTTACGTTGCGTGAATATCTTGATTATGCCATGTGTTCTGTGGCTCGTGCGACTGCAAAACCAGTAGCCGTAGCCCTTTCCATATTTATTGTCATTTTCGGAGGAGGCTTCACAACAGTTAATACTTCCATGAGTAGTTTGCCGGGCGAAGCCATGTATCCAGTGAAATTGGCAATTGAGCAAGTGCAACTCAGTTTTGCTTTTAGTGCAGAACAACATGCAAAGTTACAAGTCGAGTTTGCAGGGCGTCGATTAGAAGAAATGGTGGATCTTGCTTCAACATCACAAGGTGAAGATAAAAGTTCTCAAATTTTGCTTGCCATGGAGCAATTCAAAAAAGAAGCCCAAACCATTCAAAATAATCTTTCTGGAATAAACGGAACAGATAATGCCGAATTAGCAAGAGCTGTTGGAAGAAAAGTGGAAGTTTATAGCACAACCGTTTCTTCTTCTCCTGATTTAAATACAGAACAGGTTGAACAAGCTGTCCAAGAAATTATTGATGAAACAAAAGATCAAGCAGTTGAAGTTTTTCTTTCCACACATGAATCCGTGCAAGATGAAGAGAGTGCAAAGGAGCTTGCTTATGTTTTTTCCCAAGATTTTCAATCAACTCAAGAAATAGTTCAAAAGTTTACTTCTGAACAAATCAATGAAGGGTATAAGCAATTCGGCATAACTCCAGAAGAGTATCTTCAACTTTCACAAGAATTAGCAGATCAAGGTGCCTATCGAAGAGCTTTCCAAGTATTGCAAGAGATTGAAATGATCTATTCACAATATTTAATTGAAGCAGAGGATGAATAATCCTCTCTCGATCTCGGATTCTTTTGAAAGGAATTCGAGATCGGGAATTCCCGATATCGTCAATTTAAGACGAGATTAATTCGTTTAAAGGATGGGTAGCTAAAAGGTCGAGGTCGCAAGACCGTTATCCATCAATAAAAAAGTAGTAATTGAAAAGGTTCACTCGGCCTCAAACCGGGTAAAAAATATATTTATGAATGATGCACTTCGAATGGGAAAGAAAACCTTCACAGTGTTCGTTGCTGCTGCAACTATTCTTTGGACTGTCGGCATTGCTGCCTTCATTGCTCCATTGACAGCTTCAGCTGCAAGTTATGCTGCTGGTGATCTTATTAAAGGCGAAACTCTTTCAACCGTTTATTATTACGGTTCTGATGGACAACGCTACTCTTTCCCTAATGAAAAAACGTACTTTTCATGGTACGAAGATTTTGATGGTGTCGTAGAGATCTCTGATGCAGAGCTCGCAGACATCACCCTTGCTGGTAACATTGTTTACCGACCAGGAACTCGCTGGATCAAGATTGAGAGCGATGCTAAGACCTATGCTGTTTCAACTAACGGAACTATCCGTTGGATCGAGACTGAAGAAGTCGCTGTTGACCTTGCTGGTAGTACTTGGAACACCTTCATTGATGACGTCCCAGATGTCTTCTTTGTAGATTATACTGTTGGTTCTTCTCTTGATGATGCAAGCGAAGGATACAATGGAATGCTTTTGACTGGTGATGATGGAACATACCTTGTTTGGGATAGCGAAGCTCGCCTTGTCTCAAGTGCTGGTATGACTGCAAATGGATTTAACAGTTCTTACGTTCTCTCTGGAGCTGGAGTTGACCTAGATGGCATGACCGCTGGTGATGAAATCACAAGCGAGCGCGCAAATATGGTTGATGCTGCTCAATTGACAACTGTTGAGGAAGTCGTCACAACCACAGAAGTTTCTGTAAGCCTTGCTTCTGATTCTCCTGCAGCTAGCACATTGATTGCTGGTCAAGGAGTTGCTGATCTTGCCCACCTTACTTTCAACAACCCAACAAGCACAGCATTAACTGTTACTGGAGTAACATTGACACGCACCGGCGTCTCTTCAGACACCACTTTGTCAAGTGTTTATCTCTTTGATGGTTATGTTCGCTTGACTGATTCTGCAACAGTAAGTAGTGGAGCAATCAACTTCAATGACTCTTCAGGACTCTTCACGATTCCTGCAAATAGTTCAGCAAACATTGCTGTTCGTTCAAACATTGCTGCAAGTACAAGTGGACAAACTGTCGGAATTACTGTTGCTTCAGCTAGTGCAATTACTTTTAGTGGAAGTTATGTTGCTGATGGATCTTTCCCAATTGCGGGATCAACCCACACAATCGCTTCTTCACCAAGTAACTACGCAACTCTTGATTTCAACACAAGTACCACTCCATCAGCAGCTACTATTGACCCACAAGATGATTACCGTGTGTGGGAAAATACCGTGACTGTTGGAAACAATGAAATCGATCTTTATGCTCTCCGATTCCGCAACATCGGATCCATCAATGCTGATGATATCGAGAATTATCGTCTCTATATCGCTGGTGTAAGTTATGGTGATGCTGTGGCAAATGAAGATGATAATGGATACATTGTGTTTGATCTTTCTGATGATCCTGTTCAATTGAACACAGGAAATCATACAATCAAAGTTCTTGCTGATATTGTTGGCGGAACAACACGCACAGTCCAAGTTCGACTTGGAAACACTGCTGATGCTGTCGTATTTGATCAAGATTATGGTCAAGGTGTCTTGGCAACAGCAGCAAGTTCTACTTTCTCTGCACGTACAGCTGGAGCACAAACCATCAATAGTGGTAGCTTGACTGTCACAAAGATGACAACTTCTCCATCTGGAAATGTTACTAATGGTTCTTCCTCTGTTTCCCTTGCAACCTATGAGCTCAAGGCTTATGGAGAAGATATCAAAGTAGAAAGCTTGAACTTTAACATCGCAGATGATGATAACGATACTTCATTGGCACTTCGAAACAGCGTTATTTACGCTGATGGAGTCCAAGTTGGAAGCACAAGCGCTATCTGTGGTGATTATGCAACACAAACAACTTGTACAAGTTATGGTGGTTCAGGAGCTTCTTACTCAACATTCAGTTTTGGATCTTCCCTTGTTGTGTCTCCTGGAGACCCTGTGACATTGGAAGTCAAAGCTGATATCTACGATAATGCAGGAACAAATGGAATTGCTGATGCAGACACCCTTCAAGTGGTGATTGATGCAACAGCTCTTTCAAACAATGCTTATCGTCAAACCACAGGAAGTTACTTTACAGCACCAAGTTCTGATACAGCTGCCAACTCATTGACTGTTGCTCAAGGCGCTTTGACTCTTGCAGAGAATACTTCTTATGCAGATCAAGTAACTGTTGCTCCTAAGACCGCTTATAAACTCGCTTCTTTCAGCGTAACCGCTGGAACAACTGAGGATGTTCGCGTGACTG
>MGEY01000012.1:10329-11285 GCA_001791615.1 Candidatus Uhrbacteria bacterium RIFOXYA2_FULL_40_9
ACAACCAGTTCTGTAAAGAGCACTGTTGCAGATTCTGATAACACGTGGTCTGTTGATTACACCATTACAAAAGGAACAACCATTTATGTAAATGTGTATTCAAACGTTGCTTCAAGCATCACTGATGGTGCTGGAACAACAGATACTATGACTCCATTATTGACCATCACTGGTCAAGGAGCTGTGTCTGCACAAACAGCAAGCGCTGCACAAACAGGTGGTCAAACCATTACCTTCTCAACAGGAACCTTTACAACCGCTCATGACAGTTCAACTGCCAAGATTGTTCAAGGAAACCAAGAGATTGAAGCTGCGAAGTTCCGCTTTACTACAACAAACGAGACTTATACTATTACAGAAGTTAAATTCTCTGTTGGTAGTGCAGCAATCTCTTCTGCAATCAGTGAAGCTCGTCTTTACGACGGTGATGATCTCGTTGGAACAGGTGTGTATGCGCTTTCAAGCAATACCATCACTCACATGACCGGATTAGATATTGATGTTCCAGCAAACACCTACAAGATACTTACCCTTAAATATCTTTTGAACGACATTGGAACTGGTGCAGGTGCCTCACAATCAAATGTGAAGCCAACCATGACTTATGTGAAGTATGAAGATACGAACGGAACATCAGATACTGATTCAACTTCACGTGCGGCAAACAACATCCATGTGTATAAGGCCATCCCAACTGTTACGGCAGTGAATTTGACCAATACAACATTGGTGAACAACTCCGCAATTGATCTCTATAAGTTCACCGTTTCTGCTTCCTCAAACGGATCTATTGCTTTGAAGCAATTCAAGATCAATACTGCTTGGTCTGATGGCGGAACAACTGATACCCTAGAGGTTGAAAGCTTGAAGTTCTATCGAGATGGTGTCCAATATGTCAATTCTACAGAAGTCACCATGGTTGATGAGGATGGAAACTCTGTCCTTAGCACCAGCGG
>MGEY01000012.1:11313-12363 GCA_001791615.1 Candidatus Uhrbacteria bacterium RIFOXYA2_FULL_40_9
ATCACCCTTGTTGATACTGAAGCCACAATTTCTGCTGGTGGATCTGCAACCTTTACAGTTAAAGGAACTCCAACAGGATTCCGTGTAAATGGTGCAACCGATACTGCAGAAGATAGTGTGACCTTCTATCTCTTGGGTGATACTACTCACAATGGAACCAGCATGTACTTGAATGATGAAACAGATATTGCTGCTGGACAATCTGAGATCTTAGAGCTCTTCACCAGTGCTGCTGCAAACACCAGTGATGGTACTGCTGCAAACTTCATCTGGTCTGATATGAGTTCTTCATCTCACGCCTATGACATCAACGCTTCTTCAAGCGGTGATTGGGCAAACGGTTACTTGGTCTTGAATCTTGATCTAGATTCAGAATCTTGGAGCCGATAGTCAATCTTTCTCTTGAGAGTTAAACTCTTTTGAAAAGAGACTACGCAAAAACGAGCCTTCGGGCTCGTTTTTGTTTTAGGACAGAGAAAATTCGCACACACACCTTGGGGTCAGATCTTGAATTGCCACTTTTTCGCGAAACATTAAAGAATTTAGCAATTTTATGTATACTTAAAGTCTATGGCTAGACCACTTCGTATCGAATATCCAGGTGCTATTTATCATATAACACAAAGAGGAAATAATAAGTGTGATATTTATGTGAATAGCCTTGATCGGCTCACATTTTTATTTTTTCTTTCATTGACTATTGAAACTTACCACTGGCTTTGTCATGCTTACTGTTTGATGAATAATCACTATCATCTTTTGATAGAAACACCCGAAGGGAATCTTTCAGATGGCATGCAGCACCTCAACAGTGTTTATGCTCAGGCACATAACAAGAAACACAACAGAGTCGGGCATCTATTTCAAGGGCGATATAAATCATTTCTTATTGAGAAAGAATTTTATCTCCTTGAGGTTGCGAGATACATTGTTTTGAATCCTGTCAGAGCAAAATTGGTTAGACATCCAAAAAATTGGGTGTGGAGCAGTTATCGATTAACAGCAGGAATTGATGATCCTGTTTGGTTTTTAACAACAGATTGGATTTTA
>MGEY01000012.1:12396-22452 GCA_001791615.1 Candidatus Uhrbacteria bacterium RIFOXYA2_FULL_40_9
AATTGATGACGGCGGTCAAGTAGAAGAAATTTCTCAAGCAGAAAAAAAGAGGGGGAGGTTGAGTTTAGAGGATATTTTTACAAAAGAAGTATTATCAGAGAAAAAAAGGAAAGAAGAAGCAATTATGTTAGCAAGGATATTGAATGGGTATCGATTGAAACAAATAGCTGACCATCTTGGTCTACACTATTCAACAGTAAGCAAAATCCTTAATAAAAATGAAAAAAGTGGCAATTCAAGATCTGACCCCCAATGAGATCATGGTACAATATGCCCATCTTTATGAATCGAGCCTTTTCAAAAATCATCACAATTTTTCTTGTTTTTACGGCGTGTTTTTTTGCGTTTCCTGTGAACGCTCTTGTTCCAAACGATTTCTTTTTAGGCTCCCAATGGTATTTAGACCGTATTTCTGTTTATGACGCTTGGGACATAACAACAGGTTCACCTTCTTTAATCGTTGCGGTTCTTGATTCAGGGGTAGATCTTGATCATCCGGATCTTGTAGGAAATTTATGGGTGAATACAGGGGAAATCTCAGGAGATGGAATTGATAATGATCGTAATGGATTTGAAGATGATTATTTTGGGTGGGATTTTGTTGATGGGGATTCTGATCCTCGACCACATACAGAAGGATCGTTTCAAGATGCAATTGTTTCTCATGGCACCCTTGTTTCTGGAATGATTGGGGCGCTTTCAAATAATGAACTCGGTGTGTCTGGGTTGAATTGGAATGTGCGCATTATGCCTATTCGTATTTTGAACGAAGAAGGGATCGGCTCTTCTTACGATGTCCGTCATGCCATTCGTTATGCTGTGGAGAATGGAGCTGATGTGATCAATTTAAGTTTTACTGCTAGTGAACTGGATCCTTATTTATTTGAGGAAATCAAATGGGCTTATGAACAAGGAGTGGTGATTGTCACTTCTGTAGGGAATGAAAATATCAATCTTCTTGAACATCCAGTCTATCCTGCGTGTTATGATTTGAATCAAGAAGAGAATTATATTATTGGAGTGGCAGCCACAAACAAGTTAGATCAAAAAGCAGATTTTTCTAATTATGGATCTGGTTGCGTAGATGTTTCTGCTCCTGGGACAACGATCTTTGGCATGGTTTATCATGATCCACAAGTTCTTTTACTCTCAACACTCTATGGGGGTCCTTGGGAAGGAACCTCTGTAGCCGCACCGATTGTGACCGGAATTGTTGCTCTTATGAAGGCGGCGGAGCCTTCTCTTTCACCTCAGCAAATTCTTCTTGCCCTTCGACTTTCTACAAACCCTATTAAAGAATCTGCTTTGATTGGAAAATCACTCTTGGGTTCTGGAATTGTGAATGCTTCCTTAGCAATTCAAGCTGCCCATGCTTTTGCCCAAAAACCGAAAAGATTATCTACCACTCCTTTAGATCCCGAAGAGGCTCTTCTTTTTTCTTTAGGAACAGGATCGCCCCCACTTGTGTATTTTTTTGATAAAAATGGTGAGGAAGTTCGATCTTTTCTTGCTTACGATCGTCAATTTACCGGAGGAGTATCATTAGCTAAAGGAGATTTGGATGGAGATGGACATAAAGAAATCATTGTTGGAGCGGGTTCTGGAGGGGGTCCACAAGTACGTATTTTTGATATGAGTGGTCAGGTTTTATCTCAATTTTTTGCTTTCGATGAGCAAGATCGAAGTGGTATTCAGGTGAAAGTGGGTGATGTAAATGCGGATGGGAAAGATGAAATCATCGCAACTTCTTATCAAAAAGGAAATGGTTTGATAAAAATTTTTGATAAAGATGGGCTTCTTTTGCAAGAGATTGATCGTTTTCAGGGAAGTGTGACACCCCTTTCTTTTGGTGTGGGAAACATCGATGCAAAGGAAGGCGATGAATTAGTTGTTTACACAAGCCAAGGAACAAGTACTTTTTTGATGAGTATTGATGAAACAGGGGATTATATTGGATCTTTTCCTGTGTTTATAAAGAATACGGGATCATCTCCTCAAATAGAAGTTGTAGATATCGATGGTGATCATCTCGCAGAGATTCTTGTTTCTGAAGGGATTGGGGCGAATCCAAGGGTCTTTATTTATTCATCACTTGGTGTTTTACAAAAAACCTTTTTAGCATATGAAGAGACTTTTTTAGGGGGAGTCATGACTGCTACAGGAGATCTTGATCACAATCAAGAAATTGAAATCTACACAATTCCCACAAGCACAGGAGGATCTCAATTACGTGTTTTTAATCAAGAGGGAGAAGTGATAGATAGTTTGTTCCTGATAGAAGATGTTATTCAATCAGGATCTCATATTGCTTTATAGTTTATGAAACAAATTTTTTCTTTTTTCCTTCTTTTTTGTTCATTTGTTCAACCAGCATTTGCTCTTTCTCCGAATGATCCTTTTTTGGATTCATTGTGGTATTTGGATCATATTGGGGTTCCAGAAGCATGGGAAACAACAACAGGTTCTTCAGAGGTGATTGTGGCTGTGCTTGATTCAGGAGTTGATTTTGATCATCCAGATCTTGCAGACAATAGTTGGGTGAATAAAAAAGAAATTCCCGAGGATGGAATTGACAATGATGGAAATGGCTACATCGATGATGTCTATGGTTGGGATTTTGTCCATGAGGATAATATGCCAATTCCCGATGTTGGGCTTGGATTTGAAGAAGATGCCGTATCTCACGGAACCTTTATTGCCGGAACCATCGGTGCTGTGGGAAACAATACAGAAGGAATTGTTGGAATTAATTGGTCTGTGAAGATCATGTCATTGCGTGTTTTAGATAATTATGGAGTTGGTGATTCAGAAGCGGTGCGCAAAGCAATCGAGTATGCAACAACCAATGGAGCTGATGTGATTAATTTGAGTTTTGCCGGTTACGATTATAGTGAACGATTTCAAGAGGCTGTTGAAAAGGCTTATGAAGCAGGAGTTGTGACCGTCGCTGCTGTAGGAAATGATTCTGATGGAGGACTGAACATCAATCATTATCCTTCTTATCCTGCTTGTTTTACTAATGGAGCGGGTTCAGATGATTGGGTGATTGGGGTGGCTGCTACACAAGAGGATGATACAAAAGCGATTTTTTCTAATTACGGCTCATACTGCACAGACATTTCTGCTCCAGGAACAGATTTTTATTCAACGTTTTTTCAAGATGATGAATGGTTGGAGTTTTCGGAAGAATACTATCATGGCTATTGGTCTGGAACCTCCATGGCCGTTCCCGTTGTGTCAGGGGCTGTTGCTTTGCTTATCGCAGAGTATCCAACATTGACCCCTTCACAAATAAAAATAATTTTGCAACTTTCTGTTGATCCTGTTGTGCAAATCGGCATTGTGGGACGAAGAGAAATGGGGGCAGGAAGAATCAATGTGGCACGCGCTTTTTCTATTGCTGGTCAGTTTGGTTTAAGCAGGGAAGAATTAGAATCTGTTAAACCAAGTACGAATATTGTGGTTGTTCCAGAAGCAGGATCTCCACCTATGGTTCGTGTGTTTTCAAAAAATGGTTTACTTCTCACAGAGTTTCTTGCTTATGATGAAGCGTTTAGCGGAGGAGTGCGGGTTGCAATGGGAGATATTGATGCTGATGGAGAAGATGAAATTGTGACCGTGCCAGGGAAAGGAGGAAGCCCATTGGTTCGTTTGTTTGAACAAGATGGCACACTGATTCGAGAGTTTTATGCGTTTCGAGAAGATCTTCAAACCGGATTTTTTGTAGCCGTGGGAGATGTGAATGGAGACTATCGTGAAGACATTGTGGTATGTGCAGATGCAGGTGGAAGAGGTCGTGTAAAAGTATTTACCCAAGAAGGAACAGGTATTGAGGATCTTTGGCCTTTTGGTTCCACAGAGATTAGTGTTCGTGTAACAACAGCAGATGTTGATGGTGATGGACTAGAGGAGATTGTGTGTTCACAAGGAGGTGGAACCTCACCTCTTGTAAGAGTTCTTGAACTTGATGGAACTCTTGTTTCTGAATTTTATGCATATGCAACGACTTATGATCAAGGAGTCTTTGTTGCCGCAGGGGATATTGATGGAGACGGAAGTGATGAGATTGTGACAGGAACAGATGAAGGAGGAGGTCCACAAGTACAGATTTTTAATGGCACAGGGAGTTGGATTGGAACATTTTTTGCGTATGATGATCAATTCCGTGGAGGAGTACGGGTGACGGTAGGGAATTTAAGTGAAGAAAAAAATGCTTCAGCCTCTATTATTACTGCAGCAGGACCTGGTGGAGGTCCACATTTGCAGATTTATAATAACCATGCAGAACTTATTGGAACCTTTTTTACTGATCAGGAAACAGATAGGCAAGGAATCAATGTGAGCACATGGAGTCTCTAAAATATGGTAAACTAAAGAAAGTCTCGACTTTCCTTAAGATGCATAAGACCTCTTTTTTTACAAACACGTTATGGAAAATACGTTTTCAAACAAGAATATTCTTGTCACGGGTGGTGCAGGATTTATTGGTTCTCATTTGTGTGAAGAACTTTTGAAGGAAAAACATCGTGTGATTTGTGTGGATAATTTTTCTACTAGTCACGCACGAAACATTGATGCTC
Organism: Candidatus Uhrbacteria bacterium RIFOXYA2_FULL_40_9; assembly: GCA_001791615.1. Taxonomy (GTDB): domain Bacteria; phylum Patescibacteriota; class Patescibacteriia; order UBA9934; family GWF2-40-263; genus UBA12396. The sequence continues at coordinate 16,977 of MGEY01000012.1, forward strand.
TCATGCAAAATCCTCATTTTCGTTTTTTGCGACTTGATGTCAACATCCCTTTTAATCTTGAAACACACGCAGAACTTGCGATTTTCAAAATCCCTTTTCAAGGAATTCAAGAAATTTATCATCTTGCTTGTCCAACTTCCATCCGTAAGTTCGATCAATTTAAAATTCAAACTCTCCTTTCGAATTCTCTTGGAAATTATCATGTCCTTGAGCTTGCAAAAAAGTATCGATCAAAGATTTTGCTTGGTTCTAGTTCTGTTGTTTATGGTCAGCGCAATTCCACAGATCCGTATGTGAGTGAAGAGGAAACTGGGATTGTTGATCATCTCACCCCGCGCGCTTGTTATGATGAAGGAAAACGTTTTTCTGAAACCATGTTTGAAACGTATCGTCAGGTTCATGAACTAGAAATTCGTATTGCACGTATTTTTCGTACTTATGGTCCACGTATGCCTTTGCAAGACGGTCATTTGATTCCAGATTTTATTTTGAATGCTCTTGATGGAAAAGATTTGCTTATGCATGGAGGTGAAGAGTTCAGTACTTCGCTCACGTATGTCACAGATGTTGTTGATGGACTCATACGAATGATGAATACATCTGAGTATCTTGGTCCTATCAATTTGGGAAGTGATGTTGATTTAAAGATTAAAGAGGTTGCGGAACAAATTGTGCGCATGACAGGTTCTTCTTCAAAGATTGTTGCCGGAGACAACTTCGAATTCCTCTCAGAACTTTCTTTGCCTCGAACCGCTCGTGCAAAACAGCTTGGATGGTTGCCACTGGTGCGTCTTGAAGAAGGACTTGAAAAAACGATTGAGTATATGAAAGCGAATCATCTGCTTCTTTCAACGATTTAGGTATGAAGGTTATTGCGATCATCCCAGCATTTAATGAAGAAACGACGATTGCCGAGGTTCTTAAACGAACTCGGCCTTTTGTTGATGAGATTATTGTTGTAAATGATGGTTCCAAAGATCGAACACGTGAAATTTCCTTGGAATACGGAGTTTTGGTTGCCTCACATGTGATCAATCGTGGTCTTGGGGCAGCTATTGGAACTGGGTTTGAAGCTGCGAAAAAACAAGGTGCTGATTTAGTGATTACTTTAGATGCAGATGGTCAACATGATCCAGCGGAAATTCCGTTATTTGAAAAAGCTGTAAAGGAGGGAGCTGAAGCTGTTATAGGTTCTCGCATGAAAACAGGATTTAAGGGAATGCCTTGGTATCGTCGAATTGCACAAATGATTGGAAATATCGTGACTTTTGTTTTGTTTGGAATATGGGTGACAGATAGTCAGTCTGGATACCGTGCTTTTACAAGAGATGCTTTGGAGAAGATTTCTATTCGTACAAATCGTATGGAAGTATCTTCTGAGTTAATTGCAGAAATCAAACGAAATCATTTGCATTTTACAGAAGTCCCAATCAAAGCTATTTATACCACCTACTCACTTTCTAAAGGTCAAAGTTTTTTTGTGGGCATTAAAACTGTTCTTAAGTTGATTGTGCGACGCATTTGTTTTTAATTTTTTTCTCTTATGCAGTTGATTCAATACGTCATTATTCTCTTTGCCCTTTTTGCCGTCGGGCGTGTTTTTGTTCAGTATCGTCGTGGAAATGTGAGTGTGAAGTGGCTCATTTTTTGGATTCTTTTTTGGGTATTGACTGGACTTGTTGTGTGGCTTCCACAAACCACAGAAATCGTTGCACGTTTTGTTGGAGTTGGACGCGGAGTCGATGTAGCAATTTATATTTCCATTCCAGTACTTTTTTATCTTGTGTTTCGATTGTTTGTACGCATGGAAGATATTGATCGAGATATGACCACCCTTGTACGAAAAATTGCGTTAACAGAGATTCCTGAAAAAAAAGATCATGAAACCTAAAGTTGCTCTCATTTATCTTTCCTATTTTTCAGAGCCTTATCTTGATGAGGTTATTTTGTCTCTCTCCAAGCTAAACTATCCAAAAGATCAATTGATGTTGATTATTGTGGAAAATGCTTCCACAGATCGAAGTGATGCCATCATTCGTGAGCAGGTTCTTCCAAAATCTGGAAAAGAACTTCCAGAGATCATCTATCTTCCTCAAGAAAAAAATACGGGCTTTGCCTCAGGAAATAATCTTGGCATACAACGTGCATTACTTGAGGGAGCAGAATACGTTTATTTTTTGAATAATGATGCGAAATTGCAATCAGATGCGCTTAGGCATGCTATTGCTTTAGCAGAATCAGATGTGAAGATTGGAAGTGTGCAATCGCTCATGCTTCTTTGGCAAAATCCTCAAAAAGTTAATTCTACAGGTGGAATGGTACACTTTCTTGGATTTGGTTTTGTACGAGATAATGGTGAGTTTGTAAAAAACATTACCGCAAAAGAGGGGGAAGAAATTGCTTATGCCAGTGGCGCTGCCGTTCTTTATCGTGCAAGAACTTTGCAAGAAGTTGGTTTGCTTGATCCCTATCTTTTTCTTTATCACGAAGATCTTGAACTTGGATGGCGTATTCGATTAGCAGGATATCGCAATGTTCTGTCTGTAAAATCTATTGCCTATCATCATTATGAATTTTCTCGTTCCATTCAGAAATATTATTGGATGGAACGAAATCGGTTGTTTGTTCATTTTTCACACTTAAAACTTTCAACACTCGTACTATTGTCGCCTTGGCTTTTTGGATTATAAATAGCATTGCTTTTCTTTGCAATAAAAGGTGGGTGGATTTCTGAAAAGCTGTTAGTTTATCGAGAATGGCTACGTTCAAAAACCTGGTCTTATCTCAAACAAAAACGGAAAGAATCTGCTATTCTTCGGAAAACGACAGATCAAGACATCGTAAAGCTTTTTACAGGTCGTATTGAACATCAAGATGTGGCAAGTCCTTTTTTGAATCAATATGTGAATCCTGTTCTTGCTTTGATTTGGGGAATGATGAAATTTTTGATACGTTGGTAATTCATTATGAAAATTGCTCAAGTTGCTTGTACCTATCCTCCTTATAAAGGTGGCATTGGCCGAGTGGCTTTTGAATACACGGAGCGATTACGTGAACGCGGGCATAATGTCCATGTATTCACTCCTCGTTATCAAAAAGTGAAAGAAGATCCTTCCTATGTCCATCGAGTGCCTTCTCCTGTACACATGGGAAATGCAGGTATTGTGCCTTCTCTTTATAAACGTCTTTCAGGGTTTGATCTTGTTCATTTGCATTATCCTTTTTTTGGAGGCGCAGAACCTGCTATTGTGCGAAAAGCGATTCGTGATGATCAAGGGCTTGTGATGACCTATCATATGGATGCGGCTGCCCATGGTTTGAAAGGGGCATTTTTTGGTATGCATCGTCGTTTGCTTTTTCCTTGGCTTGTTTCGCGAGCAGATCGTATTTTGGTGAGTTCACAAGATTATGCGGATGTGTGTGCTCTTCATGAAATTTCTAGTATTCAAGATCGGATTGAGATTCATCCTTTTGGGGTAGAAACAGAGCGATTTTATCCAGGGAAAGAACCAGATTTACGGGAGTCTCTCGGGATTCCACTGACGGCACCTGTTTTTGTTTTTGTCGGAGGGCTAGACGCTGCTCATCATTTCAAAGGTCTTTCTGTTATTCTTGAAGCTCTTGGACATCTGACAACGAATCGTTGGCATTTAGTGATTGTGGGAGAAGGAAAGTTACGAGGTTTGTATGAAGAACAAATTGTTTCAAAGCCGTTTGTTTCTCAAGTGCATTTTGTCGGAGGGGCAAGTGATGAAGACCTTCCACGGTATTACCGTTGTGCAGATGTTCATCTTTTTCCTTCCACAAAACACGCAGAGGCATTTGGACTTGTTGCTTTGGAGGCAGCTGCAAGTGGTATTCCAACCATTGCTTCTCGTCTGCCAGGAGTGCGTTCTGTGGTGCTAGATGGAGAAACAGGGATTCTTGTTGAACCCAATGATTTAACAAGTTTGATTCATGGCATGAATCTTTTGCTTGAACAAGTTGATCTTCGTGAGCGTCTTGGTTTTTCTGCAAGAAAACGTGTTGAATCAACGTTTTCTTGGGAGCCACTTGTGAGCAAGCTCGAGCAGACATATTGTTCAGTTATAGAACAGCAGTCATCACGTCACTATTCAACACGTATATGAAAATAGGAATCATCACAAATCTTTATCGTCCCTATTCACGCGGGGGAGCGGAAATTATTGCGCGACGCGTTGCTCAAGAGCTTATTATGCGCGGGCATGATGTTTTCGTAGTGACTACGATGCCTTATGAAAATCTTTCCTCTCTTCATCTTGAAGTCACAGATACACATGTAGAACGTATTTATCGATTTTTTCCATTCAATTTTTATCATGTGATTCATGATAGTGGAAAGCCATTTGTTCTTCGTTTAGGGTGGCATTTGATCGATCTTTGGAATCCTCAACCTGCCAGATGTTTGCGTCGTGTGCTTGAGAAAGAACAACCAGATGTGGTGCTTACACATAATATGAAAGGGTTTGGGTTACAAGCCTTTAAGGTGATGAGAGCTTTAGGGCTTCGACAGATTCACACACTTCATGATGTTCAACTTTCTGTTCCAAGCGGGCTTGTGATGGGAGGCCAAGAAGAGGCATGGATTAATCGATCATTTTTGCGACGTTGGTATGAGCGACAAGTCCAACGTTTGATTAGCTCTCCTGAAGTGGTCATTTCTCCTTCGCAATTTTTGGCAAATTTTTATCAAGACAGAGGATTTTTTCCAAAAAGTGATGTTCGAACAATCCCCAATCCAGCGCCAGATATTGAATTACGTTTTCGCGAATCACGAGGAGATGGAAAGATACGTCTTCTTTTTGCCGGTCAACTTGAAAAGCACAAAGGGCTTTTACAATTATTAGAAGTGATGGGACAGATGGATGAAAATGTTGAACTTCATATCGCAGGAGAAGGGTCTTTAGCAGAATATATTGCAGGTCGTTCACAGCGCGATGCCCGGATTCTCTATCATGGTTTTGTTTCTTTTGATCATTTGGTGAAGCTTCTTGATATTTGTGATGCCACGCTTGTTCCCTCTTTATGTTATGAAAATTCCCCAACGGTTATTTATGAAAGTTTGCAGGCTGGTGTACCTGTGATTGCTTCCAATATCGGAGGAGTGGGGGAATTGGTTAGAGATGGAGAAAATGGATTTTTGATTCAGCCTGGAAGTGTAGAAGAATTGAAAAAAGCGATTGATCAGTTGAAACAACATCTTCCAGAATTTCAAAAGCGCGGAACGGATTTTCAACATCAAATGAAACAGTTTAGCTTGAAGCAATATGTAGATCAATTGGAGGAGATGATGTAGTTGCGTGTAGTTGGGGTCAGGTCTTGAAATGACAGTTTTTGCATTTTTATTGGGTTAATTTAGAAACCGTTATTACTAGATTTGATCCTTTTAGTCTGTACAAGTGAGGCTCTATGTCAAACAAGGTGATGCTTCATGAACGATACAAGCTGAACAAAG
>MGEY01000013.1:0-243 GCA_001791615.1 Candidatus Uhrbacteria bacterium RIFOXYA2_FULL_40_9
AGAGCCTTTTTTTATTGACGTTTTGGCTCATTCTTGCTATCCTTTTTTTTGCTCTTTCAACCGAAGAGTACAACGCCACACACTCCAGGAGGAACCGTGGCCAAAGGTCGTCCCCGCATCCTGATCATCCATCGCAACCACCGCGCAGAAGCCGCACAGATCGAACGCGAACTCAATGGAAGTGCACGTGTTCGTGTAATCTGGCAACCTGAGGAAATCTTCCAGGTAGCAGAACAGCCCCCG
>MGEY01000013.1:293-11445 GCA_001791615.1 Candidatus Uhrbacteria bacterium RIFOXYA2_FULL_40_9
ACCAATCCACGAGCGTATTGCCACACAATTCTTAGATCATGAAGAAGTTTCCATTGTAGCGATTGGTCGCTCTGGAGACTGGAATGGCGGACGCCAGCGAGTCGATCATTTCTGTCGTACACCGACCACAGCCGTACGCACCCTTCAGGAACAATTCATTCGTCCCTAGTCTTTTTCTCCTTTCTCATGCCCCTTCCTAGGGGCTTTTTCTTTTTCAAACTTCCTTTCTCTATTTTCACAAACAAAAAAGCCGGCGAAACCGGATCTCCCTTCAACAAGGCTCTCAAAAAGGGTCTTTTCTTATAAAAGAATTCGTCCAACTTCCAGACAAATACCTGAAAGAAAAATCCCAATCAAAATCCAACTCACTAGGGAAGGAACGTGTAAACATTGATGGTGTTCCTTTTCAAGTCCTTTTCTCATTTTTTGATACGTCATCACAATAAAAATTCCGATCATTCCACCAAACACAGCCCCGACAAATCCTACAAGCGAAATGAATTCCCGCAATCCAACGAGAAAAAGAAAAATGGGTACGCCAGCAGAAAGAATCCATGCAACAGGCTGAATCAATTTAAAGTCATACCGAAACATATTCTGTAATTCCACTCCAATCAACATATACACAGAAAGGATTGTGAGTGAACCAAGTAGTGCAACCACAAACCCAAAAACACTTCCTAAAACAGGAACTAAACCATCAAATGCTGCTTCTGCAGTTTCAGGGCCAGTTACTCCGACAACGGCAAAAGAAAACAAAATATACAAAATTGTGATCACAGCCATTCCTGTAAGAATAACAGCTCCAATTTGAGAAGATCTTTTTCCTAAAACATCTTTTAATTCAGGCACAACGGCTGCTCCGGCCAAAGAAAACAATACAACACCATACGGCAACAAGGCTTGCTTCCAATCTATGGTCAATAAATGTTCAACACGAAGATGAGGAAGAGAAGCAAGAATAATAAACGCAAAGAGAAAAAGAAGAAGACCAATAATCACTACTTCAATTTTTGAGGCAAACTTTAGACCGCGATAAATAAAAAAACTTGCAACACCAGCCAAGGCAAAAGAGCTTGCAATTTCTGGAAGTCCAAACGAAGCCCCGATAAGCAAATGAAAAAATTGTCCTCCAACAATAATGTAAGCGAGCATAGCTCCCCACATGGAAGCCATTAAAGAAATCGTGGCTAAAATACTCCATCCTTTGCCAAGATAAAGACGTGTATACCCAACCAAGCGATGTTTCCCTTTTGTTTGCATCACCACTTCAGCGTACATAAGTTGTAAAAAAGTGAGCAAACCAGCCATCAAAAGTAAAATAAGCAAACCCAAAGAAAATCCACTGTGAGAAAACGCATAAGGGAGACCAAAAACTCCTACTCCAACAATTGAACCAATCATCATTCCAATTGCACGAAAAAAAGTGATTTGGGAACGTGTCATAGAAACAAAATATCATTTTCTCCACAATTATATCACACCTTCTCCAGAGTTCCTTCCTTGCTCACTTAAGAGAGCATGATAAGATGTGCCTGTTATGGCAACAGAACGTATTCCTCCACACAATCTTGAGGCAGAACAATCCCTTATTGGAAGTCTTTTGATTGATAAAGATTCTTTAGTAAGTGTTGCAGATCGTTTGAGTCCAGATGATTTTTATCGTGATTCTCATCGCTTGCTTTTTGATACGATTTTAGAATTGTTTGAACGCCACGAACCTATTGATATTCTCGCTTTGGGAAACCGATTGGAAGAAAGAGGAATCCTACAAAAAATTGGAGGTCGTGCGTACTTAGTAGAACTCAGTAATGCCGTTCCAACCTCAGCCCATGTGGTTCATTACGCAGAAATTATTCAAAAAAAAGCAACCTTGCGTCGTCTTCTTCAAGCGGCTTCACAAATTACAAAATTAAGTTATGAAGAAGAAGAAGATATCGAAGCAACCCTTGATCTAGCAGAGCATGAACTTTTTAATGTTTCAGGAAAATTTAACAAAAATTCTTTTGTTCCTATTCGTAGTGTTTTAAGTGGTGCCTTTGAACGTATTGATGAACTTCACCGCGAACGAGGAAAACTTCGAGGACTTGCCACAGGGTACCCTGAATTAGATAGTCTCCTTGGAGGATTGCAAAAATCTGATCTGATCATTTTGGCTGCTCGTCCTTCGGTAGGAAAAACCTCTCTTGCCTTGGATATGGCACGACATGTGGGAGTAAAAGGAAAAGTACCGGTGGCACTCTTTTCTTTGGAAATGGCAAAAGAACAACTTGTTGATCGTATGATTTGTGCGCAAGGAAATGTAGATTTGTGGAAATTGCGTACAGGACGTCTTTCTGATCGTGATGATGATTTCCCTCGTATTGGAAAAGCTCTTGGAGATTTGTCTGAAGCCCCTATCTTCATTGATGATAATGCCATGCTAAACGTCATGCAGTTGCGTACAAAAGCACGACGTCTCAAAACCGAACACGGACTTGGTTTGATCATCATCGATTACCTTCAGCTTATGGAAGGTCGTATGAGAGGAAATTCAGATAATCGTGTACAAGAGGTGGCAGAAATCTCAAGAGGATTAAAACAAATCGCTCGTGAACTCGATATTCCCGTGGTTGCTTTAGCACAGCTCTCCCGTGCAGTTGAAGCCACAAAACCTGCCATTCCTCGTCTTTCTCATCTGCGTGACTCTGGTTCTATTGAGCAGGATGCAGACGTCGTAATGTTTTTATATAGAAAAGCTGTTGATCGTAATTATCAACCAGAAGATCTCTCTCCTGAGGAAAAAAATCTTGCAGAACTTCATATTGCAAAACATCGCAATGGACCTACAGGTGTGATTCGTCTTTTCTTTGATGGTCGACGTACTTCTTTCCTCAGTTTAGAAAGACGTCAACAAATCACTCCTCCCGCAAATACAAGATCACAAATTCCTCCAAATTTTTCCCCAAAAACAACCATGATTCCTCCTCCTATAGATCCTTCTCCGGGAATGTCTCCTTCTCTTCCTTCGCACGAACTTCCAAGCCATTGAAAACAGCCCTTTTTTCCCGTATGATAAGAATCACAAATCTTAACTACCACTATGTTCAATAAAATCAAAGCCATAAAAGATATTCGCACCCAAGCAAAAACCATGCAAAGTGAATTAGAGTTAATCGAAGAGCAAGGTCGTGCTGCGCACGGAAAGGTTGTTGTCTCTATCAACGGAAATCAAAAAATTCTTTCTGTTCAAATTGATGATGATTTAATGAAAGATAAAGAAAAATTACAAGAAGCGATCAAAGAAGCAACAAATGAAGCCATAAAAAATGTTCAGAAAAAAATGGCTGTGAAAATGAAAGAAATGGGTGGACTTGATATGCTAAAAAATCTGAATATGTAACTATGCGTCGGTTCCCTGACCCGATTCAAAATCTTGTTTCTTCTTTTTCACGATTACCTGGCGTGGGTCCGAAAACAGCGCTACGTTATGTTTATTCTCTACTCAAACAATCTAAAACAGATGTTGAGATGATGGGAGTTGCGCTCCAAAGATTACATCAAGAAATTCGGATTTGCCCAAATTGTTTTACGTATACAGAAATGGAAATTTGTGATATTTGCCAAGATCAATCACGTGATCATGAGACAATTTGTGTGATTGAAGAATCTCGTGATATTGCCACGATTGAAGCCACAGACGAATACAACGGGTATTACCATGTGCTTGGCGGAGTATTGAATCCTCTGGATGGTATTACTCCAGACACCTTGCGCATACGAGAATTGATCAAAAAAATTCAAAATGATTCTCGTGTAAAAGAAATTCTTCTGGCTCTTTCCCCTACCATTCAAGGAGAAACAACCATGATGTACCTGACAAAACAGTTAGAACCTTTGAATGTCCGTGTCACACGACTTGCACGAGGACTCCCCATCGGAGCCACCCTTGAATATGCCGATGAAATCACTCTCGGAGATGCCATTAAGGAAAGAAAAGCATCCAAATCTTGATCATTGATTCTCTTTCTCAAATGTGATAAATAAAACAACGCAAGACTTAAGCCGTTCACGTGGGAGGTATAGGACAATGACTATGAAAGCATTACGTGAACATGCCAATGACCCTATTTGGCATGATGGTGAGAGATCAAAGCTCACGTTCTTTTATCCTCTTCCACTCACTCCTTGGCAAGCTGGTCGATGGACGTTGAAAAACTGGAAGAAAATTGCCGAACACCACATGGTCGATCCTCTGCGAGCACCCTTAAGACTATTGGAGGGTATTCCTGAAACCGAACTTTATGAACTTGGTGGTTTCTGGTGCTGTCAAAGCCCGGATTCTCATATCAGTTGTTTCTTGCACGCGATTGATTTTCTTGTTCCTGATGGCACACCTGTCTTGGCTGCTCAGGATGGAAGAATTATTGAGCTTGTTGACTGCAATGATGAATGGGGTGATGAAAAAGATGAAAATGGCGAATATCTTCATCGTGATCACCTCAACTTTCTGACTGTACATGTTGGCGGAATGGAACGCATACAATACTGTCATCTGGCAAAAGGTTCCGTTCGAACACTTGGTCTGGAAATTGGATCACTGATCAAAGCAGGTCAACTTATTGGAAAAGTCGGAAAAAATGGTGTCACAGACAGAGACCATCTTCATTTCATTGTCTTTCGCGAAGATGTTGCCCATGAAAATCCTTTTGGGATAAAGAGTCTTATTCCTCAATTCCGCCGTTGAATTTCTCAGGGCGGTTTTTTCTTATCAAACTCTCACACGTATGACTTGGAAGAATACTCAAGAATGGCAACAAATGCTTCAAGGCAAGAACTGTCCCATTTGTGAAGATATTCATTTAAAAGAAAACAAACACAGTTTTCTTATCAAAGAACTAGATCAAAGCTATGTTCGCCTTCCAAAAAATCAATCCTGTAATGGGTGGGTGATTGTTTTTCTCAAACGCCATGCCAATGAACTTTTCGAACTTGAAGATCAACAGCAAAGTACATTCATAAAAGAAATTGCTCATGTTGCAAAAGCCGTAAAGAAAGTTTTTGCTCCCATCAAAATCAACTACGCCATTTATGGAAACCTCTGTCCACATGTCCACTGTCATATTCTCCCTCGTCAATTTGATGATGACCCACACACACCTATTAAAATGGATGAAACCGAACGGTTCCTGTCAGATGACGAATATCAAAAGATGATCACACAACTCCGAAAGGCACTTGCACAATCTTCTTAGTCAAAAAACCACCCTAAGCTTGTCAAAGGGTGGTTTTTCTTATCCCCCAATGAATCCTCCCGCCTGAATTTCCCAAAGCTTTCGATAAAGACTTTTCTTTTTTCGTAAGAGTTGTTTGTGTGAACCAACATCAACCACTTTCCCCTGCTCCATCACCACAATCTGATCCATTTTCATAATCGTGGAAAGGCGGTGTGCAATCACGATAGTCGTCTTTCCTTTCATGAGTTCACCCAAAGCTTCCTGAATCAACGACTCTGATTCAGAATCTAAACTAGAAGTTGCTTCATCAAGCACAAGGATTGGCGCATTTTTTAAAATGGCTCGAGCAATGGCAACACGCTGTCTTTCTCCACCAGACAATTTGATTCCCCGTTCTCCAACATAAGTTTCATATCCATCAGATAGATTTTCAATAAACTCATGACATCGTGCTTTCTTTGCTGCCTCAATCACTTCTTCATCAGTGGTATCTCGATTCCCATAGCGAATATTTTCCATTAAAGTTCGATGAAATAAAACCGGATCTTGTGGCACCACAGAAATAGATGATCGTAAACTCTCCAACGTCACCTTCTTAATATCTTGCCCATCAATCAAAATATGGCCTGATTGAAGATCAAATAGACGCAGAAGAACTTTCCCAATGGTCGACTTTCCACTCCCAGAAGGACCAACTAAAGCATAACGTTTTCCTGCTTTAAAGGTCATAGAATACTTTTTCAAAACCGTTTGCCCTTTTTGATACCCAAAACGAACCTTCTCAAAAACAATCTGTGCTTGTGAAATCTTCAAAGGCTTTGCCCCTTTCACATCTCGAATTTCTGGCATCATTAAAAGAATTCCTGCTGATTCTTTTCCATTAGCAATTGCACGATAAATATTTCGAATAACTCGACCGAGACTCCACGTTTTACTGATGATTGTCATGAAATATCCCTGAATCAACGCAAAATCTCCAACAGTCAAAACACCTATTCTCCAATAATGCAGGGCTGTATAAAGCAAAACAAATTCTACAATAATCACGATCCCCGCTTGTGCAGCATCAGCAATTTCACTTAATTGCCATGTTTTAATTGCCATTGCTGACCAGGCTCCTTGAACCTTCTTCAAACGTCCTTTTTCATGCTGAACCCCTGTAAACAATTTGATGTTCTCAAAATTAGTAATCATGTCAGAAAATTCTCCTGCAGATTTTGAATCTGCTTCTGCCATAAGAATGTCATACTTCATTTTCCAACGCGAGTAGAAAAAATGCAGAAAGACCATGATAAGGGTCCCAACAAAAAGCACAAGAGCAATCATGGGCTCACGCAAATATAACACAATAAAACTTCCAAGAAGAGCAATGACCAAACCAGAAATATTCCATACCAAAGCACCAAAAAGATCATCAAAAGCATCTCCAATACGAAAAATTCTTTTTACAAGTGAACCAGAAAAATTGTTTTGATAAAAACGAACAGAGTGAGCAAAAAGGGCTAATGCCATGCTTCGACAAAGTTCTGTGATTGTTAACGGAACAAAATAGGAAGCAAGAACAGCGCTAAAACGCCAACAGATCCAACTGAAAAAACTAATACCCACTAACGCTAATATATAAATAAAAAGTTGATGGATAAGTGTTTCAGGAACCAAAGAGAAATGATTTTTTGAAATTCCATCAATAAATAGTTTATAGATATAAGGATGTACAATGTCTCCAAGCTGCGCAAAAATAACAAAAAATATAATGAGGAACATCATTCCCTTTCGTTTTTTTGCATGAGTCCAAAGGACACCAAGCAGTTGTCTGGTACTCACTTGAGGTTCCTCCATAATTACGTTTAGTATAACAAAAAACACATCGCAGTTGAAGCGATGTGAAGAAACATTATTACCTATCGACAACCATGACAACTTGAACACTGCCGACAGACAGTATGCCATCCCTGACGAATGGCCGAAAGAACGAAATCGAGACCATGCGGAGCACGGCGAAATACAGGCTTGACGTAGGGTCTTCGCATGAGAGTTCCTTTGGCACGTGTTGCTTTTTTAGCATAACAAATCATTGACATTTCGCCAATACTACGCTACGTTGATCTCCTGCTCTTTCAAAGGAGACCGATCATGCGTGTTCTCATTACCGGGATTGGAAATGTGGGAAAATCCCATTTTCGCAGATATCTCTATCAACAGCTCAAAATCAAACTTGCACAAACAGATCGACAGGTAAAGCACTATGATGTTGATCGGTTTGCCCATTTGCGTCATAAGGATGATGAAGACCTGCTCATTGATTTTACGTTTCAAAGTCTGGAAAGAGAAACAATTGTTCTGATCGAAGATGTTCATGGCGCCACAGGAAACGGTCTTTTGCCCCTGAATGACTATGATCATGTTTTTTACATCCAGGCTGATCCGCTAACGCATGTGCAATTTTGGCTTGGACGCGCGCAAATCTGGTTTAAAGAAGGTCGTTATGATTGGGATAATGATCGAGGACGTTTTTATGGAACACATCGAAAAAATGATCTACGAAACGTTCCTGGTATTGCCCGTTGCGTGTTCCGTCAACTTTGGCAACGCAAGGAAATCGAACACGATTTGGTACGTCTCAGTCGTGCTCATGCAAGACTGCATCTGATACAAGCAAAGGCAACAAAAAACGGGCCAGTCTTTTCACCGATCCCGCCCAACTTTTTGGATGAATGCCTTTATGGCTAGTCCGAGGCCCGCAAGGTCTCGGTTTTTTGTTTTTACAAAATCGCTTGAAGTTCTTGCATGGCTGATTCGATCAAATCAACATTTTGTTCTTTGATTCCGCGCATCAAAAAAGCTTGTGCGCGCTCCAAAAAAGCAAAAACGATTGCCTGTTCAAGAACATCCAGTTCTAAATCATGAAGCATGCGCGAACACTCATACCCTTCCAAAAAAGCTCCAACCTCCTCCTGATTTGTACACCATCCACGTATCGCTTGCCCTATATCTAAAATAAATGGCCCGACATAACTGCGATCAAAATCGATCACTCCAACAATCTTTCCCTGTTTCCAAAGAATATGCCGTTTTCCAAAATCTTCATGGAGCATGCCACTTGGAAGGGTGTTTGGAAAAATGATCGTTTTTAGTTTTTCTTCAAATGAATGAACAAAATCCTGAGCTTGCAAAACATCAGATGCCAAAATGGCGACTTTGTTCTCCTGCCAATAAGTGCCAACACGTTCAAGATCCCATTTGTGCGCACGTAAATAAGTTGGTACGTAAGTCTCAGATGCGCGATGAATAGATCCGAGCATTTCACCGGCCATGGCAATCTGTTCTTTATTTGGATTCCCAAGCGCTTCCCCTGACAAAAATCTTCGTAAAAATCCGTAGGATCCTTCAAAATCAACCAGAAAATCATTTGATCGTGTCGGAATGACCTCTCCGACGGGAATATCACATTGTTGCAAATAGTGTAAAAACAAAACTTCCTCCATCACTTCTTCTTTTTCACGCGCTTGCGGTCCCTTTGTGGGATTAAAACGAATAACAAAATCTCCAGAGCTCGCATGAACAAGAAAGGTCTGGTTTCCTGAGGAAGGAAGACGAGTCACATGCTCAATCAATCCAATGTGATAATTCTTTTGAACGAGTAACCGAATCGTATCCATATGCGATTAGCATAACATATTTCTTTGTAAAAAATCACCGTTCTAAACGGTGATTTTTTCAATTTTGATTTTAGTAAATGGTTGTCGATGACCAACATTTCGACGATAACGGACTTTTGGTTTGTACTTAATCACGGAAACTTTCTTTTCTTTTCCGTGCTCGAGAACGGTTGCGGTCACCATGGCACCTTTCACTTCTGGTGTTCCCACTTTAACATCGGTTCCTTCTTCATCTGTCACCAAAAAAGGTTGAAAATCGAGTGTTGCTCCTGGCTCTTGTTCTAAGAGCTCTATGTGTAACTCTTGCCCTTCTTTGACAAGGTATTGTTTTCCTCCAGCTTGAATCACTGCCAACATAGATGTAGACGCGGCTCCTGTGATCTTCAATCCAGTGTGCCTGCGAAAATTATGAATGAGATAAAATGTGGGAAAAGTATAACGTTATTGCAGTTGAATGTCAAGTCTGTCCCCTATCTTGACTCCGTATTTTTTCGCAAATCCTGCACGCACCTCTAAAACTCGATCCACGGGGACCGAGGATGTATAAATAGTCAATGGCTCTGTAAACTCCACAGGAATATTTTCTATCACTCCAACAACCCTATTCTCATTAATCCAAATTATATCTATAGGAATCACCATCCCCTTCATCCAATAATTCACTTCTTCTTGCGTTTCTTTATAGACAAATAACATTCCTTCATTATCAGAGAGTTCTTTCACTCCTGCAAGACCTTGTTTCATCTCTCTGAGATCATCAGCAACAGACGCCGTAACTTCTGGCCCTCCTTCAAAATTGATTTTGACAGAAAAAGGATCACCCACAAAAAAATAAAAAATGAGAAAAAAACAAAAACACAAAAAACCGACAATGATCCAAAAATATTTCCCTAACTGCATACTTCTTGTTTTTCTTTTTGTACAAGATAAAGAGCAGCAAGAAACATCATAACTCCAAGAACAATGAGTGCAACAAGTTTTTCTTTACTTTGAAAAAAGAGGGTGGTGATACCGAAAAGTGTCGCAAGAAAAACATAAAGAAACACGATGCGACGCTGCCCCCAATGAAGATCAAGAAGACGGTGATGTAGATGTTTGCGATCCCCTCGAAAAATAGAATGTACGCCTCCTTGAACATATCGACGTACAACAACCCAAATCAAATCCAGAAAAGGAATTCCAAGAACAAGAAGTGCTGTGGCAAGTTTCCCCCCTGAAATCACTGCCAGTGTTCCCAAAAGAAACCCCACAAAAGTACTTCCTCCTTCTCCCAAAAAAATAGAAGCCGGATGAAAATTCCAAAACAAAAATCCAAACAATGCCCCAATAGAAATAGCAGAAAGTAAAGCAACGTCAGGTTGATAATAACTCACGGTTAATGCGAGAAGAAGAATCATCAAACTCCCAACGGTTGTCACAGAAGTCGCTAAACCATCAAGTCCATCCAAAAACTTTGTCGTATACATCACAATCATAAGCCAAGTAAATACAAGGAGATCGGATTGCCACCAAGAAAGATAGAGAACTCCTCCAAAAGGATTGGTGAGCTTCTCCACTTCGATACCAAAAACAATCACCGTGATTGCTGCAAGAATTGGAAACCAAATAGAGTAAGAAGGACTGAGCTCAAATCGATCATCAAAAAATCCTCCAATCATCAGAATGAGACCACCTAAAAGAAATCCCCAATATTGTTGTTGGGTAATTTCTCCAGATGTTAAAAAATCCGTTGTAAACAATAAAATGATGATGACGCTAGCGACCGCAACATAAATAGCGATTCCTCCAAGCCAAGGTACGGCAATGCGATGGATTTTTCTTTGAAGTAATGGACGATCCACAATATCAAAATGAACAGCAATACGTTTCACAGCTACCGTACCAATAAAGGAAACTGCAAAGGCAACCAGTGCCCAACTAATAAGGATATTGATCATAAAATATTGACTTTATTGTAGCATAGATGAAAAAGATGAACAGGAGCAAGATGAACAGGAGCATTGACAAAAAAAGTAAATGATGGTTTGGTGAAAGTAGTTCCTTCTAGACTTCACCTTTTTCCTTTTGGAGGAAATATGGCAAAAGATCCAACTTTTCCGCTTCCTCCTCCAAGTGTAAATCTGGATGAGCAGGCCGTTCGAAATGCGATCGGAAACTTAAATCGTTGGATTGAAAGAAATAGAAAAGAAGTATATGAAAAAAAATCTGATCTCTTTTATTCTGTGCCGAGTTTGATTCTCCATGAAGATCGTTTCTCACTTTTTCTTCAATGGATCA
>MGEY01000014.1 GCA_001791615.1 Candidatus Uhrbacteria bacterium RIFOXYA2_FULL_40_9
GAAGTAGACATGACGTGTGTGGTTAGAGATGAGTGAATACTTCCCTAACTATAGCGTCATGTTTTAGTTATACACCACCTTGTTTAGTATAGAGCCTGTGGATGATTGACAAAAGTAAGGAAAAGAAGGTATGCTTTTTTCTCTCGTTCCTTGGAGGAAGCATGAAAAAACGTCGTGTCGAATCTCTTCTAAGTCTGCAGAAAACTTATTATTTGTTCAGCGGTTCAGCTATTGTTCTTTTTATATTTGGTCTTGTCTTTGCAATCAAAGCAGAGGGAATTGTCGGAATTGTGATTGGATTTTCTGGTTTCATTCTAATTAGTCTTTTATTGGCTACAAAGGCTTTTGAATTGAAAGAAAAGATTGATCAACATCTTGTTCAGACTCAAGAAAACAACACTCCTACAGAAGAGAAAGGACAGACAGACGAAACGAAACACGAGGGCTAGCTTCGTGTTTTTTCTTTTCTCTTTGTTTGTAATAGTATTTTTTCTGGTTTTGTTAATCGCTCTGTCGCATATGAATAAGAAGAAGCTGAAAGTTGAAGAAGATGATTTTTCAGAAAAGAGAACGTGGGTTTGGGATAGAGTGTGTGGCATTCTCGAAGTGTCCATCCAACAGCTTTTTGAACATAAGGATCTTTATCCAAGATAAGGGGTTTCACAAGAGAAAGAATCATTTGTACAGGTGGGTAGGAACGTTTTGAGGAAGCGTAGAAAATAAGAGGAAGAAGAGAGTTTCGGCGTTTCCAAGGATTTTTTGCTTTATTCCATTGTATGAAGGTTGGAAAGAGTTGTTCTGGAAAGCATTCGAACAGATATGAGTAAATGCCAGCAAGTCTATCTCCGTGTTCCCATCCATCAATCTGCTCGATCCATGTTTTGAGAATCTTCCAATCAGATATGTCATTCTTTTTCTTTCTTGATTCAAAATAAAAAAGAGGAAAAGTCATGGCTTCATGGTGTTTGCTCTGTTTCCAAATATAATTCCAAATAGGAACTTGTTCTTTGTGAGGGAGGGAAGAGAAAGAGAATCCTTGTTTGAAGCGTTCTCGTAGTTGAGGAAGACGAATACCATAACAGGGATACTGGGTACATAATTCTCGGAATCGTTTATACTCAGGGTCTTTTTTCACGAGTGGTCTGAGAGCTTGTTCTATTTCTTTGAGGGCATGATTCATAAATGGGTTTAAAAATAGTATACCAAAAACACCCATTATTGGGTGTTTTGTTCTTGTCGTTTTAATTTTTTATCTTCATTCTTTGGAGTTCCATAGCGCTTTCGCTCATACTCTTTTAAGTATTTTTTGCGAATACGTACGGATTTTGGGGTGACTTCTACAAATTCGTCATTATCGACGTATTCAAGAGCTCGTTCAAGATTCATTTCAATCGGAGGAGTGAGTTTGATAGAGATGTCTGCGTTAGACGCGCGCATATTGGTGAGTCGTTTTCCACGAATCGGGTTGACAGTATAGTTTTCTTTCATACTCATGCCAATGACCATACCTTCATAAACTTCCACACCAGGACCGACAAATAAAGGACCACGATCTTGAAGGGTATCAAGTGAATAGGCCGTGGTGGCTCCATCAAAACCAGAAATAAGGGAACCTGTTATACGTTTTTCAATATCCCCCTTGAAAGCTCCGTAATGGGAGAACTGATGGGAAAGAGTTCCTTCCCCACGGGTATCTGTCATAAATTCTGTTCGATATCCAAGAAGTCCTCGCGTTGGAATATGATATTCCAAACGTGTTGATCCATTTCGACTTTGCATGTTGATCATTTCTCCTTTTCGTTTTCCCATTTTTTCAATCACGATTCCAGCCAGTGCATCTGGAACATCTATGACGGCAATTTCAATTGGTTCTTGTTTTTCTCCGTTTTCTTCATGCAAAACCACGCGAGGTTGACCAACTTGCAATTCAAATCCTTCACGACGCATTTGTT
Source organism: Candidatus Uhrbacteria bacterium RIFOXYA2_FULL_40_9 (assembly GCA_001791615.1). Classification (GTDB taxonomy): domain Bacteria; phylum Patescibacteriota; class Patescibacteriia; order UBA9934; family GWF2-40-263; genus UBA12396. The sequence goes on from MGEY01000014.1 coordinate 1,953, forward strand.
CAATCAAAATAGAAAGGTGCATTTCTCCTCTTCCACTCACAGTGAAAGTATCTCCTACATCAGAAAATTCAATTTTAAGCCCGACGTTTGTTTCCATTTCCTTAAGCAGTCGCTCGCGGATTTGGCGTGAAGTGATAAGAGTTCCTTCACGTCCAGCAAAAGGGGAATTATTAATAGAAAAATCCATGCTCAAGGTTGGTGGGTCAATAGCAATTGTAGGAAGGGCTTCTGCTTTTGGATTTTCGGCAATCGTATCGCCGACATAAATGTCTGGAATACCTGCGATTTGTACAATATCTCCAGCTTCAGCTTCTTGAACTTCAATGGTTTGCAATCCTCGATGTGTAAAAAGTTTTGTAATTTTATTTTTTTTGCGTTTTCCTTCTGGAGTGATGACTGTGACGTTCATTCCGGTGCGAACTTTTCCTTCATACACACGTCCAACTGCAAGGCGACCCACATAATTATCGTAGGCAAGGTTTGCAGGTTGCATACGCATGGTAGTTTCTGTGTTGTGTTGTGCAACAGGGACATATTTCAAAATAAGGTCAAATAAAGGTTGAAGATTTTCACTACTGTCTCCAAGTTCTTTATGTGCAACTCCTTTGCGTGCCACGGTATAGATATGTTCAAAATCAAGTTGCTCATCTGTGGCACCAAGTTCGACAAATAAATCGAAAATCATGTTTAAGACTTCATCCGGTCGTGCCATGGGTTTATCGATTTTGTTGATAACGATAATCGGTTTCAATCCAAGAGCAAGAGATTTTCGTAAAACAAATTTGGTTTGAGGCATGGGTCCTTCAAAAGCATCAACCAAAAGAAGAACAGAATCAACCATGCGCAAGACGCGTTCAACTTCAGATCCAAAGTCTGCATGGCCTGGGGTGTCAACAATATTCACCTTTATATCTCCAAGCATGATGGAGGCATTTTTTGCATAAATAGTAATACCCCGTTCTTTTTCTAATTCGTTGGAATCCATCACGCGTTCTTCAATCACATCTCGATCAGAAAACGTGCCAGACTGTTGAAGCATGGCATCGACGAGAGTTGTTTTTCCGTGGTCAACGTGTGCGATAATCGCAATATTTCGAAATTCCATAATGTGGGGTTAAAACGAAGCAAAAGAATACCAGAGAATGTGGTTTTTGTAAAGAATAAAGGGGTAAAGAGAACACTCCTCCATTGATAGCAAGCCTTTTTTCTGTTATTTTGGAGTGTCTGTTCTTTTCTTTTCAACCGGAGGTTTCCATGCATTTTGCTCATTCTTTTGATGTTTTGCGTCAAGTGATTAATCAACATCCACAAACAAATGGATCGTGGAGGAAAGAGGCATTTCCTTGTCCTGAAGTTTTGCGCTTGTGGCAAGTGTGTCCTGCTTGTTTTGTGATCAGTGCCAGTGCATTTGGTGGAGGACACTTGAGTGTACAGCACTTTCAAACTGTTCCGATTAGTCTGTTTCGTTGTGAGATTGAAGGAAAGATGTCTCCACGGATTCGTTTCCTTTTTTCCAGTTGTACCTAAGACGAGGCACAACTTTTTTTATCCAATTCAGAAAAACGCTCCGTAGAGCGTTTTTGTTTTAAACAAGTTGCGTTGCGACGAATTGCCAGTTTACGTATGGCCAGAAAGCTTCGAGGTAAGCGGGTCTCGCATTGCGATGATCAATATAGTAAGCATGCTCCCAGACATCAATGGTGAGCAGAGGAGTTTGATCTGTTCCAACAGGGGTTTCTGCATTAGCTGTTTGAATAATAGCAAGAGTGCCCTTATTGTTTTGAACAAGCCAAGTCCATCCGGACCCAAAAAGACTTGAGGCAACTTGAGTAAATTGTTCTTTGAAATATTCTACGGATCCAAAATCACGTACAAGAAGTTTATTAAGTTCCTCTGTGATGTTTTGTGGTTTTTCAGAAAGACTATTCCAGAAAAAGGAATGATTAAAGTGTTGTGCAGCATTATTGAATACCCCAGAATTATTTGCACGGCTGTTCTGGATGATCGTTTCAAGGTCTTGATCAATAAAAGATGTTCCTTCAATGGCGGCATTGAGTTTACTGACATAACCTGCATGATGTTTGTCGTGGTGATAAGAAAATGTTTCTTCGGAGATAAATGTGCCGAATGCTTTTGGATCAAAAGGAAGAGAAGGAAGAGTGAACATAAAAAAGTGAATTGATGTTATAGCTCCTAGCATAACGAATTATGGAGATTTAATCTACAAAAAATCCCGCATAGAGCGGGAGTTAGGAAGGAGGAGGCCAATTTGTGGGTCTTCCAAGATCAAGCCAAAAAAGATAGTGAATCCGACAAAAGCCTTTGGCATTATGGATACCTGTACATCCAGGGACACAACAACCAGTATAGCGTACAAAGGGTTTAAAATCTTCATATTTGGGACATCCCTGTCTTCGCCACTGATGATAATGTGGGTTGCAATATCCTTTGGAACGATGTTTGCCTTCGCATCCAGGAACGCGACATTCACCTTTGCGGATCGTATGGCTCATGGATCACCCCTTTGAAAAGAACCTAAGAAAAGACAGTAATCGATTCCTTTGTATTCGTCAATCAATTGTACGGTTGTGTCAATTATACGGTTGTACTGTGATGAAAAATCTCCCATCCGCATCTTGCAAAAATAAAAAGACGATGTTAAACTTTGCCCTACATTCATTGCGGGAATAGCTCAGTGGTAGAGCGTCTCCTTGCCAAGGAGAAGGCCGCGGGTTCGATACCCGTTTCCCGCTCCAATAAAAATACCCCAGCAACACGCTGGGATATTTTTATTGAAAGTGAAACTGAAGTGAGAGAAACCCATGATGGTTTGAAATGGATGGGGGAGGAGAAGTAAAAGTGAAGACTAAAGCCTTGACCCCATATATGCTATTATTGGTGTATATGTCATCTCTCGAACAAATAGAACAAGATGTTCAAGAATTAAAGAACCGGAATAAACGTGTTGAGGCTGAGAAAGCCTGGGAGACAAGTTTGTTTCGTATATTGAGCATCTCTCTCATTACCTATCTTATTGCTATTCTTGTTATAAAAGGAATCGGGATGGAAAAACCATTTACAGGAGCTCTTATTCCAACTGTTGGATATTTTCTCTCAACACAATCTCTCCCCATTCTTAAACGTTGGTGGATGAATCACCATCAGAAATCGTCCTGACTTTTTTAAAAGCACTTTTATGTCATTTGAACACGGCACCTCATCACCCGCACCTGAAGAATCTTTCTCTCTCCCAGATCACAGAGAATCTTTTTTTGAACAAGAAGGAGATCATGAACTCATTCCCCCTGGATTTTTATCTTTTTTGCGTAAAGGGGTTCGGGCACTGGAATCAAGGGAACAACTTCTTGCAATGGATCCAATTGATCGTATTGAGTCTGCTACAGCGGCTATACAGATTGTACAGAGAGGAGAATGGTTGAAGCCAACGAAAGAGTATTATGATCCCATGATGGAACACATGATCGTTTCAGAGGCATATTCAGAAGAACAAGCAAGAAATGTATTTCTCGAAAATATTTATTATCCTTATCAACAAGGTTTCCTTCATTCTGATCTCGTAAAATATAAAATGAAAGTTACAGATTTAGAAGGAGCAGATCTGTTACGTGAAGCCTTTATTTCTGCTTATGCTTCCTACTGTCAGGAATTACGTTATGGGAAACAGGTAGTAGACCATTTTGGAATAACAACAGATCAGCAAGCACAAGAAGTCGTGGTGTTTCTTGATGCAACTATCAAGACAGCAAGGGAGGAATTAAAAGCAAAAGAACCACCACCAGAAATTCGTGCTTTTGATCCACTCATTCAAGAAATTATTGTGCCGAATATTGTCGCTATTGAATTAAATAAAGGCTGTTCTGTTGGTTGTCCTTTTTGTGCGTTTGCTGCAGAAAATAAAGTGACGGCAAGTGTACCCTTTCGGGACGCCGTTTGGTTGCGCAGTGAAAGCATGCGTTTGAACATCAGGCCTCAGGGAGAGCAAGTGCATAATCCTCTTTTTTATTTAAGAAGTGATCCTCTTGATTATCGCGATACTTCAGAGGGACAGGAGCGAACATACGCAGATCTTATGAGAGTATTTGCAGATGAATTACCTTTTACTTCCACGGCTTATCCCAGAAAAGCCAAAACTGTTTTGAGAGAAATTCCTTGGGCAATTTCACGCATCAGTGTTGGATCTGCAAATGTGAAGCGATTTGTGAAAGAAGGACTTTTTGTTGTCACAGAACAGAACGGTGTCATTCCGAAAGATCGAGATTTACAACGGGCATTATTATTTCCCCCTCGATCATCAGCAATTGCAAATTGTCTTATCCCTTCTTTTGTTCATTACGCAGGAAGAAAGCGAACACAAGAAAAAGCAGTTTCAGAGCAGGAAGGAGAAATTGGAGGTTCAATAGCGTGCATGGAAGGGGTTGTTTATTCTTCTGGAAAAATGCGCAATACGATTCGAATGTATAGCAGTGAACATTATTCAGAAGGAGTTGCAGAAGCAGAATTACACACAGAGCAAGTGCAGAACGGAGAAGAACAGGTACAGAAATTAAAGAAACGTCTTGAACAAGAAGAATCAATTCCGGTTGAGGAGCTTTTGCGTTATGGTATTGTGCGTGCACATAATGCAAGAGGAATTTTTCCCATCCAAGCTTGGGCTTTGCGTGAATCAGGGAAAATGCATCCGAAAGTAAAGAAGGAATCCATCAGAGAACAAGAATACGAATTTATTTTTTATACGTTTGAAACCACTTCTTTGCCAGAGGAGAAAAAGGATGTCACATCACATCGTCATAACATCACTTATAATGCCGTGAGTGGGGAAGTTGTTTCAATACGTTAAAGAGGTTTTTTTCTCTTTTCTTTCTAAGTGTTTTTAGCAAAATCTGTTCAAAAATATTCAATCAAAAAACCGGAGGACATCCGGATTTTTTCTTCGGAAATTAAGCAAATAATCCCACATGTTCATCCAGTCTGGTGAGATGAAGATGCACAGCAGCCATTTTCATTTCCAATTTATTTGAAAGTTTCACTATGGCATCTCCATTAAACGCGACTTCCTGTTTGAGAAAACAAACATCCTCTGTGATGCGATCAAAACCTTCTTTTGTTATGCGAGCAAGATCATCAGTTGTTGCAAAAAGAGAATTCAATTTGTCATCAAAAGAATCCATGCGTTTGTCAGAAGTAGAGAATCGCAGATCCATCGTATCAAATCGCTGATCCATCGTATCAAATCGCAGATCCATCGTATCAAATCGCTGATCCATTATATTGAATCGATTATTTACTAAATCGAATTTTTGATCCACTGAATTGAATCGTTTATCGATGGAATCAAATTTTTCACTTATAGTATCGAATCGTTGATCAATCGAGATAAACTTTTGGTTCATTTCATCAAATTGACCATCCATAACATTAAACCGTTGATCAACTCGATTAAAACCAAGACCCATGGAGTGAATCAATCCATCAATTTTATTAGAAAGATTTTCAAGAGTGATATCTTCAGGCATACATTTTTATATTATAGCATAAGCGGAATTCCGCCCGGCTTGGGGATGCCGGGCGGCCAGTTCCTTAAGTTCCGGAACGTTGTCTTGCTTGTTGAAAAGCCCAAGCAGCTCCGCACTTATTACCTACTTGGTATTGTTCTTTGGCAATTGAAACCGCATAGTCGCGCAAACGTTTCGTGCTGAAATCATCTAGACCAAATTCTTCTGCAAGAGAATTCGCACTAGAAAGAATTTTGCCATACCAATGAGGTTTTGCTGATTCTGTCATAGAGAATGTCTTAAGAATTTTTGTTGGCGTTTTTTTGCTTTCTGAATAAGCTCAATCACATATTCTCCTAAAAGAGTGGAGACCACTGAGGAAACACCATACGCAAACGCCTTTGTTTCAATTTGTTGCTTCAGCTCGGAAGCGGAGAGAACGACGGCTTGCATAAGAAGTGATAAGTCGTGGAACAAATGATCGTAAAGCGAGTCCTACAAGAACAGCAAGAGTAAGAACAAGGGCAATCTCTGGAAAATGATTTTGTGAGGTAGTGTTTTCAACACTACCTGTTACTAGTTGTTCTTGTTGTTCTAAAGAAGAAAGAATGACAACATCTTCTTGAGAGCGAGGAAGAAGACGTAGTGTTCCATCAGAAGAGGAGAGAATTCCTGTGACAGAAACACGTGATCCACGAACGAATAAAGAAGTGGGAATATCTACATAACTTGAAAGTTTGATTGTGAGTTCCACCCCATCTTCTTCAAGAATAATGGTTGACCCATCGCGGGAGCTTACAAATCCTGTTGCTTGAACAAGGGTTCCTACAACGGCTTCATCTCTATGAGTAAAATCAAATGGAGTGGCTGAGAGATTTGCAGAAGAGGAAAGAACAGTGATTCCTTCAAGATCACTCACTTTTACTCTTCTTTCTCCGTGTGTTGTGCTTAAGATTCCAGTGATCTGAATCGTGTCTCCTACAGATAAGTCAGGAAAATCAGAATTATATTGATAGATTTGAACTCCTTCTCCTTCTTGTCCAACATAGAAAATTTGTTTTCCCAGAATTCCTGGTTCAACAAGGACGATTCCAGTAAGGGAGACAGATGTTTCATCTGCAAGAGTTTTGAGAGAACCAATAGTTGTTGTGGATGTTGTTTTTACAGAGTTGCTAGAAGAGGTGTTGGTCCCAGTGGTGGACCCAGAAAGGGTTTGCGATGATTGGGAAGAACTGTTTGTACTGGTGGTAGAAGTGCTTGTTTGTTCCACACGTTCTTGCGGAAATCGGTTCTGTTCATCTGGTGTAGGGTTTTCAGTCCAATTCCAAGCACCGTTGATCCGAGCGAGAGAAAATCCTTTTGTTGCTTTTTCATAAGAGACTTCATCAATAAGTGTTCCATCCGGATCAAGAAGACGGACAGAATCACCAAGGTTATTTAAGGTGATGGCGGTATCTGTGCGCCACAGAGTAAAGAAATCAACATTCGTGAGATCAACATGTTCTGTTATGTGATAACTTTTCCCTGAAGCATCTTCTAAAATGATTCCATAAAGATCAATTGTTGTTTCTCCCGTGTTTTCTATTTCGATAAACTCTTCATATTCATCCGAACCTTCAGTATTTGGATAGATTTCAGAAAGGTGAAGAGAGAGATAGGAGATAGTTGAGTTTATTTCAGTTGTTGTTGTCGTCGTAGAAGTTGTTTCTGTAGCTGTGATAGTAGAAGTTGTTTCTTCCATCGTTTCCTCTATTTGTTCTGTTTCTGTCGCCTCAGTATTATCCTCTTGTATTTCTAAAGAAATTTGATTGTGGCTTCCTGGAGTTGGTGTACTTGTAAGAACAAACGTCCCATCCTCTTGTCTAGCAATGGCAAAAGGATCAGGAGCTGTTGGAATTTCCTCTGTGCCATAAGTGAGAGAATCGAGAATTGTTCCTTGTGCATCAAATAAGGTGATTGTATCTCCGCCATTATTCAACTGTCCTTTTGGCTTCACAATAACGTGATAGGTTCCTGGAGTCAGTTCTCCTTCTGGAAGAGAAGTCGAACGCTCTGTCGCATCTTGAATAATCATTCCTGTCAGCGAAACGGTTTCAGAGGAAGTATTATAAAGTTCAATCCATTCGTCTTCACCACTTACTGGATCACAGACAAATTCGTTAATGACTAAAGCACCAAATGAATAGGAAGGGAGGTTTGTTTCTTGTGTTTCCTCATCAAGAATAACTTGTTCTGTTTCGATTGAGAGATTTTCTGTTTCAGTGATGATTTCCTCGATTTCTTCGTTCGTTGTTTGTGTTTCTTCTTCAATCACTTCTTCCTCAACGATTTCTGTAGAGATGATATTGTCTTTCCCTGGCGTTGGAATTGTGGTTGAAACAAAATTTCCAAATTCATCAAGGGCATACACATAAGGATCAGAAATGGCAGGGAGGGCTTCTGTTCCATAACTCACTTCATCGATGAGCAGGCCTGCTACATCAAGAAGGGAAATGGTATCTCCATCATTGTTGAGTTTTCCATTCGGTTTACTTATGACAATGAAGGCACCAGGTTCAAGTATTTCATCAGGGAGAGTAGTTGGTTTTCCTGTAGCATCTGTGACGTAATATCCTGTGAGGAAGACAGCATTATCAGTGATGTTTTCGATTTCAATAAATTCCTCTGTCCCTCCCATTGGATCTGAGACAAACTCGGTAATCCGTAAGGGTGGTAGATAAGTTTCAATGGTTTCTTGTGTAAGTACTTCTTCACTAGTTGTAGTTTCATCCGTGGCATTTTCTTGTGTTGTTTCATTTGACTCTTGCGTAATTTCACTTAAAAGAGTTTCCGATACAAGGTTTTCTTCTGTTTCTTCTTCAATCATATTCGTTGAGTTGTCTGAGATGTCTTCTATTTGAATCTGATCGTTTATCGTTTCTTGATCTGTTTCTTCTGCCGAAATAACTTCTTCAACAGGAACAATCTGTTCCTCTATTTCTGTAAGTTCATCTGCCATTCCTTCTGTAAAAATAATTTCTTCTCCTTCAACCACAACTTCTTCTGTTTCACTATTTTCTTCTTCTTGAATAGCTTCACTTGTGGTTGTTGTAGTTTCTTCTGTTGTTGTTTCATTTTTTTCTGCAAGAATGTTAGCTTCAACTTCTTCAAAAACTCCAGGAGTACCAAGTTCCGTCATTCCTTCTTTGAAACCTTGAGAGCTCACAGCGCTTGTCCAAGCAGAAGAAAGATCTCCTTGAGTGATGGGACTCACTCGGACCATGGAAGTGTATCGTCCATCAAGATTTTCTCCAGATCCTCCAGAGTATCCAGCGAAAGGGGTGCTTCCATTTCCTGCCACATCGATTTGGGTACCAGCATCATCTTGAAGCACAAGAGCGAGTCCGCTGTTTGAAAGCGAGAGAGCTGTGTTAACAAGGTTTGGGCAAACCGAGAGGCTGGATTTTTCATGGGTACAGTCATAGTTGCTGAGTAAGAAAGTATGTGAGGGTTCTATCTGTGTTCCTTCTGGAAACAGAATCGTTTCTTCTCCTGAAGTGGCTCCCAAAAGCATCCATCCAGAGAGATCAGTGGGTTGATCAGAAAGGTTTGTGAGTTCCACCCATTCATCTGCGTTACTTAAGGAAGATCCAGCCCAGGCAACTTCTGAAATATAGATCGATGGATTTTCAGAGGTTTGCGCATGAGATAGGAGAGGAAGACTGAAAAGGCAAAACACCAAAGAAAAGATCGCTGTCATGCGACATAATCGTTTCATACATTTTATTTAGATAGATAAAGAACGGTCCCGGGACCAATCTGTAGCGCGGCCGTCGCTACAGATGAGACAAAAGAAAGAACCCCCACCAATGGAGAGGGTTCTGACTTTTGTACTTTCAATACATCATGTTTTTTTGCTTTCGTCAATGGACAGAGGCTCTATACTAAACAAGGTGGTGTATAACTAAAACATGACGCTATAGTT
>MGEY01000015.1:0-1210 GCA_001791615.1 Candidatus Uhrbacteria bacterium RIFOXYA2_FULL_40_9
CACCCCCAACGCCCATGCGCAAGCAGGGTACAACAGAAGGCGACTCCCATGCCTGTTGAAGAAGGAACTGAAACTCTCGCCCAGAAGCCCAATCCCGAAGAACAGAAGCTCCCTGAAGGGGGAATGCAGCGCGTTCGTGTCGGTGTTGTTCCTGGTCGTTTGGTCAGTAGAGAAGTCGCTGAAGGAACGACTGTGGCGGCATTTCTTGTGGCTGCAGGCTTTCGGATGCAGGGTTATGAACTACGTGTGAATGGTCGCAAGGTCGATGGAAGCCAGCCCGTGGAGGATGGCGACAACATCATGTTGTTCGAGAATATCGACGGTAACTAGAAAAAAGAAAAGAGATACCTCAGACGACAGGAAGATGCTTATACGTAGAGCGTCTTCCTGATTTTTCTCTGCGAACGGATAGGTTTATCGGTTCGCAAAGCGAAAACGTTCTTTTCAACACAACACGGAGGCAAAAGATGTTTGATGCCCTTCTTTTGAATCTCAAAGAGAAGCAATTTAAGGTATTGTCTGAAGCTGGAATCGAAATTTCCCCCATGGAGCTTTCAGATGGAAAAACCGCGTATTTGGTCGGTCAGGAAGATTTTGGGAAAATTGCTGGTCTTTTGAATGTTGCGATCAGACAGACAAACAACACCGTCTGGCAGGGAATTAAAGGTTACGGGCTTGAAGCACTTTTAAAACAAAGTGGACGTGTGCAGGCGGTCGGCATTTGGGAAAAGAAACAGATCCGGGATGGGTATACTGAGATTGTTGATGCCATTCTTCCCTCTGATTTAGACAAGACCATCTTTCTTATTGCTCCGAGAGCCGAATTTGTTCCTCCTACGACAGGAGGGAAAACCTTTTGTATTTATTTGCATGAGCCATTTCCTGGTATGATATCGAAGATTATGGCTCCGGAGACGCTGTTTGGTCACAAGGTTTGTGAAAGAGAAAACACGTTTCGTCCATCTGGTCTTGGGATTCCTATTTTTGACGAAAACGGATCTTGTGTCGTGGCTGAACTTTTTGATGACTGTCTCTACGTTCATCTTTCGATCAGTGGCGGTTGCGATGAATCAAAAGCTATCTTTTCGGAAATCCTAGAAAGAGCTGTTGTTCTTCTGTCAGATACAGATCAAGCTTTGTTAATTCAATGCCGAAGGCAGGAACTCGATTCCCTTGTACAATCCATTACGGCTGATTTGAGACAATCGGA
>MGEY01000015.1:1216-3923 GCA_001791615.1 Candidatus Uhrbacteria bacterium RIFOXYA2_FULL_40_9
ACTCACAGATAAATTGGGACAAAAAAGAAAAGAGACAGATACGGCAAGGAATACCATTGAGAAAATAGCAAGAGAACTTCAAGAGCTGGAACGGTTGTACCAAACAAGAGCTTCCGAAGATGAAGCAACATTTCGTGGACGAGTTACAAGAGAGATTCAAGATCTTCTGAGGAATGATTGGTTGAGACACATTGGGGTTGGTCCTGGTTATATCGATGTCTTTACTCATAAGATTTGTTGTCAAGATCTCAGGACAGGTATCTTGCATGAACTGGGAGAGTACCGAATTACTATTCCTCTGAGAGGTGATATTAGTGCTATTACAATGTGGAATTTGACGCGAATGGTTGAAGGCCATCATGGACCGCATTTGAATGGGGAAGGAAAACCGTGTTTTGGGACAGCAGGGCCACCTTTTGCAAAACTTCTGGATCAAGGTGAATATATTGGTGCCATCTATTATGCTATTGCGTTTCTACAATCAGTGAACACAGATGACAAATGGGGAACTCTAATCAATCGTTGGCCCAAAGCGCGATCATCATCAACCGCTTAAACAAAGACTCTTCAAAGAGTCTTTTTTCTTTTAGTTAAACAAAAACACCCTTGAGAAACTCAGGGTGCTTTTCTTTTTAGTTTAGAGTGCGTTCTTTGCAAGTTCTGCAAGATTATACACTTTTCCTTCGCGGTCCCACTTTTTCAATGTGCGGAGTCCGCTTGTGGAAATAGTAACCGTCACATAACGTCCGGTTGCAGGGTTCAAAAGACGGCGTTTTAAAAGGTTTGCGTAAAGTTTTCTTTTTGTGCGTCGTTTTGAATGGCTGACATTATTTCCGACAGTAACTTTTTTCCCAGTAATTAGGCATTGTTTTGGCATACGGCTCTTGGTTATCGTGCGACGAAGTGTACCCAAGGAGTGATTTTTTGTCAAAGTGTGGATCTTAGTCTGTCCTTCTAAAACGTAATCCAAGCTTTGTGATAAAATAGAATTCGTAATTTTTATCTTTATTTGATTATGAGTCAGCTTACCCGTTTGCAACAAACCCATAAGGAAATTCGTGAAATGAAAAAAGAACGAAAAGATATTAAGACGGCTTGGAAAGATGAACTTCAACATAATTCCCGTTATCAAGAACTGTTAGAAGAATTACAGACACTTAAAGAAGAAAAGAAACAAATTGAAAACCATGTGCGTGAACAAACACCGGGAGAGATCAGTAAGGTAGAAGATTTAACTCATGAAATTAAGGCTAATGAAGAGCTGATGAGCGATTTAGCATTCAATCTTTTAATGAAAGATGAGGTTGTGGAGCTTACGGATGAATACAACAATCGTTATGTTCCTCAATTTATGGTACGTTTTAAGAAAGACGGAACCATTGAGGAGAGTTCTAAAGAATAATGATCCTTTTTATGTTTCAAAAGTCAAAGAGATACATTCCGCTTTCTTGGATTTTTGTTTTTATCGGAATTTCCATTTTAGTCATTGCCATTCTTGTGACTTCTCCTTCTGTTCCACTTTCTGATCCTTCTTCGCATGATGAAGTTGTCACTGCACAGGAAACATTGCGACTTGAGCGATTTTCTTCCATGAAAGAGACAACAGGGAGTGCTGTTTTGGTGAACGATCAAATAAGAAGTTCATCAGTGCTTATTGAACAAGCAGTTTTTTCTATTCCAGGATATGTGACTATTTTTGCAGATGACGAAGGGGTTCCTGGAACACTTCTTGGAACATCTTTGTTATTAGAAGGAGAACAATTTCTTTTTTCTATAGAGGTTGAGGAGACTCTTCAAGAAGGAGTTTATTATGCTGTTTTGTATCGCGATGATGGGGATGGTGAATTTTCTGGTTCTGATCTTCCACTTGTGAGTGAAGAGGGAATTGTGATGATGATGAGTTTTTTAGTCACACCTTTTTCAGAATTAATAGAATGACCTTCTTGTACACAGAGCTTTTTTACGGTCTGTGTTATCATAATCATGTATGTTTATGAAAAAAATGAAAGAAAAGAAAGAAGAAAAGGAAAATAAAACCACTGAGGAGACTGTACGCATACCTCTACTTCCTGAAGAAGTTTCTGATCAACAACACACGGAGGCACCGAGTTTGAATGAATTAACATGGCGTATTTTCCGGATCATGTCAGAGTTTGTGGAAGGATTTCAATTCCTTTCCGAATCTCATCAAGAAGTCACTATTTTTGGATCTGCCCGTTTTCCTGAAGATCATCGTTGGTATAAAGAAGCACGAAAACTTGGGAATCTGCTTGCAGAGCATGGATTCACGGTTATTACCGGAGGTGGTCCTGGAATTATGGAAGCTGCCAATCGAGGGGCTTTTGAAAAAGGAGGAGAATCAATCGGGCTCAACATTCAGCTTCCAACAGAGCAGCGAATAAACCAATATGTGAAAAGAGGTCGTGGATTTCATTATTTTTTCACTAGAAAAGTCATGCTTGCTGCCTCTGCTCAAGCTTATATCTATTTCCCTGGGGGATTTGGAACACTAGATGAGATGTTTGAAATTATCACCCTTATCCAAACTAAAAAAATGCAAAAGATACCAGTGGTTCTAATAGGAAAATCTTATTGGGATCCTCTTTGGTCTTGGGTGATGACCGAGCTTCGAGATGTAGAAAAAACGGTTGCTCCAGACGATTTAAAACTTGTACAAATTGTTGATACAGCAGAAGAGGCTTTTGAT
>MGEY01000015.1:3972-15238 GCA_001791615.1 Candidatus Uhrbacteria bacterium RIFOXYA2_FULL_40_9
AAGTGATTTCTGCCAATAATTACAAAGGGATTCCTGCAGAAGATCGCAAGCTTTGGAAGCAGAGCAGGGAATTATATGAAACGATTTCTCGTTTTAAGCCTATTCCAGTTATTGGTGATCTCATGTTTGAAGCGCTTGATCATTGGCAACAGATTGCAGATTTTTATCCACGAAGGGATTTATCCCATCCGAATGTTCAGGTTAAGCAACTTTATCATTACATTAAAAAAGGATTAGGAAAGCATTTGGTTGAAAAGATGAGTGAACATCCAGTTCCACTTCTTACCACGTTTTTTCTTCCTGCCTTTGTGGCAGATTATTACGATTATCCGGGGGAGATTTATTGTGTTACCACTGATGCTGATATCAGTCGTGCGTGGGCTCCTCTTGATCCAAAGAGTAGCCGTATCAAATATTTTGCCGCAAATGGTCGAGTTAAAGAACGATTAAGACTGTATGGTGTTCGTTCAGAAAATATCTATTTAACAGGATTTCCACTTCCAAAGGAGTTAGTTGGAGGAAAGAATGCAGAGATTGTTAAAAAGCTTTTAATGGAACGCATTTGTCATTTGGATCCACAAGGTATTTTTACTGATCGTTATCAAAAAACCCTTAAAGCTGAACTTGGACAAGCTTCTTGTCGTATGGAGAATAATAAGCGTCCGCTCACTCTTCTTTATAGTGTGGGAGGAGCAGGGGCACAAAAACGTCTTGGAGTTGAAGTGATAAAAAGCCTTAAGGGAGCAATAAAACAAGGAAAAATTCGAGTTATTTTGGTCGGAGGAGTAAAAAAACAAGTCGTACAGTTTTTCGAAGATGCCGTGAAAGAAGCAGGATTACGAAAAGAACTTGGAGAAAGAGTTCTTGTTCCACATTTTGATTCTCGTAAAGATTATTTTGCCGGGTTTAATCAATTACTACTTGAGACAGATATTCTTTGGACAAAGCCTAGTGAACTTTCTTTTTACACAGGTCTTGGACTGCCTATTATCATAGCTCCACCGATTGGGTCTCAAGAAGAGTTTAATCAAGTTTGGCTTCAATACATGGGGGGAGGGATTCCACAAGCAAATCCAAAATATACTGATGAATGGTTATTTGATTGGATTAATTCTGGAGGAATGGCACGCATGGCCTGGAGTGGATATATCGAAGCCCCAACACATGGAACTTATCGAATTGAGAATATTGTTCTTGGAAAAGAACAAGCGATTCATCCTCTTCCATTGATCGTTTAAGAGGTGATCGTCTCTACTTGTTTAAAAAAACAACCGCGAGAAATCGCGGTTTTAGAATCGTCGGCTTTTTGTGACCTGACATCCAGAAAGAAGATATGTTTGCGTATGTCCTCGTCGTTGAGGAATAAGGAGAAGAGTGTCCTCTGAGACGCAATAAGTTTCTCCTTGAAAGAACGCCAAAATGTCGAGAAGAGAGAGTTCAAAATGTTCTTGCCAAGCTGATTGTTGCTCAAGTCCTACAGGATCATAATCTTCCACAGAAAAAGATCGATAATAGTGAAAAGTTTGGGAATGGCAAAGATTTAATGAACTTGCAATATCTACGGTTCCTTGACCAGAAATATCGAAACGGTCAACAAAAGCAAATTTTTCACACGTTGTCGATTGTGTATAAAAAGAACAATGCCAGTGACGCAGAGAACACTCACCTAAAGGCAAAGGTTGAATCTCTATGTTAAGGAATGCTGGGTAAATTGGAGAGCCTTTATTTACTTGCGTTATGATTGTATACAAACGATCATCAAACACAAATGACATTTCCATGATTCCTTCATCGGAAAGCTTTTCTTCAATCCAGTCTTCTTTACGATCATGAGCAAGAAGATGTTGTGTCACTTTTTGTTCAAGCTGTACAGACAATACAGGAACTATGAGAGGAGTTTTTTGAGAAAAACCTATTGGTGATAAGAAAAGAAGAAAGAAAAGAGAGGACATAGAGTTCCTTTCGTGAAAGAGCTGTTTCTAGGGAATCGAAAAATGAGGTATTTGTCAAGAAATAAAAAGGATTAAATGTCTGGAGCTTTCTCTTTTTTTGTGCTAAAGTTTCTGCATATGGAATCATCTTTTCAGAATCTTTTGCGTGCGATGGCACGTGTGAAACAAGAACAAGAAGAAGGAATACAAGAGGATACAATTAGTGTGAGTGATACTGTTTCTGTAGCGGCATCTGTCTATGAACTTTTACGCAACACACTTGAGTATGATGAAGAGCATCTCTTGAGGCGAAATGCCATACGCCGTATTTTACGACGTCGTATTGGAGAAGAAGAGGAAGGACAACTCGCATCAAATTTATTGCGTGAATTAATATGGGCTCGCTATTTTCGAAATAAAACAGTTCCTGAAAGAATGATTGGAGAAGTTACGATTGTTTTGAAGAAATATCATTCATTGTTTAGGTCTCTTGAAGTGAAAACAAAAGAAGGACAAAAACAGTATGATTGGTTGATCGATGTTCTTTCCAGTGAGATTGAATATCTTCTTGTCCCTCCTCAAGTAGATGAAGCATTAGCAAATTACACTTATCAAGAGATTCGGAAACGTCTTGTTTGGCAAAGTAAGCTTATTTCTGAAGAAGACCAAGATCTTCAACTTTACATTGCTGTTCATCGAGCCATTCTTAAGTCAAACATGGCCACATTGCGTTATCGTGTTTTTTCTCTGTTCTATCCAAAATGGCGACAAGCAACAGTAGATGATCCTCTTATTACAGAGATTGTTGATAATCTTTCTGTGGTTATTGATGCAGTCGATCGTCAGATCACTCATTCTGGAGGAGATAAGATGTTTCGTCTTGTTCGGAAATATGCCATCGTTTTTAAGGTGATCGGAGATATTGCTGCAGATGATCCAGATGCTTTTCATGAAGCTGTTATGTCTCAAGATAAGAAAGTGATTGAGAAAGCGATTTCTCGCGCAGCTGAAGTTCGATATGCTTCCTTTCGATCTCGATTATTTCGTGGGGTTATGCGGGCAACACTTTTTTTGTTTTTCACAAAAATGTTACTTGCTTTGATTGTGGAAGCTCCGTATGAAATTTTTGTTCTTCACACCACAAATTTTCTTCCACTCACGGTAAACATTCTTTTTCCTCCTTTTCTTCTTTCTTTACTTGGATTCTCTGTACGCATTCCTGCAAAGAAAAACACAGTCAGTATTTTGGAAAAAGTTTGGTCTTTACTTGGTTTTGATGAAGATTTCAAGATTACCGTTAAAATGCGACGTTCTTGGGCTAAAGGACCGTTGGGTGTTATTTTCAATATTTTATACATCACGGTTTTTCTTTTCTCCATTCTTGTGATCACAAGTATTCTTCGAATTTTTGATTTCAACATTCTTTCTATTTTATTTTTCTTGTTGTTCTTAAGCCTTGTTGCGTTCTTCGGGTTGAAATTGCGTCATACAAAACGAGATTTAGTGGTACTTGAGTCAGCAGGTGGATTTTTCGGATTTATTTCAGATATCCTTTTCCTCCCTATTGTGAGAACAGGACGTTGGATTGCCATGCGGGCTCCACGCATCAATATTTTTCTATTCTTTTTTGATTTCATTATTGAAGCTCCATTTAAAGCTGCTATTAGTATTATTGAGAGTTGGCTTGCCTTCCTTCGTGAGAAAAAAGAAGAGATATAGATTATGTTATTTTTCCGTGTGGTGAAAGAAACGATACAGAAACGATCCGTGCGACTTTTTTTCGCACTTTTTCTTTTGCTTATTGTTCTTGCAGGGATCATTTTTTGGGTAAATCAGAAAGAAGTTCGTCAACCAGAATTTGGGATCACTTATTCAACGATCTATGCACAAGAATTAGGACTCGATCCGCTCACCGTTTATCAAGCATTACTAACAGAACTATCTGTAAAATTAGTAAGACTTCCTGTGTACTGGTCTGAGGTTGAAAAAGAGCAAGGGGTTTATGATTGGGATCAAGTCGATCAACTCATGACACTTTCTAACGCCCATGGAGTTGAGGTAACCATGGTGCTTGGTGAAAAGGTTCCTCGATGGCCAGAATGTTTTATTCCTGATTGGGCATTAGAGCTTTCAGAACAGGAGAGGGAACAAGTATTGAAAGAATTTTTGACAATTGCAGTTCAACGTTATCAATCTTTTTCTTCGCTTGAACGGTGGCAAATTGAAAATGAACCTTTTTTTCCTTTTGGAGTGTGTCCTGAACGAAGAAACGAACTCGTATTTGAAGAGATAGCTCTTGTTTCTGATCTTGATGATCATCCTGTGCAATTAACCGTGAGTGGCGAACTTGAATCTTGGTGGCAATCAGCATTGCATGCTGATGTTTTGGGGTTCTCTCTCTATCGCGTGACTTGGAATAAAACCGTTGGATTTTCTGTCTATCCACTTTCTCCAACGTTTTATCGAATTCGTGCCACAGTCATGAAATGGTTAACACAAAAAGTAATCATTTCTGAACTTCAAGCAGAACCATGGATTTTTATTTCCCTTGATGAACAAACAACGGAATTTTGGTCTGAGCTGTTTACTCCTGATGATTTTGAAAAGAACGTTCAATTTGCTGAGCAAACAGGTGTTTCAGAAGTTTATTTTTGGGGAGCAGAGTGGTGGTATTATTTACGAATGCAAGGTTTTGATAGTCTTTGGAATTACGCAGAAAATCTTTTTGATTCACAAACAGTTTTTGTAAAACATTAATATAATCGTTATGCCAGGAATGTTGTTTTTAGCTCTTTTGTTTGAATTTATTTTTCTTATTTTTTTGGCAGGTATTTTATACTATCTCATGACAGGTTTTATTGGAGTTCCGTGGGTACCAAGTACAAAAAAATATCGTGATATCATGTTTGACCTGGCAAAAATCCAACCAGGAGAGCGAATTTTAGATATTGGTTGTGGAGATGGAATTATCGTTTGTGATGCTGTCAAACGTTTTCAAGCAATTGGGTATGGAATTGAGTATCACTATTTGCTCATGCTTTGTGGAAGAATTCGAGCTCTGATTACAGGGGTTTCTTCCAAAACCCATTTTATTTGGGGAAACATGTATCGGATGCAGTATCCAGAAGCAGATGTCATTTTTACTTATCTTTTTCCTGAAACAAATAAACGATTAGAGCCACTCTTGAAAGCCTCTTTTCCCTCGGGGACACGTGTTGTGTCTCGAGCATTTTCATACCCAACCCTTCCTCTGATTACAAAAAAGCAAGAAGGAAGAGAAACCATTTATCTTTATCAGATTCCTTAAATAGCCTTTTTGAGGTTGTGATATAATGCGCACATATGAAAAAGGAAGTGGTCCTTGATATTGAAACTCAAAACACTTTTGCAGATGTTGAGAATGATTATTCAAAGTTTCGCATCTCTGTTATTGGGGTGTATTTTTATGAAACAGATAGCTATGAATCTTTTGAAGAACAGGAGCTTTCTCAGTTGTGGCCTCGTTTAGAAAAAGCAGATCGCATTATCGGCTATAACAGCATTGGTTTTGATCTTCCTATCATGAACAATTATTACGCAGGGGACTTCTTGAAGTTTTCTAATCTAGATTTACTTGCAGAAATTAAGAAAGCGCTTGGTTTTCGATTAAAGCTTGATGATGTTGCAGCAGCTTGTGTGGGACACAGAAAATCTGGTCATGGACTTCAGGCTATAGAATGGTGGAAACAAGGGGAGATTGAGAAAATCAAAGAGTATTG
Source organism: Candidatus Uhrbacteria bacterium RIFOXYA2_FULL_40_9 (assembly GCA_001791615.1). Classification (GTDB taxonomy): domain Bacteria; phylum Patescibacteriota; class Patescibacteriia; order UBA9934; family GWF2-40-263; genus UBA12396. The sequence goes on from MGEY01000015.1 coordinate 9,662, forward strand.
TTTGAACGATGTGAAAGTGACAAAAGAGGTTTATGAGTATGGCTTGAAGTATCAGGCTCTTGCGTATCTTGATAATTCTGGAGAAAGAAAGGCTATTCCTGTTGACTTTGCTTTAAAACAAGAAAAAGTTGTTCCCATAAATTTAAGCATGCCTTTTTAAAGGTGATTATTTGTCTGAAGAAGAGGGGAGTTAGTTGTGGATAATTACTCTTTTGACATACTACATATGGTGGTCTAAAATGTAGTTAGACCACAACATATAGTGGTTTTGAAAAATGTCTTTCTCAAATCCTCAGGGGAATAATACAGCGAGGAAAGGCAAATATCTATCCATCATCCTTTCGAAGGAGATGCGATGGAGGGGAAGGTGGGGTTTTTCCCATTCCTGTTTAAAAAGATAATCCAGTGGGATTGTCTTTTCGTCTGTTTAAGGGGGTAAATTTCTTTTAAAAAATGTTTAATTTGATTCGGGAAAGAGAATTTGTCGAATGAAATTTTTTATTTTTTACCTTTGACGTACTCGTCCTATGTCAGAACTCACAACACAACATCAGCTTAATGTCGATGTTTCCACGCATTCACAAGAAGCAACAGAAGCGATCTGGGATTACGTAACTTCTGTGAAATATATTAAAAAACGCAATGGAGAAGAAGAAGCGTTTCAAGTAGAAAAACTTCATCGATCCATCGTCAGTGCCTTAAAATCGGCAGGTGTTGTTGAGGCGTACCTTGTGAAAGAAATTACAGAACAAGTAATCAGTCGGCTCATGAAGCGTTTTAATGGACATAAAACACCTTCTTATTCTGATGTTCGAGAGATTATCAGCACAACTTTTCTTGATCATAATTTACCGCATGTTGCGAAGACCTACATGCAATACATCACCATCTTCAAAAACGAGCAAAGAACGCCCGTGTATGGAGATGGTCTTTTGTTTGATCGTTATTTTACTAAACAAGGTGTTCATCCATTTGATGAAATGACATGGGATTTGCGCGATGCTCGTATTACGAATGAAAAAGGAGAAGTTATTTTTGAACAAAAAGGAGTAGAGGTTCCTTCCAATTGGTCTCAAACAGCTACGAATATTGTGGTATCAAAGTATTTTCGAGGAAAGGTAGGAGATCAGGATCGTGAATCTTCTGTTAAAGAACTCATGACGCGCGTGGCAACAACAATCGCAGGATTTGGAAGAAAAGATGGGTATTTTCATACCAAAGAGGATGCGGATATTTTTGAAGCAGAACTTCTTCATATTCTTTCTGCACAAAAAGCCGCATTTAACTCTCCTGTGTGGTTCAATGTTGGAGTCCATGCTAATCCTCAATGTTCTGCCTGTTTTATCAATTCAGTTCATGATGACATGCGTTCCATTTTGAATCTTTGTGTGACAGAAGGCATGCTGTTCAAAGGGGGATCTGGAACAGGAACAAATCTTTCCACTTTACGTTCCAAGTATGAATATTTGAAAGGAAGTAATGGCCGTGCTTCTGGTCCAGTTTCTTTCATGAAAGGTTTTGATGCTTTTGCAGGAGTCATTAAGAGTGGAGGAAAAACACGTCGTGCCGCAAAAATGGTCATTTTAAATATTGATCATCCAGATATTGAAGATTTTATTACTTCCAAAGTACAAGAAGAAAAGAAAGCTTGGGCTTTGATGGACGCAGGATATGATGGATCAATCGATGGCGATGCTTATGGATCCATCTTTTTTCAAAATGCCAATCATTCTGTTCGAGTGAATGATGATTTTATGAAAGCTGTGGAGGATGATAAAGAATGGGTCACAACAGAAGTGAAAACAGGGAATCCTTCTTTGAAGTTCCGCGCGCGTGATTTGATGCAAAAAATGTCCGAAGCTGCATGGCAATGCGGAGACCCTGGTATTCAGTACGATACCACAATCAATAAGTGGCATACGTGTAAAAATACAGATCGTATTCATGCGAGCAATCCTTGTAGTGAATACATGTTTTTGAATGATTCTGCATGTAATCTTGCTTCTTTGAATCTGATGCAATTTCGTAAAGAAGTGGATGGTCTTATGGTGTTTGATGTAAAGGCTTTTGAACAAGCAAATCGTATTATTATTACTGCCATGGAGATTCTTGTAAGTAATTCCAGCTATCCAACACCGGCAATTGAACAAAACAGTTTAGATTTTCGTCCTCTTGGGATTGGATATGCCAATCTTGGAGCCCTACTTATGAGTTATGGGTATGCCTACGATTCTGAAGAGGGACGTAATCTTGCTGCAGCAATTACTGCGCTACAAAATGGTTATTGTTATCATCAGTCCACAAAAATCGCGAAAAAGAGAGGTGCTTTTGCAAAATATGAGCAAAATAAAGAGCCATTTCTTCGTGTTATGCGCATGCATCGAGATGAGGCGTGTCATTTGAAAGAAAAAGGAATTGATCCAGATTTCTTAAAAGAGGCTTGTGTGATTTGGAATCGGGTTATTGAAAGCGGCCAGGAGCATGGATTCCGTAATGCACAAATTTCCGTTTTAGCTCCAACAGGTACAATCGCTTTTCTTATGGATTGTGATACTACAGGAGTTGAACCAGATATTGCCCTTGTAAAATATAAATGGCTCGTTGGTGGTGGAATGATGAAGATCGTAAATAAATCTGTAAAAGAAGGTCTCAAACGTCTTGGGTATACAGAATCTCAACAAAAAGAAATCCTAGAATATATTGATAAACAAGATACCATTGAAGGTGCCCCACAGATGAAAGTAGAACATCTTCCTGTGTTTGATTGCGCATTCAAGGCAGCAAATGGAACCCGCACAATTCATTATATGGGGCATTTGCGTATGATGGCAGCGGTTCAACCTTTTCTTTCCGGAGCCATTTCAAAGACCGTAAATATGCCTCATGAAGCCACCCCAGAAGAGATACAAAAGGTGTATATGGAAGGTTGGAAAATGGGATTAAAGGCTATTGCGATTTATCGTGATGGGTCTAAACGTCAGCAGGCTCTTACCACTTCAAAAGAAAAAGATTCAAAAGTGGCCAATCAAATTGCCACTGAAGAAAAGAAAGAACATCAACAAGCGCAGGCTATCACTGCTGCTGTAAATCAAGCTAAGCCACGTCGTCGACGTCTTCTAGATGAACGTCGTTCTATCACTCATAAGTTTTCTGTGGGAAATCATGAAGGATACGTGTGTGTTGGTCTGTATGATGATGGAACGCCGGGGGAGATCTTTATCACCATGTCCAAGCAGGGTTCTGTGATTCGAGGGCTCATGGACAGTTTTGCAACCTCCATTTCCATTGGATTACAGTACGGTGTTCCGCTTGAAGTCCTTGTCAATAAGTTCGTTCACATGCGCTTCGAACCATCTGGCTACACAAATAATCCAAACATTCGCATTGCAAAGTCTATCGTTGATTATCTCTTTAGGTGGATGGCTATGAAGTTTTTACCAAAAGAATCCCAGATTTCTGTTGGTATAAATGTTCCAGAAGATGTTCTGATTGAACAGAGTCTCATTGAGTCTTCAGAAGAAGAAAAGACACCAGAGATAAGCGAACTGGAAAATCAACCCAATCTTTTCACTCCTAAAGAAGAAAAAAGAGAATTATCGCTCACTTCAACCTTTGATAATCAATCTGATGCTCCTGCCTGTGACACCTGTGGATCTATGATGGTCAGGAATGGTGCCTGTTACAAATGTCTCAATTGCGGGGCCACGAGTGGCTGTAGCTAAAATAACAAGAACGGGCCTAGTGCTCGTTCTTTTGTCTTGTATTCATTTATGTCTCATCTCTTACAAACATCCCAATTATCCAAAGGTCTCATTCAAGTCTTTACTGGAGATGGAAAAGGGAAAACCACAGCTGCCCTTGGAGAAGTTGTGCGATCAATTGGAACGAAGAAAAAGATCGCCGTTGTTTATTTTGATAAAGGGGGTGATGTTCATTACAGTGAACGTTCTGTTTTGGAAACGCTGGGGGTAACAATTGTCGTCACAGGACGTGATCGCATTGATCCGGAAACAGGACGATTTGATTTTTCCGTGACAAAGCAAGATAAAGAAGAAGCCCAGCGAGGACTCAAAGAAACACGTCAGCTTTTTGAAAAAGGGTATGATGTGATGATGTTAGATGAATTAGTCACTTCTGTGGCCATTGGACTGCTAGAAGAGGATGAAGTTTTAGATTTACTTTTAAGAAAACCAGAGAGGACAGAACTGATTCTAACGGGTCGTCATGCCACAGAAAACCTGATGGAGAAAGCAGATTTAGTTACGGAAATGCGGATGATTAAGCATTATTATACAAAAGGAGTATCAGCCAGAGAGGGTCTGGATTATTGACCAAAGAAGGAAAGGATGGTAAGTTCTTTTTCCGTTCTTTAACTTTCTCCGGAGGAAAGAAGATGGAAATCATCACAAACCATAGTTCGACCCTTATCCATATCAGTGCGATCATCCTTTGGTTTTTGGCTGCAGTGCTTGTTTGTTTTGTTGGTATTATTCACGCGAAGTTTTTGGATATTGGGCGTCCTCGCCTTTCTTGGAAGACCTGGATCAGCCATCTGATGATCTACATTGGATGTGGAGCTCTTGTGTCTCTGACTGTGATGTCCTGTTCTTTCTGGCTCTTTTCCATTATTCTCTTTTTCGGAGCTTGTGGAACAGCACTCCTGGATCACGCCATTGGTTTTAGCATGCCACTTCATGTGAATATGTTGAACCATATTTTTCATAAGTTCACTTTCATGTTTGTGGGCTCTTGTGCTTTCTGGATGTTTCATCTGATTTCTTAGAAGTCTGCCATTCTGGCAGATTTTTTGTTATGCAGCTAATGGGGTCAAGGCTTCAGTCTTCACTTTTTGAAAATTGCTTTGCAAAAATGTAAAAGAAAAGACATCCGCTTTCCAGGTGGATGTCCGTAAGAGGGTGGGTCAAGGTGACCCGTGATGTAGGGGCGGGGTTACCCCGCCCCCGAAAGAACAGTTGTTTTTTTTGGGCAACCACGTCGGGTCGCCCCTACGGGTTGTACCCGGGGATCGTTTCACAGGGGATCTGGGTCATCCCGACCCCCCGGTCGTAATCGATAAGGATCAAACAAACCCCAGTCCGTTGCTCTCTCACGAAATAGACCAGACGATCAATTCCTTCCATTCTTCCATTTTCAGAAATCTGAATCAGTTCAGGTCCTTGGACCAATGTCTTTCCCAAGATGTTTTTGGGCTGTTCTTCATCAGGACAGCCGGTGAGCAGGAGGGGAAGGAAAAAGAAAAGGGTCAGGAATCGGGACATGGTGGCACTCCTTGTGAGAACAGCGCGGAAATGCGCTGTTTTGGTTTTTCTATTCCTGTTTTACTCATCACACCCTTCGAATTTGTATTCAACTTGTGTGATGGGCAGGCGACGTTTTCGTTTCGTCGCCTACGAAGGTGTAGGGCAACCCCACTGTGGGTTGCCGGAATTGTGGGAACGGACTTGGTTTCCGTCCCCACGGAAAAGAATGTTGTTTTTCTACCGGCAACCCACAGTGGGGTTGCTACGAAGCGAGCTGGAGCTTCGCCAGAGCACTGAGGGTGCCATCACCCTCGAC
>MGEY01000016.1:0-5657 GCA_001791615.1 Candidatus Uhrbacteria bacterium RIFOXYA2_FULL_40_9
AAAATTATCTAAATAAGATCTCCACTGGAGACTCTTTTTGTTTCAGATACACAAAACTCTCACTTACGTGAGAGTTTTGGGACAGCCCCTATGACGGAGGTGTTTTTCTTCTCTATCTTGGTGATGGGCTTGAAACCGCTTGATCAAAATCAATCACATAGACCATCGGAGGCTTTGACAGATCTGCTTTGCCATCCGGAGTTCTATGGAAATAGAGGACAAAGTTGTTTTTGTGAAGATGTCCGTGCTCAATTTGCAATTCTGTTAATCCTTTAACAATTGCTTGTCGTTGTTTTTCAATCTCATCATTCCAGAGAAGTGTATGTGTCTCCCACACATGAATAGAAGGTCCTGGAATTACTCGAGTAAATACATGGACTTCTTCAATCCCCTTCTTTGAAGATTTCACTCCAACGATTGGTTCGATCGGAACAATCTCAAACCCTTTCTTTTTCCAAAACTCTCTGTTCTCAAACGCTTCTTTCCAGGTCATAAGTGTATGAGGTTCTATGCTCCTCACAATCACCTTATCTCTAAGTTCTCGCCCGAGAAGGGTGGTTCCAGATCCAGTTTTAGTAAAGACTTTCCTGAAAAATCCTTTTCTTTCTCCTTCTGCTTTTGTTGCATCTTCTTGATCTGCTTTTTTATATAAAGGAGTTGTCAAAGCAAGTTCTTCTAAGCTTGTTGGAATAGCAAATCCTTTTTCTCTTGCTAAGGCCTTAAGGGCTTCTTGATCCTTTTCTGGAGCATATTTGATCAGGGAGATGGCTTTAAGAATAAGCACATCATCATCACTCTTAAACGCTTTTTCAATAAGCTTTGTACGATCTTCTTCTTTTGCTTGTTCAATCTGTTTTAAAGAATAATACTGATTATCGCTATCTTCATCATCAAGTCCTTTTTCAATCAATCGAGCTCTCTCTCCTTCCAAAGCAGAATGAATAAGATTGATAGAAAAATAACGAACATTTGTACGTTGATCAGACAGTCCTTGTTCTATCAATTGCGCACGTTCGCTTTCTGGAACATGTGGAATAGATTTAATAGAGGTGAGCCTTATTTTTTCATAATGACTCTCTAAACCTTTTTGAATAAGTCTTGTGCGTTCACTCTCTTGGGCAAACTCGATCCCACAAGACGCTGCAAGACTCACTTCTTCAACCGTATCTTGTATTCCTTTTTCAAGAAAAGATGCCCTGTCTTTTTCTGGAGCATACTCGATCATACGAGCTGCTGCTACACGGACGCTTGCACAATCACCAAGCCCCTTTTCAATCAATGCTGTTCGCTGATCTTCTGGAATAGATTTGACATTCTCGATTGTGACATTTCGTACAAACTCGTTGGTATCTTGCAATCCCGTTTCGATCAACTCCAAGCGGTCTTTTTCTGGAGCAAATTCAATCTCACCAGCAAAAACAATACGAATGTCACTATCAAGTTCTTGAAGCCCTCTTTCAATAAATCTTGTTCTTTGATCCTCTGGAAGAGATTTAATGAGCTCAACTGTCTCTATGGGGAGATGATCATCAAAATCTATCAGTCCTTTTCTCAGAAGTCTTAACCTATCACCTTCTGGAGCATGGCGGATCATAAGAAACGCTTTTTTACGTACGTCTTCGTCTGGATCTTCTAATCCTTTTTCTAATAGTTTTGTTCTCTCTTCTTCAGGGATATGTTCAATCTCTAAAAGTGCCCTTCGACGGATAGCCCCATAAGAAAATCCAAGCCCTTTTTCAATCAATGCTGTTCGTTCATTCTCTGAAGCATATTCAATCATTTGGAATACTGTACAAAGAATAACTCTATCAGAATCTTGAAGTGCCGTTTCAATAAGCTTTGTTCGATCACCCTCAGGAGCTATTGGAATCATGAAAACAGCACCCGCCCGTACAGAACTCACTCGATCCTGAAGTCCTCTTTCAATGAGTCTTGTTCTTTCCGTTTCTGGCACTTGATCAAAAACAGAAAAAACTCGTCTTCGGACATCTCGATCGGGATCCTGAAGCACCATTTCAAAAAGCTTTGTTCGATCACCCTCAGGAGCAAATTGAATTAAAGAAATACATTCATAATGCCTATCTGAGTTTTGACTTTGCAATACTTCCTCAATAAGTCTTGTACGCTCGCTTTCGGGAGCAAATTGAATTAAAGAAATACTTGCGTATTGGATATCTTCTTTGGAAGAATGCAGTGCCATTTCAATAATTCTCATTCTTTCTCCTTCTGGAAGTGATGGGATCAATTTAAAAGGAATGTCCAATTGCCACCGATCACCTTCATTAATTTTCTCCTCAATCTGAATTGATAACTCTTGCAAATAGGTATCAAAACTTTGCTCATAGCGCTCACAATCTTTTTCTGAAAGCAAGGGTTCTTCGGGAAAAACACGCTCCGGACGAGTGGAGGCAGCTGTCAGATCAAATTGAAAAAGTTGTTCAGACATAAAAAGTCAGTTAATTCCCTAAGAGTTTAACATAAAAAAAGAGTAAAAAGAAGGTAAAAAATCAAAAACCACCCTTTTCAAGGATGGTTTTCTTTTTTGATTATTCTGCTGGTTGTTCTTCTGTTACAGGAACGTCTTCAGCGGTTTTCTCTTCAACAAGTGTTTCCTCAACAGGAGCTTCGGGAACAGACTCTGCTTCCTTTGCAGCTTGTGCAGCGGCTTCTGCCTCTTCCTTTGCAGCTTGTGCAGCGGCTTCTGCCTTTGCTTTTGCAACAACTTCTTTTTCTTTCTTTTCAACTTCCTTTGCCTCAAGTTTTCCAACACGTTTCTTACTTAAGTGTGTGACTCCTCGTTTCTTTCCTTCAACAAGCTTTTCATCAATCAAAAGGTTCCAAACAGTATTTGTGACTTCAGCCCCACAATCAATCCAATGCTTAATGCGATCTGCTTTAAGAACCAATTCGCGAGGTTGCTTGCGTGGATTGTAATGTCCCAAAATTTCATTCACTTTTGCGTAAGGATCGCGATGTTTTGGCATCACAACCACACGAAAACTTGGGGCTTTTTTTGTTCCAACACGTTGTAATCGAATAGATAACATAATCGGTAATAATGATTCAAATCATGAGCGTGATTTGACGGTGCGGAAAGTATAGTGAATTTATGTATTTCCGTCAATAGAATAAGAAAACTCCGCCAATGACGGAGTAAAAGGAAAGAATCTCATCGACTTTTGAGAATACGTTGCAAAAAATAATATTCTTCAGATGACCGAATATTTGTTTCAATGGAACAACCATATTGCTCAGCAATCTGTAAAAGTTGCTCACATTGTAAAAGAGAGGGAGGGCTAAAAATGATCCATCGAACTCCTTCCAGATATCCATTTGGAAACACTTGTTTTATTTTTTCTAAAAGCAGTGGTCGCAATCGATGGGTGCTATAAACAAGCTCGTGGCACCAACTCGGTACGCAAATTTCATGCTCATTTTTCTGCTGAAGATCATAAAGTTCTCTCGGAAATAATCGAAATATTGGTTCCGAATAGAAGCTTAAAATCATGACCCCTCCTTATGAAAAGAACAAGGAAAGGATTATTCTGTCAAAATCAATATTGATTGTCAATCAAAAAATCTCTCCATAAAACGGAAAGATTTTCTTTTTTAAACAATGACTTGTTCTTTTCCAGCTTCTTGAAGATTCACAGAAAGAAGATTGCTCACACCATCCTCCCCCATCGTAACCCCATAAAGAACATCCGACTTAGACATAGTTGCGCGATTATGTGTAATCACAATGAATTGAGTGAATGTTTGAAGCTTCTCAATAATACTCGCAAAACGAAATGTATTTCCTTCATCAAGAGCAGCATCAACCTCATCTAATACCACAAAAGGACTTGGATTCACGGACATAATCGCAGAGAGAAGAGCAATAGATGTCAAAGCTCGTTCTCCACCTGAAAGTAGGTTCAATGCTTTGAGTCGCTTGGCAGGAGGGGTTGCTTGAATATCAATTCCTACAACATGATCTTTGCGTTCTCTTCGTTTTGGAGAAACCATTTCTGTAATCTCTTCATCTTGTTCTCGTCGCACCTCTTCTCCTGTGTCAGACTGTGCTCGATCAAGTGTCACTTCCGTTTCCTCTTCTACTTCTTGCTTGGTCATTTTTACTAGTGAACAAGTTCCTCCCCCAAACAAAATTTTAAAATAGTTTTGAAATGCCTTATTGATTTCCTTGAACGCTGTTTCAGATCGTTCTTTCACTTCCTTATCAAGTTCATCAATGACTTGTTCAGTTCCTTCCAAAGCCTTTTCCAAATCCCTCATTTGCTCCTCAAGAAAATCATAACGCACACGAATCTCTTCATATTCTTGCACAATCTCAGGATCAATCCCTCCAATAAGCTCAAGTTTATATCGCATCCTTTGAATCTCTGCGTACAAACTCTCGGTCTGTGAAAAATTATCAGGACGTGTTGTAAAAATAGTAGAAGCTCTTGTTTTCATTGCCTCTTGCATTTCTCTTGTTAAGTTGGTCTGTCTTTCTTCTAAACGGGCAAGTTCAATTTTTGAACTATTTCTCTCTGTTTCCAAAAAATGTAATTCCTTTTGTTCTGTGCGTAAAATCTTTTGCAAATCAATAAGCTCTTTTCGAACCGTTTGTTCTTGAGAAACAGAAGAATCCATCTGTTTCTCAATGTTTTGTATTTTCTCAGAAAGAACCGTTTGCGCTGTTTCTTTTTCATTAAGCTTTTTCTCTAAAAGAGGATCCGTCTTACATTCGTCTTCTACAGGACGTTGAAGTCGATCTGCAAGAGTTCTGGACTTTTTAACAAGTTGTTCAATTTCATCTTGAAGTTGATCTAAGACATCTAAAGTCTTTGTTGCTTTTACCTTTAATAAAAGTGCTTCTTGTTGTTTAGCAATCCCGTCAATTTCCTGAATAATTTTTGATAATGGAAGAGGTGTCCATTGAGATTGTGCTTTTACCTTTTCTAATTCGATTTTTCGCCTAATTTCATATTGTTCCTCACGTAATTGATGTTGTTCTTTTTGAAGTTGACGATAAGTTACTTGCAAGTGCATGAGTCCTTCATCTTGTCTTGTCTCCCCTTGTTCTTGTTCTTCAATACTTTGCAATTGTTTTTCTACTGTTTCCAATTTTTCTATTTTTATAGAAAGAGCTACATCCTTCTTTTTGAATTGTGCTTTTGCTTCTTTCATCTGATCTTGAATTTTCCACCAGAGAGTTCCGTAATACTCTTGTTCTAACTCATGAAGTTCTTTTTCAAGACTTTCACGTTTTTCTAAACGTAAAACTTGTCGTTTCAATGACCGTAATCGAGGAGAAATTTCAGCAAGAAGAAGATGTGCTTCGGAAAGATTCTCATAGGTTTTTCGAAGTTTTAATAAAGCCTGATGACGCTTGAGTTGTAATGGCTTCACTCCTGTTGCATCATCAAAAAACGCTTTTCGTTCCTCTGGAGTTGAAAGAAGGATATGGTCAACCATTCCTTGGCCAATGACACAATAAGATTGCTGACCAACATTTGCCTCTGCTAAAAGAAGATGAATGTCTGCTAAACGAACGTTTCGATTGTTCACCAAATACTCCGATTGTCCGTCACGAAAAAGACGACGTGTAATCATCACCTCTGAAGCATCTACTGGCATGGAATAATCTTGATTATCAAGTGTAATAGCAACTT
>MGEY01000016.1:5665-11098 GCA_001791615.1 Candidatus Uhrbacteria bacterium RIFOXYA2_FULL_40_9
CCACTACGCGATCTTCCTTTGGAACCAGAAAAAATGATATCTTCAGATTTTTTTCCACGCAAAAGTTTCATGCTTTGTTCTCCAAGCACCCAACGAATTGCATCAGCAATATTGGATTTTCCAGAACCATTTGGACCAACAATAGAGGTAATTCCATGCCCCTCGGTTGTTGGCGGAAGAAATTGAAGGGTCGTTTTTTTTGCGAATGTTTTAAAACCTTGTACTTCTAAACGTATAACATGCATAGCATTTTCTTCAAAAACATGATTGTTTTTTTACTCTTTCCTTGTTTGTTATTATATCACGATTGACCTTTTTTCTTGACCATCATATACTGCTGCACTATCCATTTATGAGTGCTCATCAAGCAAAACACATCTATCATCTCTTGCACACAGCAAAAAATCCTGTGTTTATTTCTGATGAACGTATTGATGGAGATAGCCTTGGAGCCTCCCTTGCCCTTGTGGATCATCTCACATCTCAAGGCAAACACATTCCTGTCTATGTTGCAGAATCTGTGCCAAAAAAATATGAATTTCTTCCTCATATCACTGCCTGTACCACGGATACTTCCATTTTTGAAAATGAAGTTGATCTTGTTCTCGCTTTTGATTGTTCAGATGAGAACTATATAGAACGCTTGGTTTCGAAAATCCCTCACCGCCCCCTTGTTATCAATATCGATCATCATGCGAGCAATTCTCATTATGGAGACATCAATTATGTTGTCTCGCATGCTCCTGCCACAGCTGCTGTTGTCTATTCTCTTTTTCACCATAATCAAATTATCCCTTCAAAACAAGCAGCAACGTGTCTTCTTATGGGTATCTGTTTTGACACAACAGTTTTTCGTAATAGTGCCTCAGATAAAGACGCATTTTACATTGCCTCAAAACTCATTAAACTTGGAGCACGTTCTCAAGAAGTTGTCCGAGCGGTCTTTTCTGGACGTTCCATTCCAACACTTCGTGTTTGGGGTGTGGCTCTAGAACGACTACAAAAACATCCTGTTTACGAATTTGTCACGACTTGTATTACTCGAAAAGATATGGATGAACATGGAATTACCGATGATGAAGTAGATGGACTTTCAAATTTTCTCCATTTTGTTTCTGATGCACACACTCTTTTTGTTCTAAAAGAAACAACCTGTGGAGGGGTTAAAGTGAGTATGCGCTCTGAAAAACATGATGTTTCTTTGATTGCAAAAACTTTCGGAGGAGGAGGACACGTCAAAGCAGCTGGATTTACCATTCCTCAAAGCACTATTTCCTATGACACTCAAGGAAATTGGAAAGTGGAATCTCATGTGCAGGCATGATACACTAACAACACGTTAATAACTCTTATGAATACAATACAAACCTCACAAATCACAAATCTTGAATCTCAGATTCTCATTCCAACGGTGATTGAAAAAACTCATCTTGGGGAGCGAGCCTACGACATCTATTCACGTTTGCTCAAAGATCGTATCATCTTTCTTGGCACCGCTATTGATGAAACCGTTGCAAACCTTATCATCGCACAAATGCTTTTTCTTGAAAGCCAAGATCAAAACAAAGACATTAAGCTTTACATCAATTCTCCGGGGGGATCTGTCACTGCAGGACTTGCGATTTATGATGCCATGCAATATGTGAAACCAGATGTTTCAACAATTTGTGTTGGTCTTGCTGCTTCCATGGGAGCTGTACTCCTTGCAGCAGGGGCAAAAGGAAAACGCTTTAGTCTTCCAAACTCTGAAGTGATGATCCACCAAGTTCTTGGAGGAGTTCAAGGGCAAGCAACGGATATCAAAATTCATGCAGAGCGTATTTTAAAAATCAAAGATCGATTGAATGACATTCTGGCAAAACATACAGGACAAAAGAAGAGTAAAGTCGAAGGAGATACTGAACGTGATTACTTTCTTGATCCAAATGAAGCAAAAGAGTATGGTTTGATCGATCAAGTTATTCAAAAAACTGTCTAAAAATAACCTTCGAAAAATAAAAACACCCATTTCACTATATTCAAAAATGGGTGTTTTCATTACTATTATTTCTTCTAATTTCAGTCAAAAAAACTGTACGTGAACAAAAGTGTTGTCTAAGCCTTGACAGCTTTTTACCTGACTGATATACTACCGAGTCACGTTCAAGATAGCTTTCTTCCAAACAGTAACCTGCAGGCACGACAAGCATGGGATTTCCCTCAATGGACGCACCAGGTCTTCGGACTTGATCTCTCCATTGAAGAAATTTCTTGCCTGCAGATTACTGTTTACAAGGCCGGAGACACCCTTATAAAAAAGGGTGTTTTTCTTTTCTTGATCTTACGTGTTCCAAAAGAAGTTGCAAGCACTGTGTGGATAATCTATTCCACAACGACTTCTTCATCTAAAAGAACTGTTTCCTCTTCTGGCAAAATCTCTTCCACTTGACTCAATTCTTCAACACCAATCAAACAAATCTGTGGCAAAGGACGATAATGAGATTCATAGACTGTTTCTTGTGTTGTTCCATCTGAAAAAAGAACCGAATAAGTAAAAGAAGCGTTTGCTCCAATGTGAGCACTTTGACATTCCTCTTCCCCAAGTTCAAGATCAAGGGTTTCGATTTGTTGTGGCTCCCCAACAGGAATCCATTCAGTAACAACAGGGGGAGAATAAGATCCTTCCCGCCCATCAGAAGTTCCCCAAAAAGTAAAAGCAAGCTCTTGTTTTTCCTCAAACATCTCTGCCTGAAACAAAAGATACGAACCTGTGTCATTGATAAATTGAAAATCTGGCGCAGGATCATAAATGGTGGCATCTGTTCCAGGATTCCCATTACTTGGATCGTTATAATAAGAGACGACAAGAGAATGATTGCTCCTCTTGACCACAAGGAGACCAGAATTCATCACAGCCCGGAAGGTCGTGGTTCCAATTTGGCACAATCCTCCTCCCACTTCTGGCTCAATCTTGTCACCCTTAATCACAAGTTCTTCATAATACCCATTCTCATAATTAAATGGAGCCAAAGCAGCTAATAAAGAAAAGGTGTCTCCTGGAGCAATAAGCAAACCATTGAGTAAGCGAACACCATTGGTAATATTGCGAATACGATTATATGGACTCCACCGATAACTTGAGGTTCCAACACCTAATTTCTCTGTAATTCCAAGATCATTTACTTCTTCTGTTGTAACATCAGGGAAGGTTTGAAAAAGAATAATTTCGCTTTTTGTTTCCTCATCTGATTGTAATACTTCGATAAATTTCTCACGTGTTGCTTCTTCATCAATCTGTGTCCCAGATTTCGAGGGAATAAATGCAGTAACTCTTCCTCCTTCAATAGAGAACTGGGCATTCACTGCTGAAGTCTCAATCGCTGAGGCGGCTGTTTTTAAAAAGGTATGAAAAGCATCTGCATTAAGAGAAATAGTTTGCTTACTTGTTGGAATGAGAAGAAGAGCCAGATCACTTCCTGTCACAGATTGAACAAAAACTTCTGCATCTTCCTCAAAGGCGGTCAGTGTGTAAGGAGCCCTTTGGAGTAAAGAAAGAGCTTTTTCTTTTACTACTTCTGCTTCTTCCACGGAAACTTCTGGTTCTTGATCAAGAAGATAAACTTCTAAAGAAAATTGACCTAATTGTGAAAAATGCTCAATGAGATCAGAAAAAAAACGTGGAAAATCTATAACCGTTCCAGTCTCCCCTTGTTTTACTTCTGCTTGCCAACCTTGTTCTTCAAACCAAAAAACATAAGAAGTATTCAAAAAACCTTGTTCTACATTTGGAAAAAGTTCTCGTAAATCCTCTGTAAGGTTCTGCTCGTTAACAGTGACTTTAACGGGGATCTGTTCTGTTTTGAATAAACTCCTAAGTAATAAAATGGTCTCTTTCCAAAATTGATCTCTCTTTGAAATAGCAAGGGCTTGTGTAAGAGCGTCATCCACATTGAAATGTGCTTGTTCAATTAGATCTTCTCCAACAAGCGTGGCAAAAGGTAATACCCCTTGCGATTCTCCAAGAGTAACTTGAATCCCCTCCTGAAAATAAGTATCAACAACATTTTGAATGAGTCCTCTTGCTGTCTCCACATCTAAACCCCCAACTGCTATTCCACCAATCTTAACGGAAGGGGCAAGTCGTCCTTCATAAGATTGTGCCCAAATGTAAGAACCTGCAACAAAAAAAAGAAAAACAACAAGAAGAAGACTTGTTGTTATTTTAAATGCAGGAGAAAAAATCTTTGTTTGTGTGGCTTTAAGAAAAGCTCTGGCATGATCCTGTTTCATACATCCTTCTTTGCCTGAAGAAGTTCATTTAATAACTCTCGAGCCATGACTGATTTTTCTTTTTCTAGATCTGTTTGAGTTAACGCAAGAAGGTGAACAGTTTGATGAACATCAACTTTACCAGCAAGACAAGATCGGGGCCAATCAATTGTTTGTCCATTTGGAAGAGAAAAGACAAAATGATCTTCCTCAAGAGCAACAACCGTTGCCTCTTGTGTATGAGAAGAAATCATAGATCTTCTAAATCAAGAACGGAAATATGTGTTTGTGACTCCATTTTTTTCAAAGTGATTGTCAGGATTCCACGCTGAAGCACTGCATCAACTTCTTCTGTATTCACAGAGCAAGGGAGAACAATGGAACGAGAAAAAGTACCAAAGTGACATTCTTTTACGTGGATAACCCCTTCTTCATAACAAATATTTTCTTGGCGCTTTCCTCGAATAGTAAGAGTGTCATTAGTTAAAGCAATATCAAGATCATCAGCATCTACACCAGCAATAGCGGAACGAACAATCAGGGCATCGTGCGTTTCAATCACATCCACAGAAAGCTGACCTTCTTCATGAGAAAACCATTCTTGCTCTACTTCTTGAAAAAAAGGTTCTTGTATTTTTGTACTCATATTAAGCATTCACTAAACGTTCATGACGAAGATATTCATAGAGAGGTCCAATAGAAAATCCAACGACTGCAGCCCAAAGGACTTCCTCAATCGGGACAGAGCCAATCACATATCCTGAAGTGTTTGAAAGAAGACAAAACATACTAAACGTTTCTGGATACAAACGATAGAAAAAAAATTGTTCCAGTAAGAAAATCAAAATCGCAATCATGATTCCAGATAAGAGTGCGTTGAAAAGAAGATCGTGACGATCTGCAATGGTATAAATACCGATCATGATTCCCCCAACAATAAAGGCATGAATAGAAGGAAGAGAAAACACCGTAACCATTAAAAGAGCAGAAAAAATCCAAAGACCCAGAATTAAAAGAAGATGAGAAAACCAATGAACCATCGGCTTTCCTGCGCGGTAACGCTTTCCTCTCCAAGAGGTTGCTCGCTTTCCAATAAGAACCTGATAGATCACTGCCGCGATCCCAAACAAGGCAAATGAAAAAATAAAATCCTCAATTCCAAAAGAGGACATTTCAGAAGAGAAA
>MGEY01000017.1 GCA_001791615.1 Candidatus Uhrbacteria bacterium RIFOXYA2_FULL_40_9
CCTCATAAAACCGCCTTTCCACAGAAAGACGGTTTCTTTTTTATAAGTCAGTGAGACGATCAAGAAGATCAAACAATTCTTCTCGTGAATAAAAATGAATAGAGACTTTTCCTTTTCCTCGCATTTCCTGAATCTCCACTTTGGTTCCAAGAATTTCTCGTAATCGTTCTTCATGCGCCAAAATGTTTGGATCTTTGATTTTTCCTTTTCGAACACTTGTCCTTGTCGCTGATCCTGCTTTTTCTTCTACTTCTCGAACCGTCATGTGTCCTGAAAGCATAGCTTGAAAAAGTTGATCACGTTTCATTTCATCTGGTTCTGCCAGTAATGTGCGCGCATGACTTTTACTAATCTTCCCCCCTTTTAGTGCTTCAAGAATTTCTTCGGAAAGATCGAGAAGTCGAATAATGTTTGCAACGGAAGAACGACTTTTTCCCACACGTTTCGCCACCTCTTCTTGAGTAAGATTAAACTCTTCAATCAATGCCCGATAGGCATAAGCCTCTTCAACGGCGTTTAAATCTTGACGTTGAATATTTTCAATAAGCGCAAGCTCTAATTTTTGTTGTTCTGTTGCTTCTCGAACAATTGCTGGAACAGTTTTAAGTCCAAGGGTCTTTGATGCACGAAGACGACGCTCCCCTGCCACTAATTCAAATCCTTCAGAATTCCGAGTAACAACAAGTGGCATCAAAATTCCATGTTCTTTGATAGAACCAATAAGGTCTTCTAAATCTGCAGAAGAAAAATAATGTCGTGGCTGACGTGGATTTGGATAAATTTCTTCAATCGGAATATCAAGCACTTCTTGTTTAGCCTGTGGAAGAACTTTTTCTGTATAGGTTGTTTTTGCACCAGGAATTAAGGAACCAAGTCCTTTCCCAAGAGCGGATTTTGCATTCATACCTCCTTTTAATAATGATCTTCTTCTCGCATGATAAACTCTCGTGCAAGTCGTTGATAAGCTTTTGCTGCCTTTGAAGAAGGATCGTAACCCAGAATCGTTTTTCCAAAGGAAGGTGCTTCTGCCAGTCGAACACTGCGCGGAATTACTGAGCGAAAAATTTTATCAGGGAAATAGCGATAGAGTTCTTCAAGAACCTCTTTTGAAAGACGTGTGCGACCATCATACATGGTGATAATCGCTCCCATAACAGAAAGTTCCGGTTTAATATTCTCCCGAATCAGATTCACGGTATTAAGCAATTGTCCTAAACCTTCAAGCGCATAATATTCTGCTTGCACAGGGATAAGCACAGAATCTGATGCAACCAAGCCATTGATCGTAATGAGTCCAAGGGAAGGAGGATTATCAATCAAAATGTAATCGAAATCATGTTTAATCTCCATGAGAGCTTTACGCAAAAAATGTTCTCGTTCTTCCATGGTGACAAGTTCTACAGCGGCTCCGGCAAGAGCCTGCGTTGCTGGTAATACTTTCAAACCTTCATGTTCTGTTTTAAGAATCAAATCGCGAACTCGATGAGTGCCAATCAATGCTTCGTAGATACCGGCTTCAAGCGTATTATAATCAACCCCAAGTCCAGAAGTTGCATTCGCTTGAGGATCTAGATCAACGAGTAAAACAAATTTTCCAGCTTCAGCTAAAAAAGCGGCTAAATTCAGAGCCGTGGTTGTTTTCCCCACTCCTCCTTTTTGGTTTACCACAGAAATAATGTGTGCCATAAACTAATGCTTCCTTATTATACCTGAAGTCTTTGCTTGCGCAAAACGATTTATCTCTTTTCAAACAAAAAATCTCCTCTAATAAAGGAGATTTTTTGGTAGCGGGGGTGGGAATCGAACCCACGACCTCGGGCTTATGAGTCCCACGCTCTAACCAACTGAGCTACCCCGCCAAGGAAATTTGTGCAACGATATTAACATATTTCATGATTTTTCGCAACCCCTCAAAGGTCTATCCTGAAATCAAGGATGACAAAAAATGGATATTTTGCTAGTATCATTTCTCTGTTCTTTCCAAGGAGGAACCATGACAACACCAGTAAACAGTCTTCTTCGCGGCAAATTCATCTGTATTGATAGAATGACATTTACAAACATGTGTGTGATCCACGAAGTTGATGTAACAGCAGATATTGATGAGAGTTCTTGTCGAACCAGAGTAGAACCCGTTTGGATTGCTTACCTATATAGTCCATCAAGAGGATTGGCGGTCTTTACTTGTACTGCAGATGGACACCTTCAAGGACCCATGAGATATTTGAAAGAACTGCAAAAAGGCAGAACTCTCTATTCTCTGCATGGAGAAGATGAACCACTCTTTGGAGAATCAACGGTTTTCAATCTGAGGAATTGGGGGATGACCCCTGAGCTCTTCACCAAGCTCGCTCTGGAACACGCTCCGCCCGAACCACGATAGGCACGTCTCAAAAAGACGTGTTTTTTTCTTGACATATTGTGTTCATTCCATTATCCTCTCTTTTGCGGGGTAGAGCAGCCAGGCAGCTCGTTGGGCTCATAACCCAAAGGTCGCCGGTTCAAATCCGGCCCCCGCATCCAAAAACACTTCGTCACAAGACGGAGTGTTTTTGTTTTATCAAAATGTTTTGATGTTCATGCAAAGATAAAGAATACTATTCCCAATCAAACTCTTCTAATAACCCAACAGCATTCAAAGCACGATATTCATCGGGATGAGCTACAAGATAAGCCAAGCTGTCTTCATATAACTTCCAATGTGCTTCTTGCTCTTCTTCAGAACGAAATCGATTTAAAATCTTTGAGAGATCATAAGGGGGTGAGAACATTTGAGTCTTTTGTCGATAATCTTCCCAAAACACCGGAAACCAAGGATTCTCTTCATGATAAAAATTATTCTCATGATATTTGATCCCAATAAATTGTGGGGTATCTGTACTTAATAATGTTTGAACTTCTGAAAAAATCTCTTCCACCTCTTTTCCTTTTCCTACATCCTCATAAAGTTTAAGATCATAACTTTCTGGACGGACCCAAAGACCATAAGCTTGCTCCCCAAGAGGAATGTCCTGATCATGCTTCACACAAAATTGAACACCTTTTTCTTTATAAATATCTGCTAGCAATTGTCCTCCTGTCTGATTATTCATGATCCCTACCATACGCGGAGTATACCCAATCACTTGCTTCATATATTCAATTCCTCCAGGTTCATCTGTAGGCAATCCGCTTTCTAAATCCAAAGCATGTTCCTCATAATCCAAAAGAGTTTCACGACGTTCCTGCTTACTCATCTTTCCAATCCCGAGCCAATCAAAATCTTCATAATAAGGTGTTGGAGCGCGTGTGTGATAAGAAACAGAAACAACGGGAGATGTTTTCAAAAGTTCAATAAGATCCGGATCCTCTTGTATATATAACTGAAAAAGTGGATCTGTGATAAATACTTCTAACGGAATTTGAAATTGCTCATGAAGTTCAATCACATGACGAACGGTTGTAGCACTTTCTTCTGGATGTGCCCAATCATGAACATTGAGGGCGTAAAGAACGTAGGTTCCTTGAAAAGAGGTGACTTCATCAATCACAGAAGTTTTTTCAATCTCCCTAGTTGGTTCATCTTGAACTGACCATGTTTGAAAAAGAGAAACTCCTAATACTGTGATTGCCCCCACACAAAAAAGAATTCCGAGAAAGAGATAAAAATTCCATTTCTTCATAAAAAAATTATGTTTTAGATTTTGTTATATTATAAAGGTAATGCCCACAGGGCAATGATCAGATCCTGAGACATCTTGTTCAATACATGCTTGCGTAACCTGTTTCTGTAAATTCTTGCTCACAAACACATAGTCTAATCGCCAACCAACATTACGCTCGCGTGCCCGTGTCTTTACATCCCACCAAGAGTATTGATCTTTTTTGTTTGGATAGCGATCTCGAAAGGTATCTACAAAACCCGCTTGCAAATAACGATCAATCCATATTCGCTCTTCAGGGAGAAAGCCAGTATGCTTAACATTCTCTTTTGGACGCGCAAGATCAATCTCTTGATGCGCTGTATTGATGTCACCACAAACAATAATCCTTTTCCCTTTCTTCCTGTCATTTTTCAACTGTTTTAAAAATGCTGCATAAAAATCATACTTGTACTGAAGCCTTCCAAAATCTCTTCCTCCATTTGGCACATAAACATTGTAAACAACAAATTTTTCATACTCCGCAATTAACACACGCCCTTCTTCATCAAAACGCTCAATACCAAAACCACACTGCAAGGAAAAAGGTTGTTCTTTAGAATATATCGCCACTCCACTATACCCTTTACGCTGTGCAGAACAAAAATGACTGGAGTAGCCTTTTATTTCTTGCAGACTTTCTGGCAACTGCTCACGATGACTTTTAATTTCTTGCAAACACACAATATCTGGTTGTGCTTTCTGCATCCATTCTAAAAATCCCTTCTTGTGCACAGCACGTAATCCATTCACATTCCATGAATAAAGTGTTCGTTTTTTCATAGGATTCACGGTATAATCAAAGAAATTATCCACATCAAGTGTAACATTATGTCTGAATTAACCCAAAAATCCATTGAATCCTTTTTTGAGGAATATGGTGTCACAGACCCCGATATCAAAGCACATCTCCTTTTTCAAGTGACAGATATCATCTATAACTATAATCAAAATGTTATCAAGTGGGAAAAAGAACCAGATGAATACAAGAAAAAGCAGTTACTTACAAGCCTTGAAGAAATTTCCAAAAAGATTAAACAGATATTTGAAAAAGAACTGAACACCTAGTATGCCTAAACCTATTGTTCTCATGGTGCTTGATGGATTTGGAATTGCCCCTCCTTCCCCAACCAATGCTGTCTCTGTTGCAAAAAAACCATTTTTTGATTCACTTATCAAAACCTACCCCACGATGTTGCTCCAAGCTTCTGGACTCAATGTTGGATTACCTCAAGGAGAAGTTGGAAACTCGGAAGTTGGACATCTCACGATTGGGTCAGGAATCCTACGCTATCAAAGCCTGCCTCGTATCAACAAATCCATTGAAGATGGAACTTTTTTTGAAGAACCCGTCTTACTTGAAATGGCAAAACGTGTAAAACAATCTGGAAAAAAACTTCACTTGATTGGACTGATTGGAAACGGGGGTGTTCACAGTTTTCAAGAACATCTTAATGCTCTTCTGCAATTTTCTAAACAACAAAAAATCGGAAAACAAACCTTCATTCACGCATTTGTTGATGGACGTGATACCGCAAAAGATGTAGGAGCACAGTTCATGGAAGAATTATTGAAAATGTGTAAAAAATTAAAAGCAGGACAAGTGGCTACAGTGGGGGGACGTTCTTTTGGTATGGATCGCAATGGCCAATGGGATCGCATTCAAAAAGCCTATCAAGCGATTGTTCTTGGAGAATCACAAAAAAAACATCGAGATGCCGTAATGGCAATTCAAGAATCTTATCAACAAACTATTTTTGATGAAGAAATGGAACCAGTCGTTCTTGTTGATCGAAAAGATCATCCCATTGCAACTGTGGAAGAAGGAGACACTCTTCTCTATTTTAACTTTCGTGCAGACCGAGCCAGAGAACTCACTCAAGCAATCGTCCTTCCAGATTTTACAGAGTTTGATCGCCCTCAATTCACTGATCTCCTCATGGTCACATTCACAGAATATGAAAAAAATCTTCCGGTCAAAGTGCTTTTTCCTGTGGAAACAACCCCAAACCCTTTAGCAAAAATCTTTGCGGAATCAGGGCGCAAACAACTCCATATTGCGGAAACGGAAAAATATGCGCATGTCACTTTCTTTTTAAATGGCATGCAGGAAAAAGCGTTTGTGGGAGAACAGCGAATTCTCATTCCTTCCCCTTCTGTTCCTAGTTATGATCAGAAACCAGAAATGTCTGCACTGGAGGTAACGAATCAAGTTGTGTCTGCTTTGCAAAAGGATGTGTTTGATTTTATCGCCATGAACTATGCAAACCCAGACATGGTTGGACATACAGGAAATCTTGAAGCAACAATCAAAGCGGTAGAGGCCGTTGATCGCTGTCTCGCACGTGTCATTCCAGAAGTTCTGAAAAAAGATGGGATGGTTTTTGTGATGGCCGATCATGGAAATGCAGAAGAACTTGTAAACCCGATTACGGGAGAAGTAGACAAAGAACACAATAACTATCCTGCTCCATTCATTGCGATTGGAAATAAATATGCAGGGCAAGTCAATCCAGAAATTTTACAAAATGATCTTTCTTTAATTACACCTGTGGGTATTCTTGCAGATGTTGCCCCCACAATTCTCACAGCAGCAGGATTACCACTTGCCCCAGAAATGACAGGTATAAATCTGTTGGGATAATGTATTGGGGTCAGGTCTTGAAATGACAGTTTTTATAAATATACTGGACTTTTTTAACCACCTCCTCATGACGCCACCTACGTGCGGGGTTTCCTGGGATAAGAAAAAACCGGCCTTTCAAAAAAGGTCGGTTTTAATTTTCCTCACGATCGATCCTTCCTCTTCCGTTCCAATATCGTTCAAACGCTAGGGAAGGAATGGAACTGTGTTGAATATTTCCCCTTTGTATTGCTTGCTTTACTTTTTGTCGCAACTGATCACCTGTTCCAATAAATCCAATCGACGTTGAGTGATTTTCTTCTTCTTTTACAAACTGCATGATCGTTGGGTCCCAAAAAAAGATTTCTCCTGTCGTTGTTCTTCCGAGCAGATATTTATGTCCTCCACTCAGTCGTTGTTCTAAGGAAGCAATCCCCATTGATCGTAAACGTTTTGACCAAACGGAATCTTTTGCAAGATAGGAAAGTTGTGCACAAAAGGTTCCACATGTTCCATATCGATCTTCTGGGATGGCAATTTGAGAAGGTTTCGAAAAAATCGCTTCTTGCATAAAAGCAGGAGCAGAAGCAGCAAATTGATCCATCACTCCTCTTAATGAGACAGAAGGTTCCTGCACTCCTTTTATCATGTACTCAATACCGAGAACAAGAGAAGGAATCATTTCAACAATGTCCGAAAAAGAAGAGAGTCTTCCCTTATAATAATCCCTAAGTGATTGCTCTCCTTGAGAAAACAAATCAAGAAAAATTTCTAAAGTGTTAATATCCGCTCGAATCAAAATGGCTTGTTCAGGATGATTTATAGAAAACGCAGAAAGACTTGTTTCCCAAGAAGCTATTCTTTCACGAATATTTTTTACCTCTAAAATTTCTCTCAAACACTCATAAGCCTCTGTGACAAAAATCTGTTCTGTTGTCGTAGTTGATCTGGACTCACTTTCAGGAATTTCTAACCCCTGATCTTTTTTCAAAAATCGCATAGCTTCTTTTTTCCAGGAAGGAGAAAATTGATTCTCATCCAAATCTTCAATTGCAAGAGTCGTCTCTTGTTGTTTTCTTCTTTGTACAGAATCAAATAAGGCTCGTGTGTCTTGAACCCTTTCTAATAATTCTTTTGTTTCTTTCCCTCCAAATAGATCGACAGATTGTTCAGAAAAATGATCTTGTGTTTTTTTCGAAAAAAATCTCATATATTTCCCTCATACTATACAACACCGAGAAAAAAGGAAAAGCCCAGATCAGAATCAAAGTTGATGATAAGAAAAAATTGGGATATCTATTGACTCTTTGCCTCTTATTTGATAGGTTCTGATCTTGTTCTTTTCCGTTAGACCGGACGCAACCGCCAACAAAGGAGGCACCCATGTCCGATCCTGAAAAGACTCCCTTCACCCATGAAGAAGGAGTCATGGCAGGTAGGATTATCATCTGGACAGTGATCATTGCCGTTTGCTTCGGCATCTTTGCAGTCGTGATTTATAGTTTTTATCCAGCTCTTCTGGGAATTGAGCGTGAAGCATTCCAGAAAAGTCATCAGTATGTGGAAGCGCGAAACACTGCTTTGTTCACCTATTATGATGAGTATACGAATCTCGGAACACAGATTGCTCAGCTCAAGGCAGATACTAATCAGGATCATGCAACCGAAATCAGTGCAATGAACATGCAGCGAGCTGCCCTTCTGAGTCGCATTCGCAACGAAGCACGCAAGCTACCTGATGGCGAAGTCCCTTCTGAAATTACTTCTCTTCTCAACCCAGAACACTAGGAGGTCCATCATGAAGTATCTCTTTTTATCTTTGGTTCTTCTTGGTCTTTCTGGCGGATGTCAGATGTCAGCCAATTCTGAACGAAATGATCAGGTTAAGGTTCAACAACAGCAAGCACAATATGCTGTTGGACAACCCGTCCCAATCTTTGACTGGAGCCTTGAACGCGATGTGGCAATCCAGCTCTACCAGGCACGCAATGATCGTGTGGTGACATGGACTGTCTGGCGGTCAGATACTGGCATTATCGAAGGAGACTGCCCTTCCATTGGTTACCCGATCCCCTACGACACCTCTTTGACCAACCCTCTTCAGCCCATGAATGGCTACTCTCAAGGAACAGCGATTGAACAAGCTGAGCCTAATGGACTTTTCTCAAGCAAAAATAGCATTGCCACCTGGGTACGCTGTATTGTGGATATGAATGGCAATCAGGTCGAAGCCCCCGTTTATATCGAAAGCAAGGTCACAGCTTATCCGTATGTGGTCGAAATCGACTACGATCAGAATCGCGTACATCGTGCCAGCACGGCTAAGCCCTCGGTTATGATCAGAGATAATAGACAGTAATACTGATATTTCCCTGATTCAATACGACCGCCCCTTTAAAGGAGCGGTTTTTCTATTGACAAATTATTGTTTTATTGATAGGTTCTGGCGTCAGACTCAACTGACACCGTGCCCCAAGGAGGATCCATGGGACATTTTCGCTTGTCTGTTCTTTCACTCTTCATCCTGTCTGCTTGCGTCAAGGGCGATCCGATTGAGATGGCTGATATGGAAGCTGTTCAGCGACAGCAGGCACAGTACGGTATTGCACAACCTCTTCCTAGTTTTGACTGGAGCCTTGAGCGTGATGTGGCAATCCAGCTCTACCAGGCCCGCAATGAGCGCGTGAGTACTTGGACTGTATGGCGTGGAGACACGAGCCAGATTGAAGGTTTTTGTCCTTCTGTTGGCTACCCCATTCCCTACGACACCTCTTTGACCAATCCTGAAAAGTTGGCTTTGGCACCATTCGGCACCACTGCTAACAGAATGTATGCTGAAGGGGTCCTTGAACAGGCTGAACCCAATGGCCTGTATGCAAGCAAGAACAGTATTGCCACCTGGGTCCGCTGTATTTTCGAAGTTAATGGGAATACTATTGAATCTCCTGTCTATGTTGAAGGAAAGGTTACAACCTACCCCGTGGCTATCATTGTGGACATTGCTTCCAATACAGTCAGCTTTGTCTCCGGTCAGCAGCCCACTGTGGTCATCAATCCCAAGCAACCTTAGGCTGACTCTCCCGTCACTTGACGGGTTTTTTGTTTACAAAAAGACCACCTTTGTAGATGGTCTAGAAAAAATACCGCTCACCCGTATCAGCGCGAAGACAATGAACTAAGGAAGGATCAAGACCCTTTGTCAGTCTTGGAAGAAAATGATCGCCAGGTAGTACGATGACAGAATCATCGAGAAGCTGAACATCATCAAGATCCTCATCAACTCTTCGAACTGCTCCGATTGCAAGTAGCACGCTCGCTATCTTGTCTGAAGCGATCTTGAGTGGTTGATCATGATCGAAACGCATCTTACCAAACTCAGACGACAAAATCGTAAACGACTGATTACACGGGTTGAACACAATCATTCCCCAACCTTCATCGCGCAGTCTCACTTCACTATTCCACTGATAGATGGGAGACAATCTGGGACTTGGAACGACTGTCCGATCGATAAACGGCTTAGCCTCACGCTCTGTCAAAGGCTCACCCATGTACATCGTCTTGCCCGCAACACTCCCTTTGTTTTCCCAAAGCGAGCTGGTCCTACAGCCACCACCACAGATCGTCAAAGCCGCACACGCAAGACAATCATCTAGAAGCATTTTACTCTCTGCCCAAACATTTGCTTGCTTCCAGCTCTGCTCATACTGATCAAAAACACTTCCTCCAAAAAACTCAAGATAAGGCGCTTGAATACAAGCCCGAAACAAACCATCAGGAGAGACAACGCCGAATGATCTTCCAGCCATGCACACGCGAGGTGAAAGAACACTCAAATATCGTTCCCAAGATTCTGGACAATGTTTCATTAACACACACGGTGGAATTGGCAATGTTGAATCGATCTGCATTCCTTCCTGCTGAAGCCGCTTGATCACCGCAAAGTAATCGCGATAATGCTGGCTCTCAAGGACAAACTGTTCGTGTCCCTTTGCTCCCCAAGAAGGAAGGAAAGGAGTGACCGCCATCGATGCAATACCAGACTGGAGCAATCGCAACCCAATCTCCATCAACCCATGTACATTCTTCGCAGTCGCGACAAAGTTTGGTGTAACGGCAATTCCTTGATCTCGTAAATTCTGAATTCCCCGCCATGTTTCCTTAAAAGCAGTGTCTCCAACCATGAGATCGTGCAAATCATCTAACCCATGAATAGAAATAAGAGCTGTTCGTAATTCTGCCTGCGCAAGACGTTCAGCAATTACAGAAGTGATAAGCCGACCATTACTGTTAATACTTGTATAGCATCCAGCGTCGCGATAGATCTTGAGCACTTCAAATAAATGATTACCGACTAGCAAAGGTTCACCGCCTGTGAGACACACGGCCATAACTCCACGCTCAACTGAGATTTGTACAACTTCAAGATTGCGATTACGATCTGTTGTGCGAGGAATAAAAGCTTCAATACATCGCTCAGGGTTATAGCAAAAGGTGCAGTGATTGTTACACCGACTGGTAAGCTCATGCTGTTGAATGATGGGGGCTGTTGTTGTGAACATGATGTCCTCCTGTTGTAAGGAACTGTC
>MGEY01000018.1:0-10324 GCA_001791615.1 Candidatus Uhrbacteria bacterium RIFOXYA2_FULL_40_9
CCTAACTATAGCGTCATGTTTTAGTTATACACCACCTTGTTTAGTATAGAGCCGTTTTTTCTTGACAAAATGTGCTTATAAGACAAGATGAAAGGAGAAATATGCAAACACTCTTTTCTCCAAAACGTGATTATCGTGCATGGACACGCAAACGTCTTCCTGTGGTAAAAGAATTGGCACTTTTAGGATTAAGCCGAGAAGATATTGCGGATGTAGTAAAAGCAAGTGTCTCCACCATTCAAAGAGACTTGAATGAACTTCGACAAAGACGAAACCTTCCTTTAGAAATTTCCACAGTGAGTGAGGAAAGACAAAAACAACTTATCAGTAATCAACTTTCTTGCTTGGAAAAACTTTTGGTAGATGAAAATTTGGATGAAACAAGTGAGGCTCTCTATCATGCTCTGCGTAGCTGGGCAGAAACACATCATTTATTCGAACAAGAAGCCACACAAACTCGCCTGCCTTTTCTTGAAAACTAATCACTGCCTCTGTTACCGATTTAAAAACCACCCTAAGCTTTGTCGAAGGATGGTTTTTTCTTTCACACAGACCATCACAAAAAACGTGTTATCATAATAAGATATGAAAAAGAAAAAACGTACCTATATCAAAATGTGGGTAGATGAAAATGTTCATCATTCTGATGTTAAAAATATTCTTCGAAATTTTGGACCAAAGCTTGATAAAAAGTATGGTTGCGGTATCAAACACGGTGTTATTTTTAGCAAAGAATACTATGCGGAATTCTATCTTCCTCCTGAAGAACTTGAACGAATAAGCAAAAAAACAAAAGATTACTTTTCAAAAAAAAGCCGATTACACGCTTATCTCCATGATTGTGATGTGGCTATACATAATCTCACGAATTATCTCAAAATATTGCAAACTCTAAAGATGTCTTCACTTTCTGATCGCGAGTATACAAATGTCTCAAACCAGTTTGCAAAAAATATCAGTGATCTTTTTGTGTGTTATTACATGACACAACCAGAACGCTTGGCTGCCATGGAATCAACACTTACTTCCTATCTAGAAAAAAAAGGGGTTGAAAATCTTGAAAAAACAAGAAGTTTTTTATTGAAAGGAAAAGAAACCATTCTTTTTTCTAAAAAGGGAAATCTATTAATGAACGCTTCTTTTGCTGAACTTCTTCAAAAAGAAACAGCAAAAATTGATGTTAACCTTGTTGATCGAAAACTTTATCAACTCAAAAAAACCCATCAAACAACTCAACAAAAACTTATCAAACAATTGAACCCCCCAAAATCTATTCTTGCCCTTATTGAGACCATGCAAATACTAGGAACAAAAAGATTTGAAATGCGTTTTTTCTGGATGATGGGGGTTTACTATGCGGAACTCTTTCCAATCGAAACAAAACGTCGAACACATATTCAAAAAAAAGACATAAGTTTTTATACAGAAGAGGAATTCCTCAACCTTATTGCAAAACGAAAAACCTTAACAAAAACACAAATCCATGAACGTCAAAAAGGGTTATTTGTTACACTAACAAATGATCATTTTCGTTCATTCTTGGGGACAGAGGCAGAAAAACAATTCAAAGCCATTACAGAACAAATACATCTCAATGTGCTGAAAGGGGCTATTGCTTCCCCCGGATATGCTATTGGAAAAGCGATTTTGCTTTCTTACAAAAAACCTCACCTTCACGGAAAACGGATAAAAAACATGAAAAAAGGCGATATTATCGTAACAGAAATGACTCGACCAAACATTGTACTTGCGTGTGAAAAAGCCGGAGCTATTGTAACTGATGAAGGAGGAGTGACAAGTCATGCGGCTATTATCAGCCGTGAATTTCGAACACCTTGTGTGATTGGAACACAACACGCAACTTCTTGGATTACCCATGGATCTTATGTGTGTGTTAATGCTGATGAGGGAACTGTTAAAAAAAGTTCTCAAAAAGAGTATCTAGAATTTCTCAAACAAAAAAAGAAAGGTCCCCTCACGAATGCAAAAAAACACATTATTTCTTTAGAAACAAAAACGGATCGTAAAGAACAAGTGGTACGTTTTGAAGATATTGATCACACAGATATTTCACTGGTTGGTGGAAAAGGAGCAAATTTAGGAACGCTCTTTGGCACTGCTCCAGTGCCAGAAGGATTCTGTGTGACTGTGCATGCTTATCAATCATTTCTCGAAAAAGGAAAACTCATTGAGTTTATCTCGAAAACTCTGAAAAAAATTGACCCTGCAAATACAACACAATTGAATACCTTATCAAAAATGATTCGTGATCACATTATTAAAACTCCACTCCCAACATCCCTCTCCCAAGAAATCCTTCACATGCTTGAAACAATGCCTGGAGACTATTTTGCGGTTCGTTCATCAGCAACTGCTGAAGACCTTCCAACAACTTCATTTGCAGGACAACAATCTACTTATCTTAATGTCAAAGGAACAACACACATTCTAAAAGCATTACAAAACTGTTGGGCATCTCTTTTTACTTCTGAAGCAATTTTCTATCGAGAAGCAAATGGGATTGATCATGCAAAAGTAAAAATGGCTGTGGTTATTCAACGCATGGTGAACGCACAAAAAGCTGGAGTGATGTTCACAGCAAATCCTGCCACACAAAAACGAAATGAAATTATCATAGAAGGAAGTTTTGGACTTGGAGAAGCTGTTGTCTCAGGAGAAGTAACTCCAGACTACTACCGATTGGAAAAATCTTCCCTTAAAATACTAGAAAGTTCAATCAAAGAAAAAAAACTTAAAATTGTGAGAGATGGAAAGAAGGGGAAAAACAAAACAGTCATTCTTAAAGGAGCGGAACGGACTGCACAAGTTCTTTCAATAACAGAATTACAAGCACTTGGAAAACTCGCGAAAAAAATTGAGAAAACATTTGGTTATCCACAAGATATTGAATGGGCCATTGAAAATGAGGTACTCTTTATTACACAATCACGTGCAATAACTAATCTAATCTAATTTTTCTATGAGATCACCTGAACGGATGGAGAGTATTGAACCAAAAATAGAACTATGGAAAGAACCTGAAATCTATACATTAAGTCTTCGACGTCATAGCAAATATGATACAGATATAAAATCCCCAAGGCGTGGATCATTAACTCCAGAGGGAATACAAATGGCAAAAGACGCGGCAGAAGAATGGAAAAAGAACCTCCCAGAGGGCACTGATATTTCTATTTTTGAAAGTCCCTCTTATCTCCCTGCTGGAGAACGTATAGATCCAGAAACAGGAGAAACTCACATGCTTGCCCCCAGACGTGCAACAATTACCGCAAGTATTTATGAAAAAAGCTTATTTGGAGATTTAGCTCCAGCAAAAACGGATGAAGAAAGTGGTATGAAGCAATCTGTGCGACGCCAAAAAGAACCACTTATTGGAGACCTTATGGAACATGCGAAAGATGGTTCAAAAATTCCTGCTTTTTTTAAGGCGCGTGGGAAAGCTTATGGAGATGATCTCCCACGATTCTGGCATGATTTTGTCACAGGGAACCTCCCAGAAGAAGTTGAAAAAACCCTCAAAGTAGCAGGTGGAACATGTGCAAAAGAACAAGCACAAAATATGCTGACTTTTATTCTCAAAACAAATCAACAACCAAGAAGTGAAAAAAAACAAGCTGGCATTGCCCTTTCCCATGGAGAACCACAAGAATCGCTTTTACATCAAATGGACAAATTTCTTGAAGAAACAAAAGGAATGAATCCTGGTCTTTATCAAGGAATGATTGCTCATAATAAAGGCATGGATCTTCATATGAAACCAGATGGAATGATGACCATCATAAAAGAAGGACATCCACCTGTAGAAATTGATGCTCTCGCGTTTGATCAATGGCTCAAACAACAATAAAGAATCCCAAACAAAAACCACCCTAAGCTTTATCAAAGGGTGGTTTTTTCTTTTATTATTCTTCGTCTTCGTCCTCTTCCTCAATTTCTTCAGGAACTTCAGCATTATTTGCAATTCTTCCTGTTGCAGTATGAAATCCTGTACCTGACGGAATCATGCGACCAATAATCACATTCTCCTTTAAGCCTTCAAGGCGATCTACTTTCCCTGTAACCGCGGCATTGATGAGTACACGCGCGGTTTCTTGGAAAGAAGCGGCGGAAAGCCAAGAATCTGTTGAAAGAGAGATTTTTGTGATTCCTAAGAAAAGTGGTTCATACGTTGGTTCTTTTCCTTTTGATGAAACCCCATCCATAGCATCAAGGAAAGTGGCTTTTTCAATAATTTCTCCTGGAAGAAGATCTGTATCTCCTGGATCTGCCACTCGCACACGACTAAACATTTGTCTTACAATAACCTCTATGTGTTTATTGTTCACTTTCTGTCCTTGGCTTGAGTAAATAAACTGAATTTCCTTGGAAAGATATTTTTGCACAGCATCTTGACCCTTACACTTGTAAAGCACTTGAAGATCAAGGTGACCATCAGTCAAAGCATCTCCAGCTCGCACTTCATCTCCATCTTTTACATAAAGCATGAATCCAGGTGGGATGATATACTCACGAATTTTTCGTGTTTCATAGACCACGGATAGAGAAGACGCTTTTTTGATAGAAACAACTCCTTCAACTTCACTCACAATAACGGCTCCTTTGGTCTTTGTTGCAAGAGTATCTCCGATCTTCACTTTTTGACCATCTTTTACTTGAAGCTTTACTGTCTTACCCATTGGATAAATCATTTCATCAACTCCAATATGTTCAATCTTTACGGTTTTTTGTCCTGGTCGTGTATCAAGAATTTGTTTTCCTGTTCCAGCTTGAATAATCTCACGTTGCGCGGTTTCAATACTCACTTTTCCAGAAACCTCAGCCATAATGGCTTTTTGTTTTGGATTACGTGCTTCAAACAATTCTTCCACACGAGGCAAACCTTGGGTGATGTCTTTTCCTGCCACACCTCCAGTATGGAAGGTGCGCATTGTAAGCTGTGTTCCAGGTTCTCCAATGGATTGGGCAGCCACAATTCCTACCGCAGCCCCTAGCTCTGCACGTTTGTTATAGGCAAGATCATATCCGTAACATTTCTGACATACTCCGCGACGCATCTGACAAGTCATCACAGAACGCACATGAGCTTCTAACAAATCGGATCCTGATTCTTCAATTTCACGAATATGTTCTTCGGTGATTATCTCTCCTGCTTTTACAATCACTTTGCGTCCTCCTGGTTTCTTAATATCCGAAAGGGTATAGCGTCCTAAAATACGAACAAGTAATGGCTCTCCAATTTCATCAGATTCTTCTTTGGTCATCACCACTCCTTTATCATCTCCGCAATCTTCACTGCGCACCACGACATCTTGTGCAACGTCAACAAGACGTCTGGTAAGATACCCAGCGTTTGCTGTACGCAAAGCTGTATCTGTCAAACCTTTTCGCACACCGTGACTGGAAATGAAGAATTCAAGAACATCATAGCCATCTTTAAAGGAACTGGTCACAGGAAGTTCAATAATATCTCCGGCAGGGTTTGACACAAGTCCTTTCATACCGACCATCTGCGTCATCTGACCCCAACTTCCGCGAGCTCCAGATTCAATCATAGTAGAGGCAGGGTTATCTAAAGGAAGAGCTTTCTTTGCTTTTTCTGCAATACGATCTTTAATTTCATTCCAAACCTTAATGATCGAAGTGTGACGTTCAGCTTGGGTAAGCAATCCTTGATCAAAATATTCTTCCACTTCACGTACACGCTTTTCTCCCTCTTGAATCAACTCTTTCTTTTCGGTCATTTCAGGAAGATTTCCCATTCCCCAAGAATATCCAGAAAGTGTGCTGTAATAAAATCCAATTGTTTTTAATCGATCCAAGAAATCTGCAGTTGCCTCTGATCCATGAAGCTCTAAATTGTACTTCACAACCTTTGCCAATTCTTTCTTTCCCATGGTTTGATTCATAAACGGAACCTCTTCAGGAAATTCCTTATTGACGATAATACGTCCAACCGTGGTATCAATGAGTTCTCCGGATTCAAGACGCACACGAATCCAATCATGGTATCCAATACGCCCACACTTTTGAGCATAGAGCGCAGAGGTGGGATCTCCAAATACAAGCATCTTTTCTTTTACAGGCTCATCAAAATTCATGGTGAGATAGTAACATCCCCACGCAATATCTTTTCCTGGCGTTGCCACTGGTCCACCGTGAGCTGGTTTGAGTAAGTTCTTTGTTGAAAGCATGAGCTCTGCAGCTTCACGCTTTGCTTCTTCTGTAAGTGGAACGTGCACAGCCATTTGGTCTCCGTCAAAGTCCGCGTTGTAGGCATCACATACAAGTGGATGGATTTGAATTGCTTTTCCCTCAATCAACGTAGGACGGAAGGCCTGAATACCAAGTCGGTGAAGGGTTGGAGCGCGGTTCAAGAGAACAAAGGCATCACGAATCACTTCTTCCAAAATATCCCATGTTTCATGACGATCGCTTTCAATAAATCGGTTTGCGGAACGAATATTATGCACATATTCGCGATCGATCAGTTTTGAAATAATAAAAGGACGGAAAAGTTCTAATGCCATCTTTTTTGGAATACCACATTGATGAAGCTTTAAATGAGGTCCAACTACAATTACGGAACGACCAGAATAATCCACGCGTTTTCCAAGCAAGTTTTGACGGAATCTTCCTTGCTTCCCTTTTAATTGATCAGCAAGAGATTTAAGTTGACGCTTCTTTCCTGTAGCCGCAATCACGGTTTTACTGTGTCGAGCGCTATTGTCGATCAACGCATCAACAGCTTCTTGAAGCATGCGTTTTTCATTTCGACTAATCACCTCAGGCGCATTTAATTCTTTCAAACGTTTGAGACGATTATTTCGGTTGATCACACGTCGATAAAGATCATTCAAATCTGATGTCGCAAAACGTCCGCCATCAAGTGGAACCATTGGACGAAGATCTGGTGGAATAACAGGAATAGCCTCAAGGATCATCCATTCCGGACGAATATTGTTCACATACAAAGACTTCAACAATTTCAAACGGCGCAAAATGCGATCGTATTTTGTTTTTGTCGCTGTTTCAATCTCTTCATTCAATGCATCCATGGTTTCTTTGACATTGATGCGTTTCAATAGATGTTTCACTGCTTCTGCTCCAATCCCTGCTTCAAAAATATGACCATACTTCAAAGACCAATCATGATACGTCTCTTCAGAAATAATCTTCATGACCTGCATGTCTTTTAACTCCTGATCAACAATCTCAAAATCCTCATTAAGTTCATTCATTTTATGATCGCGAATTTCTTCAAGTTGAGCTGCTTCTGTTTTTATTTTTTTTGCGTCATCCCCATGCTTTTGCGCAAGGCGATCCATATCGCGTTTGAATTCCCCCTCAATCATCTTTTTCTTGGTCTTAAACTCATGTTGTACTTGTTCAATCGTAACCTTCCGAGCTTCTTCATTAATATCGGTAATAATAAAGTTAGCAAAATATATGATCTTTTCAAGATTTTGAATAGAAAGATCAAGAACTGCGCCAATTTTGCTTGGAACTCCACGCAAAAACCAAATATGAGAAATAGGAGTGGCAAGCTCAATGTGTCCCATGCGCTCGCGTCGTACAATACTGTGAGTGACTTCGACACCGCACTTGTCACACACAATTCCTTTGTAACGAATTTTTTTATATTTTCCACAGTAACACTCCCAATCTTTGGAAGGTCCAAAAATCTCTTCTGCAAACAAACCGCTTTTTTCTGGTTTTTGTGTTCGATAGTTGATGGTCTCTGGTTTTTGCACTTCTCCGTAACTCCACTGACGAATGACTTCAGGAGAAGCAAGGCGTAAACGGATCGCATCAAAATCACTGATTTTTAATGTATCTGGTTTCTGAAACATATTAGACTATTCCTCCTTTCCCGGCACTGCCGGCAGATGTTTTCTTTTCACCGCTAAGTTCAATTTTTTCTCCATGTTTCAAGAGTTCTACATCCATACACAAACCCTTGAGTTCGCGGATCAACACATTAAAGGATTCAGGAATGTTCACTTTTTTAATCGGTTCACCTTTGATGATGGACTCGTACGCTTTGCTACGACCAGGAACATCATCAGACTTAATGGTCAAAATTTCTTGTAAGGTATGTGCTGCTCCATAGGCTTCAAGAGCCCACACTTCCATTTCTCCAAATCGCTGTCCACCAAATTGTGCTTTTCCTCCAAGAGGTTGTTGAGTAATAAGCGAATAAGGACCAATCGAACGTTGGTGAATTTTATCTTCCACCATGTGTGCAAGCTTCAAAACATACATGTACCCAACCGTTATTTCATGCTCAAAAGCAGTTCCTGTACGTCCATCAAAAAGGGTCAATTGTCCAGATTTTGGAAAACCTGCCTTTTCTAATTCTTTATGAATCTGGGTTTCTTTTACTCCGTTTAATACTGGGGTAGAAACATTGTATCCAAGGGCGTTTGCAGCAAGTCCTAAATGAACCTCAAGAATCTGACCCAAGTTCATACGAGACACCACTCCAAGAGGAGTCAAAATCACATCCACGGGAGTCCCGTCTGGTAAAAATGGCATGTCCTCAAGAGGCACAACACGAGAGATCACTCCTTTATTTCCATGGCGTCCAGCGACTTTATCTCCCACTTGCACTTTTCGAAGATCCGCAATCGTCACCTGAACACGTTTAATCACTCCTGGGCTAAGCTTGTCTCCATCTTCTCGAGAAAACACCGTAACATCCACAACTTTTCCATGTTCTCCATGTTCAAGATACATAGAAGAATCTCGAACATCGCGTGCTTTTTCTCCAAAAATAGCGCGCAACAACTTTTCTTCTGCAGAAAGTTCTGTTTCTCCTTTTGGAGTAATCTTTCCTACAAGAATATCTCCAGATTTTACTTCTGCTCCAATACGGATCACACCTTCAAGATCCAAATTTTTCAATTTTTCCTCTGAAACGTTTGGAATGTCAGAAGTCACGACTTCTGGTCCTAGCTTGGTATCACGTACATCGATCGCATAATGCTCAATATGAATAGACGTGTAACGATCATCATGCACAAGCCGTTCGCTAATAATGACTGCGTCTTCATAGTTATATCCATCCCAAGCCATAAAGGCGACCAACACGTTTTGACCCAAAGCAAGTTCTCCTTTATCAACTGCGGAAGAATCAGCTAAAACAGCTCCTTTCTTCACTTTTTGTCCAATATCTACGATTGGTTTTTGATTGATACAGGTAGAATGATTTGAACGAAGAAATTTATTCAAATCGTAATGATAGACAGTATTTTCTTTGTCTATAAGTTCAATACGACGACCATCAACAGCAGATATTTCTCCATCTGCTTCTGCAATGACAAGATGACCTGAATCAAAAGCTGACCGAAGCTCCACACCTGTTCCCACAATAGGAGCATCAGGTTTGATGGTTGGCACTGCCTGGCGTTGCATGTTTGTTCCCATGAGCGCACGAGTAGCATCATCATGTTCAAGGAACGGAATCAAAGAGGTTCCAATAGAAACAATTTGTTTGCTTGAAACATCCATAAAATCCACTTCATGCGGTTCTACAATTTTTGGTTCCCCATGTTTTCGAGCACTAATAAATTCTTGTGTAAAATATCCTTCTTCATCCATTGGGGTGGTAGCAGGAACTGTCACAGAACGCTCTTCTTTAAAAGCGTTAATGTAGGCAACTTCATCAGTAGCTCTTACACGAATCTTTCCATTTTTCTCTTCTTTTACCACTTTACGATAAGGAGTCTCAATAAATCCATATTCATTGATGATGGCATAGCTGGCTAAGTGACCAATAAGTCCAATGTTTGGTCCCTCTGGAGTCGCAATTGGACAAATGCGTCCATAGTGTGTTGGATGCACATCACGAACTTCAAATCCTGCGCGCTCACGAGAAAGACCTCCAGGTCCCATGGCAGAAAGACGTCGTTTGTGTTCAAGTTCTGCGAGTGGATTGGTTTGATCCATGAATTGAGAAAGCTGTGAGGACATGAAGAACTCACGAACAGATCCAATCACAGGTCGTGCATTAATCAGTCGTCCTGGAGAAAGTGTATCAATATCGCGTGTGGACATGCGATCTTTCACGATACGCTCCATACGAGCGAGTCCAACACGGAAACGATTTTGAATCAATTCACCTACTCCACGCACGCGACGATTTCCAAGATGATCAACATCATCTGGTTCTTCTTGAGAAATATTCAAACGAATAATTTCACGAATGATTTTTACCAAATCTTCTTTTGTAATAATACGTTTTTCTTCTGGAGCCACGGATTCTTCAGAAACATCATCATCAAAACGCAAATTGAATTTGTAT
>MGEY01000018.1:10479-12047 GCA_001791615.1 Candidatus Uhrbacteria bacterium RIFOXYA2_FULL_40_9
GTTTGATATCCAAACGCGCGAAGCAAAGAAGTAACAGCGACTTTTCTCTTTCGATCAATTTTCACCCAAATGACATTCTTTGGATCAGTTTCAAATTCAAGCCAAGCTCCACGGTTTGGGATGATCTTTGCTCCATAATAACGTCGTCCTCGATAAATATCTCCTGTAAAAAACGCTCCAGCTGAACGTACTAACTGAGAAACAACCACGCGATCAACTCCATTGATCACAAATGTCCCTCGTGGCGTCATGATTGGAAGCTCTCCTAAATAAATTTCTTGTACTTTCGAAGACTTTGTTCGAATATTCACCAATCGAGTTTTCACACGAAGAGGTGCTTCATATGTTACGTTTTTTGCACGAGACGTCTGTTCGTCAAACTTTGGCTCATCCAAATAATAATCGTCGAGATAAAGTTCAAGATCGCGTCCAATAAAATCACGAATTGGATTGATCTCAGCAAATAACTCACGGATACCGTCTTGAAAAAACCATTTATAGGAATGACGCTGAACCTCAATAAGGTCTGGCAATTCCATGGCATCAGGGACAGCTCCGAATGTTTTTCGCTCTCTATTTTCGACAGGGGTACGTCGATATTGCATAGATTTGAGTAAATGATGAGTGGGTGAATAAAGTAACAAAAAACCCCCTTTCTTGAAGAAAAGCGGGATTGCTATGTGTTTGTGGCAGGCATGTTTGTCAACATGATAATGACTGTAACTCTTAAATGAGCCCGAAACCCGGTTGACCGTTCTGCCACAAACGAGGTATCGGAGGAGCAAAATTCCGCTAAGTTGCGCAAATCTCACTCAAAGTCAGGCGGATAATACCATGCCTGTGGACAAACGTCAAGCGCGAAAAGTGGAAAGAACGTGGATTGTCAAGGGTTTGGTAAACATGGCTAATCTTAGTGGAATACTTGGCGAATATCGCGATGTCAAGGATTTTTTTTCAGATGTTATCCACATATTTTCTAAGAAAAGAAGAAAAAATGCTGTTTTAACAAGTATTGACAAAATAAATAAAACCAGAGCAAAAGCCCTGGTAAGCAAAAATCACAAAGAACAATCAAGGAGCAGCATCGGCAATAGCATCAATTTTTCTTCGAAGCCAGAGAAAAAATTGCGCCAAAATAGCATTTCCCTCTCTTGAAACAGCTTGAATTACTTCAAGAGAAGTCACTTGCTCAACTGAGGGGCTAGAAATTTTATCCTTTCTCGCATAAGCCGTCCACAAACCCATTGCTTCTGTTGATCTCTTTAGGCCATCTTTATCAAGAAAATACACGGTTCCGTGACCACCTCCTCCTTCCTCTTCTGCAAGAACAATATGCCTTCCGCTTGCTGCAAGAAGCAGCTTGGCCTGACGTCCTTCAGCACTTTCCAACCATTGTTCCAGTTCTGTTGCAACTCTCTTGATTTCTGCTTCTGAATCTTTATGTTTATCAGATTGCCTTGCCTTCTGATAACGATCTGTTGCATCTGCCCAGTTTCGTGACATATCGGACCTCCTTGAAGGAATGGGTACTGGCAACTCAAACCTATCAAATGACCTGCAAGAGGTCA
>MGEY01000019.1 GCA_001791615.1 Candidatus Uhrbacteria bacterium RIFOXYA2_FULL_40_9
CTATTGCTCAGTGTTTATATTTTTGTTAACAGATTTCTTTTTGCCCTTTGCTAAACATGTTACGCTATGAACATCTTAATATTGAAAAGAAACGTATGGAGTTATCTTCTTTACAAACACTTTTTGACCTTCATGGCAAAGTGGCGATTGTGACTGGCGGGGCCATGGGAATCGGTTATGGAATCGCTTATCGTCTTGCAGAAGCCGGTGCCTCTGTTATGATTGCAGATCTGAACGAGGAGGCAGGAATAGTAGCTGTTACTGAACTCAAAAAACAGTTTGGAAAAAAAATTGCGTTTGTTAAAACAAATGTCGGACGCGAAGAAGATGTCATGCAAGCCGTTGATCAAACTGTTAGTCAATTCGGAAGGATTGATATTCTTGTGAACAATGCAGGCATCTATCCCATGATTTCAGTGATGCAAATTACTGCTGAGGATTTGGAGAAAATTTTTTCTGTGAATGTAAAAAGTGCTTTCTTTTTCATCCAGGCGGTTGCTAAGCAAATGATCAAACAAGGAGAAGGAGGAAAAATCATCAACATCACTTCTATTGATGCTCTTCATCCATCTTCTGTGGGACTTGCCGTTTATGATGCGTCTAAACATGGGCTTTGGGGTCTGACAAAGAATGTGGCTCTTGAACTTGCTCCTCATCACATCCAAGTAAATGCCATTGCCCCTGGGGGAATTGCGACTCCAGGAACAGGAACAAGTAAAGAAGTGCCTGACGCTATGAAAGAGGTTGTAAAAAAGTTTATTGATAAGATTCCGATGAAGCGTATGGGTGAACCAGATGAAATTGGGAAAGTTGCTTTATTCCTTGCTTCAGACCTTTCAAGTTATATGACAGGATCACAGATCGTTGTGGATGGAGGAGTTTTGTTGTCATAAATAGATTTACAGAAACAAAAAAACCACCTGATATTTTTATAAGGTGGTTTTTAGGTACCCGGCCCTTCAGGATCAGGTCCAGGCTGATCGGCAATAATCATAAGGATTCATCATCACAAGAGTTGCGTGACTCTGTGAACTGTTTGTGGAATCGGAAGCCGGCTATGGTGAGCATGGTCCCCACGGCACATCCCGTTGCATAGATCATCACCAGGGAAATGTTTCCCATGTCATTTGTGACGGTTTGGAGAACATAGTACCAGATGAAGATGTTTACAAGGGAAATGACTCCGCTCGCAATGATTTTGCTTTCTGACACAAAACGTGTCCACATCGAAATAATCATCATTTCGACGATGCCAATGAAAAACAATGACATAAAAAGCGATTTTCTTGGTGAATGAACATGGATCGACCTTTAGAAATCCATTTAGATTCCAAGGATCTAAAAGGAAACAAAAAACGCCTCTTTGACGTCTTTTGCTTGTTTATTATGCCTTTTTGGGAGGAAATGGTCAAGTCAGTGGGGGAAATTATAGTCTTTTCACGTTGTTTCTCTTGAAGAATATTCTTTTTTTGCGTAAGCTTTTTGAGATTATGGAATTATGGCAACAAGAACTTTCGCATAGCATTCGTACGCTTGATGATCTCAAGCGATTTTCTTTTATTGATTTCCCTTTGATTCTTGAGGAAGTTTCTCAGGTATTACCTATTCGTATCACCCCACACACAGTTTCTCTTATTGATTGGAAAGATCCGCACGATCCTCTTTTGCAAATGTGTTTTCCTACAGAGCAAGAATTGTCTATTCAACCCTTTGAACGAGAAGATCCTATAGGAGATCACGTATATGAACCTGTTCCTTTTGTCACTCATCGTTATCCAAACAGAGCTTTGATTCATTTGACGAATTCTTGTGCGCAACATTGTCGATTCTGTTTTCGTCGTTGTCGCCAAAGAACAGGATTGATTGAACCAGAGTCTTTTGCAAAAGCGTTAGATTATTTTCGTGAACACTCAGAAGTTCAAGAAATCATTTTAACAGGCGGAGATCCATTTCTTCTTTCTGATCAACAAATCATTCATACTTTATCTGCTCTTGCAAGTATTTCTTCACTTAAACGACTCCGTCTTCATACACGCATCCCTGTTGTCCTTCCTTCACGGATCACGCAAACACTGATGGAAGGAATGGTAAAAGCTTGCAAGGGGAAACCTTTCACTATTGTGACGCATTTTAATCATGTCAGAGAACTTGCAGAGGAAAATAAGAAGGCTATCAAAATAATGCTTTCTTCCGGAATTGGTGTCAAGAATCAAAATGTTCTTCTCAGAGGTGTGAATGATTCTGTTTCCGCGTTAACAGATCTTTATACCTCATTAGCAGGGGAGGGAGTTGAACTTTATTATGTTCATCAGCTTGATTTGGCAAAAGGGACGAATCATTTTCGTGTTTCAATTGAAAAAGGTCTTTCACTAATGAAAGAGCTTCGAGAAAAAAAGTTTCCTTTTGCTTTGCCAAAATACATGCTTGATCTTCCTGGAGGAGGAGGAAAGGTTGACCTTGAGTCATCTTCTGTTACCAGTCTAGGAGAGGGTGTTTATGAGATCATAAACTTTTGTGGAAAGTTTTTTCAATATGAAGATCCTGGTGTGCTATGATAGAAGTATTATTTTCATGATATGAATCAAATAGATCTCTTTACTACACAAGATAGGAATAAAATAATTCTTTATTTGTGTGCTATTCTTTTTCTTTTCCTTTGTACACTTGGTTTTTATTTTTTCTTTCGTACAAATAGTGAAGATCGTTCCATTTTGACTGA
Source organism: Candidatus Uhrbacteria bacterium RIFOXYA2_FULL_40_9 (assembly GCA_001791615.1). Classification (GTDB taxonomy): domain Bacteria; phylum Patescibacteriota; class Patescibacteriia; order UBA9934; family GWF2-40-263; genus UBA12396. The sequence goes on from MGEY01000019.1 coordinate 2,720, forward strand.
TGTTTCTCTTCACCCTTCTGTGCCTATTGAAAATCTTCTCCCCATTCTTCCAGAGAATGCGAGTGAGCGTGCAGTACAAGACGAGAAGGGGCTTGTTTATTATTCTGTGTCAACACCAGAAGAACTTATTCTTTATGCCAGAGATCAGGGGGGAGAAGTTTTCAAGCGTTGGACAAGCGTTAATCAAGAAAGTGATGTTCGTTTAGAGATTGTTGGAATTGATGATTCTGTTGTTTACTTTATTTTTACTCCGGAAAAAAATCTGACTTGTTCGGAACTTTGGAGTAATCGCTATTCCTATTTTGGTATTTCTTTGGGGACCATTTCTTATTCTGGAGCTACAGGTTTCCTTTTTGAAAGAGATAATGCCCTCCTTTCCCAATTACAAAAAATCTGTCCAAATGAATAAATTATGAAATCATTTCGTTTCATTTTCTTTTCTTTGCTTATTGGAGTGATAGGATTCCTTCCCGTCCTTCCTGCACAAGCACAAGAAGTTCAAGCTTCTGATACTCCTCAAACCGTTGATATTTATTTTTTTTACGGAGATGGGTGTCCCCACTGTGAGAAAGAACGCATTTTTTTGAATCAGGTTTTAGCGAATTATTCTTTTGTCCAGCTTCATGATTTTGAAGTTTGGAAAAGTAGTTCCAATCGTGACATCCTTCAAAAAACAGCTTCTTTTTTAAATGTTGAGATAAAAGGTGTTCCATTTACCGTGATAGGAACACAATATATTAGTGGATACTTGAATGATGAAACTTCAGGAGAACAGATTTTGAAAGCAATTGCCTATGCGCTTTCACATCAATCAGAAAATTTTGTTGAACCTATTATTGTTCTTTCTCAAGCAACGATAGACGGTAAACAAATATTAGGAACAACAGAGTCAGAAATAACATCAGTGGAACTAGAAAAAAACATGGATGAACTTGGTACAATGACACTTCCTTTGATTGGAGAAGTTAATCTTGCGACCTATTCACTTCCTTTGTTGACAATTATCATTGGAGGATTAGATGGATTTAATCCATGTGCCATGTGGGTTTTGATTTTTTTGATTAGTTTATTGGTGAACATGGGAAATAAACGTCGCATGTGGATTTTAGGAGGAGCTTTCATTGGAACATCGGCTTTCGTGTATTTTCTTTTCCTTGCTGCATGGTTGAATTTTTTCCTTTTCATTGGATTGATTGTGTGGGTCCGATTGCTTATTGGTTTAGTTGCTTTGACGAGTGGGGGATATAACATTCGTGAATATTTCACAAATAAAGATGCGACATGTAAAGTGACAGCAAATGAGAATCGAAAAAGTATTTTTGATCGCTTAAAAAAAGTGACACAAAATCAAAAATTTCTTTTTGCTCTTGGGGGAATTATCCTTTTAGCATTTGCTGTGAATCTGGTTGAGCTTGTTTGCTCAGCAGGACTTCCTGCGGTTTACACGCAGGTTCTTGCTTTGAGTGATCTTCCTCGATGGGAATATTATCTCCTCCTCCTTCTCTATATTTTTGTGTTCATGTTGGATGACATGATTGTCTTTGTTGTTTCAATGATCACTTTGCAAATTACTGGTCTTACCACAAAATATACGCGTTATTCTTTCTTGATTGGTGGAATTTTAATGTTGGTTTTAGGAGCCTTGCTCATTTTGAAACCAGAAGTCTTAATGTTTGGATAATCCCGGACACAAAACCGATCTACACAGATCGGTTTTGTGGTAGGTATATTCTCATCCAAACGACCAAGGAGTTTTCTGTTAACGAGTGGAGAAATTTCGAATAACTCAAGATCCCTCGGCTCGACGATAATCTCGCTCGGGATGACAGGGGGGGGGTTATGTTCTCGCTCGGGATGACAGGGGGATTTGTAACCTCGCTCGGGATGACACAAAAATGTTTGGATGAGCCAAAAAAGGAACACCCGGCTTTAGCCCGTGGAAGGGCTCATTTTAGTAAAAAAAACCTTGAGGAAGCTCAAGGTAAAAATGGTTCAAGCATTTCTGGACGGATTTGAGTCATTAGACCCATTTGACGAATAGTCTCTTTGTTATATTCAGGAGTTAACCATCCATTTTTGGACCAACGGAAAAAGATGACTTGTGAATAAGAACCAGGAATAGGAAGGTGATCGTGTGTTTGCAAACTTTCTTTTTCGTAGTAGCGATTAATTTCTAAACGTTGGATCAAGACCCCGTGGTCAGTGGATGAAAACCATTGAATATAACCGAGTTCTTTGAGGTGTCTGAGAACATTTGTCGCATGTAGCAAGTGTGTGGTTACCACACAAAGAGAGCTCACATTTCCATGATCAGAACTATGAAAGACTGTGACAACGAAAATGTAGGTTGGCATGTCCATGTGTTCCTCCAGAAAGAGCTTGCATATGTATCCTAGAGAGCTCTTTTCCACCTGTCAAGAAAGAAAAAAACATAAAAGCTATGGTATACTATCAATACTATGTTGGAGGAACTTTTTTTTGAGTTTGGATTTATTCTCATTGTGGCAGCAATTTTGTCCATGCTGGTTTATCGTTTTCGCCAGCCCTTGATCATTGCCTACATTATTGCGGGAGTGATCGTGGGACCAAGTATTTTAGCAGTCAAACATTCCACAGAAATGTTTGATGTCATGTCTGAACTTGGCATAGCTTTTTTGCTTTTTACGGTTGGTCTTGGATTGAACTGGCGTAGTATGAAAGATGTTGGAGGTATTTCTATTGCCACAGGTGTTGGACAAGTTCTTTTTACTGCAGTGGCAGGGTTTATTGTTGGACAGTTATTAGGATTTGAAACTATCGCGAGCATTTATCTTTCCATTGCTTTTACGTTTTCTAGTACAATTATTGTGGTGAAGTTGCTTAGTGATAAAGAAGAGCTCGATACTCTTTATGGTCGTATCAGTATCGGATTTCTTTTAGTGCAAGATTTTATTGCCATGATTTTATTGCTTGGAATAGGAGCTTTTGCCAGCGGGGCAACTCTCGAAGGTGTTCTGGTAGGGTCACTTCTGAAAGGAATTATTATCGTGCCTGTTCTTTGGTTTGTTTCTGCAAAAGTGGTTCCACATCTACTTTCCTATGTTGCACGTTCTCAAGAGTTACTCATTATCTTTGCTCTTGCTTGGTGTTTTTTTATTGCAGGGCTTTTAACGTGGTTTGGTTTTGGAGTTGAGATTGGTGCATTAATTGCGGGTGTCACGCTTTCAGGAACCATGTATCATCGTGAAATTAACGCAAAAATTCGTCCTTTACGCGATTTCTTTTTGATCATGTTTTTTGTTGTCTTAGGCACACGACTGAATATTCATGAACTTTCTGCAGCACTCATTCCAACCCTTGCTTTTTCACTTTTTATTCTTATCAGCAATCCACTTGTCGTTCTTTTGATCATGCGTTCTTTAGGATATCATCCACGTACAGGATTTTTAACAGGAACGGCTATAGCGCAAATTTCTGAATTTTCTTTTATTGTCGTTGCTGCAGGAATTGCTGCCGGACATCTGGATGAAAGTATTTTAGTGATTGTGACTTCCGTAGCTCTCTTAACAATCGCGGTGAGTTCTTATTTAATCAAGCACAACATGCAGGTGTATGAATGGCTACATCCTTTTTTTCATTATATTGAACCAAAGCAAGTTTTAGAGGATGAAGCGTTGAAGCAACACAAACCGACAAAAGTTTTATTGTGTGGATTTCATCGCATGGGAAACGTTTTACTTCCGAGCATAAAAAAACTTCATCAGTCTTACACCGTTGTTGATTTTGATCCGCAAGTGATTCGTGAATTAAGCGAAAACGGAGAGCCCGTTATTTATGGCGATGCAGGAGATGAAAATTTTCTTTCTGAATTACACGCAGAAAAATCTCGTCTTATTATTTCAACTATTCCTGATGTAAGCGTAAGCTTGTCTTTAATCAGTTATCTTCGTCATCAAAAATATCGAGGAATAGTCGTTGTGGCTGCACACCGTCAAGAAGATGCAGAAAAATGTTATCACGCAGGAGCAACCTATGTGATTGTGCCCAGTGTTCTTGGAGGACAAAAGTTTACAGAATTGCTCGATTCTCAGAAAACACAACGTCGAAACTGGAAGACTGAGAGACAGCAAGAAATACAGGGAGAAAAGCGTTTAGAAAAAGTTTTTCCAGTCTTATCAAAAAAGAAATCAGAATGAGTATGAGATGGGGCGTTGATTCTTCTCATTCCTTTGATATGCGTACAGGAAATGAGAAAAAAAGAACAGCATCAAACATTGTGAATGAAGGAGATCCTGTGGTCAATACAGCTCAAGAGCTATATTTTGATCCAGAGAATCCTTGTCGTCAGGGGGATACAGAAATTAAAATCCATGATGCAGATCATGGATTATTTGCGATTATCGATGGACAAGTAAAAAATGGAAGCGCTCAAGTTGTAGCTGAATTGCTTGCTAGTCGTTGTGGAGGAGTTTTAGAAAAGGAGATAGAGAATATCACCAGACAACAATCAACAAAACAAGCAAGGAGTCATGCGCGTTTAACGATTTCTACTGCTATGAACGAAGCGCAATTACGTTTAGTGCAACATTTTCTTCAAGAACATATTCCACCTCGCGGTCAAAAAGATGTTTCCATTACCCTTTTGCGAGAAGTGATTCAACCAGATGGAAAGCGTTATTTGCATATTGGTTCAGTGGGATCAACACGTGCCTATTTACGTCGTGGTGAAAACCTTGTTGCTTTGCAAAGTCCTACTCATCATGGAATTTCTTCAGAAGGGAATGCAGAAATTCGTGTTCAGAGCGTGGAAGTTCAACTAGGGGATCGTTTGCTTCTTCTTTCAAAAGAAGTGGCAGATCACCTTTCTTATCAAGAGCTAAAGGATGTGATGGTTCGTGGATATGATGCAAAAACGATTGAACGAGCCATTCAACAACGCACAAAAGTCGCCATGCAAAAAGAACTTACTCTAGGGGCGTCCGTGGATATTGCTGCTATCGTTCATGAAATTGCAGAACGAAACTTTAAACAATCAGAAACTTCATCTACAGAAAGACGTTTGAATCAAACAGATTTAAGACATTCTGAACAAAAAGTTTTTCGACTACAAAGTGAAATGGGAATACTTGAAGGTCGCTTGCTGGAGGCCAAAGAACAAAATAAGTCTTTTGAAGAGATTTATGATTTAGAAAAACAACTCGCAGAAACAAGGAAGGCGCATGCAGAAGAAGTATGCACTCTTTCTCTCGATCGACTTTTATGTGTAGAAGTAGATCTTCCAAAACCTTTTTTTGTTGGAGAGCGTGTATTTGTTGCTTCCCTTGGGGGAAAAGGGATAGAACGTGTTCAGTGGCGTATTGGAGGTTATGATGAAAAGCGTCGGGTTTATTTACTCCTTGATCCAAACGGAAGAGAAACAAAAAATCGAGAAGTAGGAAGATTTGACGTAGAATTGTGGCAGGTAAGTAGTGATCGAAGAGAACACAAACTTCTTCGGCAAGGGAAAGACGCTCAAGAAGGAATGGATCGTGCAACTCATGATTATCAGGAAGCACAAAAGCGTTTAGAAGATCTTGAAGAGCAGAAAAGACACCGAGCGATTGGATTAGAACGTTTTCGTGCGCATTTTCGAGCACTTCCAGTGAAAAATCCAGGGCAAATAGAAGCACAGGTAATGGCAGATCGAAGGAAACAAACATTATTGCAAGAACGCGAATCTCTTCAATCAGAAATTCATCTATTTGAAGAGCGACAAAAACTTCTCGATCATATTCGAGATATTGAAGTAAGGTTAGATCAGCTTGTTCTTGAAAAAATACCTGTTTCTGTACGTCAACAAAAAGAAAGAAGTTTAAAACTTGAACAGGGAGATTTGGTTAAAAGAAAAGCACGTATTGATGTTATTTTTTCAGGAAGATACTCCACGAAAGAAATTGCACATAGGCGTTATCAACATTTACAACGAGATTTACGAGTCATTGATCAGGAATTAGATCGCTTGTAAAAAGAAAAGGGGACAAACACCTTGACAAGAGAAATTAGCACTCTATAATAGAGAGTGCTAATTTTATGAATTATCGACAAGAACACATTCTTCAATTGATCGTCGAAGAGTACATCAAAACAGTTGAACCAATTGGTTCAAAGTTTTTGCAGCAAAAATATCAACTTGCTGTTTCTTCTGCCACGATCCGACACGACATGAGTGTGCTTGAACAGGAAGGATATTTGCGTCAGCCTCACACTTCTGCAGGACGTGTCCCCACAGAAAAAGCGTACTTATTTTATTTACAACATTCATTACCTATTCAAGAGAAGGTCACGGGGGGAGCAAAGTTGCGAAAAGCCATAGAAGCTATGACAGATGAAGAACAACTTCTTAAAACTCTTGCGAAAACACTTGTGGATTTGTCTGGAGAAACTGTGATTGTTGCTTTTGATCCACATTGGAGTTATTACACAGGTGTTTCAAATTTGTTTGGAAAACCAGATTTTCAAGACCGTTCTCAACTGCAAACACTTTCTGAACTCATCGATCAATTTGATGAAGTGATTACAAAAATTTTTGAACAGATTTCGCAAGAACCATGTGTGATGATCGGAAGCGAAAATCCTTTTGGGAAAAATATGTCCACGATCCTTGTAAAATATTCGCTCGGGAATCATCAAGTCGGTTTACTCGGGCTCGTAGGTCCTGTGCGAATGGATTATCGAAAAAATCTTTCACTTATTCAACAAGCCAAAGATCTTCTTCAAAACTAATCATGTATGAAAAAAAGTAAAAACGAAGAAACACAAACAATATCTTCTGATCCTTGTCAAAAATGTCAGGACTATTTAGAAGGGTGGAAACGGGCTTTGGCTGATTATGACAATTTAAAAAAACAATTGTTTCAAGAAAAAGATGCCATGCGTCGATCCACAAAAGAAGATATTGTGCAGGAGATCCTTCCTGTCCTTGACCATTTTGACCAAGCACTTAAACACAAACCTCAAGAATTGTCTTCGGAAGCAGTCCAATGGGCAGATGGATTACTTCATGTCAATACACAACTTGAACAAGTTCTCGCTGGTTTTGGGGCACAACCTTTTGGTTTTATGGGAGAAATTTTCGATCCTTCCTTACATGAGGCTATCTCTCATCGAAAAGAAGAGAAGGAAGATGATCAAATGATTTTGGAAGTTGTGACACGTGGATGGAAGATGGGAGAGAAAGTTATTCGTCCTGCGCTGGTAATCATCAACAATTTGTAATGTTCTTTACTCATAATTTTATATTCTTATGTCCATCGTAAAATGGTCTCCCTTTCTTCCTATGGATCCATTTGAGGATTTTGAGAAGTTTTTTCAAGGTTTTTCACAACGCACCATGCGTTCTTTGG
>MGEY01000020.1:0-9943 GCA_001791615.1 Candidatus Uhrbacteria bacterium RIFOXYA2_FULL_40_9
TCAGGCGCCGCCCATTAGGCGAAATTGTGCTGATTTTTTTCTCGAATTACACTATAATTTAGTTAATTAATTTACAAAACTATGGACAACCAAATTACCCCCAAGCCGGCAGAACAAATTCAGACCTCCAAAATTATTTGGATAACTGTTATTTCTGTCTTTGTAACTGCCTTAATTGTAGGCGGTAGTCTTTACTTTTGGCAGAAAGCGCAAATGGATGCTTTACGTCAAGAAATTCAAGTGCTTAAGACACAAAATACCGAACCCGCAACACCAGAGATAAAATCTGAAGAAGATAATAATCAATTATCCTCAGAAAAATACCAAAATGATGAACTGGGCATTAAATTCAGTTATCCAAAAATTTTAGGAGAATTAAATATTCAGCTGTACGACATACAACTTAATGGCGTATTTTCTGAAAATTCGGATGCCCTAAGGATAGGGGGTATTACTAAAGACTATACCGCCGCCCGTTCAAGCTACTACATGGATTTTAGCGGTTTCAAAAAAGAAGGGGACGAATATTTTTGGGAGAGTGTCGGAAATCAAACATATCCAATCGAACCAAAAAGGGTCGTTGATGAAGACATTATCCTGGTTGACTGTACAAGTTTCGAAGATAAGTGTACCCCAACAGGTCCAACGGTAAGTGTGCCTAAGGGGCGAGTTGCTGGACTGATTAACTTACCAAACGATAGCCTGCCGGGAATGATCTTGATTGCTGACGGAGATGTGATTGACGAAAATGCGTTAATAGAAATTCTGGCTAGCTTCGAATTTATCAAATAAAAAATCAGCACAACATCGCCTAACACTGGCTATGCGGTTACACTCCCGCTGGTCATTCCACCCATATTTGCCTCCGCTACGCTACGCCAAACATCAGATATGCCGAAACGTTGTGCAAAAATTCGCTTCGCTCTTTTTGCACAATGGGCGGCGCCTTCGTCGCCAGTCGTGCTCAGCAAAGCTTCGCACAACTGTCGCCTATCCAAAATAAAAACCACCGACTACAATAACAAGGTCGGTGGTTTTTACTTCGGATCAGGCGCCGCCCATTGTGCGCAATCGGATTTTCCAATTTTTCCAATTAATCCGTAATGAAAATATATGGCAACTACCATTCGTAAGGCATCACAAAAAGACATGCCCGCCCTCCAAGAGATGCTAGACCTACTTAATAGCGAGCGTCGTCATTTGTGGTCTCAGAAGAATAAAATTTTTCACGACCGCTCAAAGCAACTTTCCAAGTTACGCAAAGATGATCTTGAAAAGAACATTTTTTTCGTCGCGGAAGATAATGGTAATATCGCCGGATTTGCTCTTGGTTTTGTGACTTCGAGAAAGGGCTACAAACTTTCAAAGCTGGGATACCTCGATGCACTTTATGTAAAGCCGGCTTTTCGCGCTAAGGGGCTCGCCAAAAAATTAACGGACGCGATCTTGAAAAATTTTAAATCCAAAGGTTGCGACCACATGACGACGCATACGGACGCTGAAAATAAGGTTGCTCAAAAATGGTACGAAGGGGCGGGCATGTCTCATGTAACTGTTGAATACTGGAAAAAATTGTAAAATACGACTCCTTCGCTCCCTTCGGTCGCTCGGCCACACTGCGCTCTCATGCACTGCGACCGCCTGAAAAATTAAGGTAAAAGTTTTTATCCCCCCTTTTTTATGGACATGTTCGCGCCAGAACAACGAGAACGGACTGAACTATATCGTGAAAAACGAGAGTTTTCGCCTATCATGGAAAAACAGATTGTAGACCGACTGGCGCAAGGTCAAGAAACATTTCCCGACATCATCACCTGTCCCACTAAGTCATGCCGTAACCCACTGACAGTAAAGAATGAAAAAAAATATCTTGATATTGCTTGTGGCAACTGCGGTTGGACAAAAAGAATCTATAAACAAAAGAAGGACGGGGGATGAAAAACTTTTTTACACTCTAACCAGGCGACCTCCGTGCATTCGGGGCGTATAACACAGCGTATGCGGTTCGGGGCTCGGCTCGCCCCTCTCCCAAATTTTTCTCCCTTTGGTCGAAAAACTTCGTATATCCCTAACGTTAGGCGAAATTAATTCATTAACCTTTAACTAAAATTTATGAAAAAAATGGAACATGCTCCACAGGAGCCACAATCAACAGAGGAAGCTGTATCTCGTTTTATCGAGGGAGATAATAGAGCCACAGTGTCTTTTTTAAGAGCTCATCGAGATGAAATCGGAGAATTTTGCTTGCAAGTACGCGATACATACCAAAAGCATGACACTGCTACTCCGTTTTTAAAACTGGCACAATTAATTAATTCATTGTTATAAATCGGTTAATGAATTAACTATCGCCTAACAGCGTGTATGAAATTCAAAAAAGACGAATTTTTAAAAGCCTTTTTCTTTTTAGCCACTAATTCAAGAAAAAAATGATTATTCCAAAAAAATTACAATCAGGTGATGAAATTAGAGTTATTGCACCAGCAAGAAGTTTATCTCTTTTGAGTGAAGAGAATTTAAACCTTGCGAAGGAAAATTTCGGAAAACAAGGTTTCAAAGTATCTTTTTCTAAAAATTGTAGAGAAAAGGATATTTTTATGTCATCATCAATCAAATCGAGAGTAGAAGATTTACATGAGGCATTTAAAGATCCAAATGTAAAAGCTATTTTTACTGTTATCGGTGGATTTAATTCCAATCAAATTTTGAAATATTTAGATTATGATTTGATTAAAAATAATCCAAAAATTCTTTGTGGTTATTCTGATATTACAGCTTTAGCAAATGCAATTACGGCAAGAACGGGAATGATTACCTATTCTGGATTACATTTTTCAACTTGGGCAATGAAAAAAGAGTTTGAGTATAATTTAGAGTACTTTCAAAAATGTTTAATGAGCGAATCAAAAATTTTAATTGAAAGCTCAAAAGCTTGGTCTGATGATTCTTGGTATAAAGATCAAGAAAATAGAAATATTGAAAAAAATAATGGTTATGTCGTTATCAATGAAGGCGAAGCAGAAGGAAGAATCTTTGGTGGAAATCTTTGTACATTTAATCTTTTACAAGGAACTGAATTTATGCCAAATATTTCTGATTCGATACTTTTTATTGAAGATGATGACATGGCAGGGAATTTTTTTGGAGTAGAATTTGATAGGAATTTACAATCGCTTATTCATCAACCCAACTTTGAGAAAGTAAAAGGAATTGTGATTGGTAGATTTCAGAAAAATACTGATATGACAATTGAAAAATTGAAATATATTATAGAAACAAAGGAACAATTGAAGAGTATGCCAATTTTTGCAAATGGTGATTTTGGTCATACTAATCCAATGATTACTTTTCCAATTGGAGGAACTGCAAAAATATCAGTTAAAAACAATCAAGTAAAGTTTGAAATACTTCAACATTAAAAAGAAAGGGGCTTAAATAAGGAATATCTTTTTTGAACTCTCGCTCCTAAGATCGCTCGCCCTTCTGGTCATACAACAGATGATATCTGCAAGGGCTTCGCCACATTCTCCTTCGCTATTGCTACGGAGAACGTCAGATATCAGCAAACGTTGTGCAAAAATTCGCTTCGCTCTTTTTGCACAATGGGCGGCGCCTTCGTCGCCAGTCGTGCTCAGCAAAGCTTCGCACAACTGTCGCCTATCCAAAATAAAAACCACCGACTACAATAACAAGGTCGGTGGTTTTTACTTCGGATCAGGCGCCGCCCATTGTAAGAAATAATTTTGTAGCGCTATAATTTCAATATGAATGAATTACCTCAACAAGAAGAAAATTTACAAGAAACTCATGAACGGCAAAGACTCGCCGAATTGGAATTGCGTTACAAAAAGCTTTATGACTGGGCAAAAGACCAAGAGTTTGTAACTGTTTACCGAGTAGAGGGCGATCCAAGCTGGAAAGTAGACAGAAGTCTTTCTGCTCAATTAGTCGGCACCTGGTATACAGATCGTTACAGCTTAATTGATGCTCGCTATAAACCTGAGATTGAAAGTCTAAGTGGTTTACCGGCGCGAGTTTTTGCCTTAATTATCCCAAAGTCTTTGCTTGAAAGCAGAGAGGCAATAGATCGAGGGATGGATCAGATAAATGTACTTAATGAAGAATTACGGGCTGGCAGACAAGAAATAAGTAATCCTTCTCAATCAGTGCAACCATCCCTCGATAGCTATCTTGGTCAATTTTCTTTTGTGCGAGAATACAAAACTTTAAAAACAAAATACGGATAGCGCGCTACAAAAATACATCTTACAAGTGATAACCGGAAAATGCCTCGGCTCGACATTTTCCCAAATTCTCTTACGTTTCACTTCAGAGAACTTCGGTTATCCCTAACGTTATGAAATATACTTTTCCTTTTCGGGCTACCGCCCACACTTCACCAAAATAAATAATATTTGATTTCCTCTTTTTTATAAAGGAAAATAAAGAAAATAATTTATTAACTAACAAAAAATTATGTCAAATCAAGAAATGGGTGACTACGAGCCTTCCGTAGAAAAACCAAAATCACCTGAATTAACACGCGAAAGACTTGCTGACATGCAAACACTCGAGGTGGAAATTACAGGGAATTTTGATTCCGTTCTCCAATTGGTGAGAGAATCCACAGGCGCGGATCTCCAACCTCGCCCAGATGGATTTCACCTCACTATAATCGGCCCAACCGAAAGCAAAATTTTAAGTACACTCGATGATGCGACTCTTGCCGAACTCCAACAGATCAACGAACAAGTTCAAAGAGGAAAAGGCATCAGCGTTAGCGGTGTAGGATTTATTGACGGCACCTCATCTCAATATCAAATGCGCGAAGTTGATAAAGTTAAAAAAACGGCTTTTGTTGCTCTGGATATTCCAGCATTACAAGCGTTTCGGCAAAAAGTAGGCCTGCCTCCAAAAGATTTTCATGTCACACTTGGGTTTGAAGGTGGGGACATACATATGCAAGTGCTAAGACAAGAGCCAGTTAAACCTGGAAGCCCTAAAATGAAAGACATCACCGGTCCAATACCAAAGCAGGCCGATCCGCAATTTAATGGGGTTGACTTGCCAGAAATAAGCTATGGCGGATTAGACGGGCAGATGAAACAAAGAAAGTAAGAACAATTGGCGGGACACAATTCACCCCCCTTAGTTCCCCTCTTGCGTCCCGCCCATATGGATAAATCAAATTTTATTTATTTTGGTGAAGCGACCCTAACGGGTAAAAAGAAAAAGTATACATCATATAACACGGGATAAGCGGTTCAGGACTGGTACGCATTTTATATATTTTAAGGTGTGCGCCAGCCCCTCACCCAAATTTTTCTTTCGCTACGCTACGGCAAACTTCTCTTAATCCCGATGTTGCGTAATAGCCAGAAACGTTGTGCAAAATTGCGCTTTTTCACTTTAAATGGAAGCGTGATTTTTTTCTCCCAAATATCACTACCTGAAATAAAAATTTGAAGTGTCTACGATGCGGTTATCGAACTAATCAACGCAAACTAATCAAACCAATCAACAAACCAATCAGCCCCTTGCCAAAAAACCCTTTTTTGGCTACACTTACAACACTTAATCCCTTTAGCGCCGATGGACTATTTAGAAGCTTTGCTTCTTAAATCGTCTGCCGGAAATTTTTTATGCAAAAAATTCAAGAACAAGTCCCGCAAACAGAGTTTGCAAAACTGATCGCAGAAGGTGCCTACCTTCAATTTCCTCAACTTGGTGATATTGTTAATGGAAAAATCATTTCCGCAAGTCGCCGAGAAGTCCGTGTAGATATTGGAGGAATGACTACTGGAGTTATTCGTGGAAGAGAACTCTTTGCGGAGTCCTCTGAATATGCGAATCTTAAACCAGGAGAAGGAGTTGAAGCTACAGTCATTGATTTAGAAAACGAAAACGGAGAAATGGAACTCTCTTTCCGTTTCGCTGGACAAAGAAAGGCTTGGGAAGATCTCAAAGCTCTTTTTACCTCAGGTGAAAGTATTCCTGTAAAAGTGATTGAAGCAAATAAAGGTGGACTTATCGTTCAGCTCAATCATGTCACCGGATTCCTTCCTGTGTCACAACTTTCTCCAGAGCACTACCCACGCGTGAGCGGAGGTGACAAAAACAAAATCCTCGAAAAGCTCAAAACCTATGTTGGACAAAACATGAATTCACGTATTATTGATGTGAATGAAGAGGAAGAAAAATTGATTGTTTCAGAAAAAGCCGTTTGGGAAGATAAACAAAAGAATGTTATCGCAAAATATCAAGTCGGAGATGTTATCGAGGGTGAAGTAACAGCCATTGCTGATTTTGGGGCATTTGTAAAGTTCGATGCATTAGAAGGATTGGTACACATCAGTGAAATTGCATGGCAACGGATTGATCATCCAAAAGATTTGCTCAAAATTGGACAACAAGTAAAAGCAGAAATTATTGGTCTTGAAGGAAGCAAAATTTTCCTTTCCATGAAAAAACTCATGACAGACCCATGGGCAGATGTGCAAGGTCGTTATAAAATTGGAGAAACGGTAAAAGGAACCATCTTAAAAGTCAATCCATTTGGTTTCTTTGTAGAACTTGACTCTGAAATTCACGGTCTTGCGCATGTTTCCGAACTTTCAGACAAACCAATAACAGACATTCGTAGTATTGGACGATCTGGAGATGTCATGGAATTCAAAGTTGTGTCTATTGAACCAACAGAACATCGACTTGGTCTTTCTCTGAAAGGAATGAGTGGAGATGTTGTGCAAACAACAGAAGGAGAAGTAACTTCAGAAAAAACAGAAGATCAAACAATTATGACCACACCCGAAACAACAGAGGAGGCTGTTGCTGTAGAAACGGAAGAACAGGAAGTATAGGTTTATTCTTAACCTTGAAACCCCTTCCTATGAAACCTTTATCAAAAAACATTATTATTTCTCTTCTTGCAATCCTCGCATTGGTCGCGATCTTTTCTACCTATACACTCAATACTGACCAACCTGAGGAAATCAGCTTTGGAACTCTTGTTGAAGAATTACAACGAGGAGAAATATCTCTTGTAGAAATTGAAGGAGACGCTATTTCCGTTACCCTACAAGATGGTGCTCTTCAAAAAACACAAAAAGAATCTGATGTTTCTCTTTCTGAGTCTCTGATTAACTATGGAGTGAGCGCAGAGGAACTAAAAACAGCAAATCTCACGGTCAAGAATAAAAGTGGTCGTGCTTACTTTCTTGGAATTATTCTTCCTTCCCTTCTCCCTCTCCTTCTCTTTATTGTGATCTTTTGGTTCATGATCAAACAAATGCAAGGAGCAAATAAAAATGCCATGTCTTTTGGGCAGTCTGGAGCACGGGAAGTAAAAGACAAAAAACAGAAAGTAACATTCAAAGATGTTGCTGGAGCAAAAGAGGCTAAAGAGGAACTTCAAGAGGTGGTTGAGTTCTTAAAAAATCCAAAAAAGTTTGCTGATCTTGGAGCAAAACTGCCAAAAGGTGTGCTCTTAATGGGTCGTCCTGGAACAGGAAAAACGCTTCTTGCTCGTGCTGTAGCAGGACAAGCAGATGTTCCTTTCTTCCATATCAGTGGTTCAGAATTTGTAGAAATGTTTGTTGGGGTTGGTGCTTCACGTGTTCGTGATTTGTTTAGCAAAGCGAAAAAAACTGCTCCTTGTATCATTTTTATTGATGAAATTGATGCTGTAGGACGTCAACGTGGAGCAGGTCTTGGTGGAAGTCATGATGAACGTGAACAAACGCTCAATCAAATCTTAGTAGAGATGGATGGCTTTGATCCAAATATTGGCGTTATTGTGATTGCTGCGACAAACCGCCCTGATGTCCTTGACCCTGCCCTTTTGCGACCAGGACGATTTGATCGACGAGTCGTCATAGATTTACCAGACATCAATGATCGTGAAGCTATCTTGCAAATCCATGCAAAAAATAAACCACTCACAAAAGAAGTGAACCTTCGCGCAGTCGCACAACGTACCCCAGGATTTTCTGGAGCTGATCTTGGAAACCTTTTAAATGAATCTGCTATTCGCGCAGCAAGAGAAAATCGAACAGAGGTCACCCAAGAGGATGTCTTTGATTCTATTGAAAAAGTTCTTCTTGGACCAGAACGAAAGAGCTTTGTCCTTTCAGAAGAAGAAAAAAAGGTAACGGCTTACCACGAGGCTGGACACGCCCTTGTGGCTCATGAGCTTCCAAATTGTGATCCTGTTCATAAAATCTCTATCATTAGTCGTGGTTCTGCAGGAGGATACACATTGAAACTTCCTACGGAAGATCGCCGACTTCACAAACGAGCTGAGTTTATTTCTGATCTTTCTGTTTTGCTTGGAGGATTCCTCACTGAACAGTTAGTGATGGGCGATGTCACAACAGGTGCTTCAGATGATCTCAAAAGATGCACTCAGATAGCGCAAGAACTTGTCACCCGTTATGGGATGAGTGAAGCTCTTGGACCTCGTGTTTTCGGAGAACCAGAAGAAATGATCTTCCTTGGAAAAGAAATTCATGAAAAACGAAATTACTCTGAAAAAACAGCAGAAGCCATTGACGCAGAAGTAGATCGACTTATTCATAGCGCCATGGATACCGCTCGTGCTATACTTACAGAAAAGAGAGCCATGCTTGATATCATTGCCAAAGCTCTTCTTGAAAAAGAAACTTTAGAAAAAGAGGACTTCGAAGCCCTCTTCACAAAAAAATCATAAGAGAAGGTTCTCACGAACTTCTCAGGAGGATTATGAAACCAACACAACCCACAATGGTCTATCGCCCGCTCTTGCGCCAAGCCTGGCAAAAGACATGGCAGAGAAAATCGTTATGGGTTTTTGGTTTGTTTGCAGCCTTACTCATGAACGGAGGAGTTTTTGACGCTTTTCTGCGAAGTCTTCATCGCATTGAACGCACAGGACAACTTTTTACAGACCTTCTGTCTGATTCTGTTTTTGGATTTCAACTCTTTGGAGCTTATCTCACACAAATTCACACCTTCAATCAAACACGCGTTTTCCTCTTTATCACTCTACTGATTCTTTTTGTCATTGGTCTTTTCGCGACTTCCCTTCTTTCCCAACACGCCTTAATTCAAGGGATCGGAAGTACCAAACCTTTAGAACCAAAAGCATTAAGACATCATGCCTTTCAAGGTTTTTGGGATATTCTTGCCATCAACTTTTTTGTCAAAACAGCAAGCCTTATTCTCACATTTTTGTGTGCTTTAATTTTGATTGGTGTCTTTGTTGGATCATCTTCATGGACACCTCTTTTGCTTTTCCTTGTTTTCTTGGTTTTTATTCCCCTTATTATTCTCATAAATATCATAGGTATTTTGGCATTGATTGTTATTGTTCAAAAAAAGACGCATGCCCTCAACGCTCTCCATACAGCTTTTTATCTTTTCTCTCAACACGGTCTTGCAACACTTGAGTTTGGTCTTTCTCTCTTCCTTCTCGTCTTTGGAGCTGGAGCTCTTTTACTCATTCTCAGCGTTTTCCTTTTACTTCCTTTTTGGATGTTAACCCTGGCAGCTCTGACTTATGGATCGCTGACAATCTATATTCTTCTCAATATTATCGTTGTAATCTTCTTTTTCTCTCTTTTCCTTCTTTTTATTGCTCTAAGCACAACTTTTCACTACGCTAGCTGGGTTGGATTTTACACACGAATCACACATAAAACGTTTGGAAGTAAAGTTGTATCAAAACTCTTAAGAATCGTGACATAGGAATATTATAGAAACAAACTTTTGGACTTGCCTCTTTTCACCCCTGCTTAAACACGCTACACTAGAGAAGCAATTCTCTTGTTTTTATTTGATTCTATGACATTTGATTCACAAAGCATCGAAGATCTTCTTCATCCAACAGAACAAAAGGAAGGAGAAGAAACTCTTCCTGATGGGCAAAGCACTGTTGAAAAATTTGAGGAAAAGATGAAGGAAGTCC
>MGEY01000020.1:9985-10094 GCA_001791615.1 Candidatus Uhrbacteria bacterium RIFOXYA2_FULL_40_9
CTGCAGGTTTTCCCTACATCAATCTTAAAGGATTCCCCCATTAGTCCTGAAGCTTTGCAACTCATTACTAAAGAGCAAGCAGAACAACATGGAGTCATCCCTTTTATTT
>MGEY01000020.1:10146-13756 GCA_001791615.1 Candidatus Uhrbacteria bacterium RIFOXYA2_FULL_40_9
AAAGGAATTGCTTTATCAGTTACAAGAACGGACTAAATCTACTAGCGGAGGAATCTATCACATTTCAGAAGAAAGTTTCCGAATTGGATTAAAAGCCTATGATTTGCTTCCAAAAATAAAAAAAATTATTAAAGGAGTGAATATCACTGAAGAAAATCTTCATCGATTTGAATCAGAAATCACAAGCTATACAGATATTCAAAAAGTGATTGATCAAGCATCTGTCTCAGACATCATGACAATTCTACTTGCTGCAGGATTACACTTCAAGACAAGCGACATTCATGTAGAAGCAGAACAACAAGATATCGCTATTCGTTTCCGTATTGATGGTGTACTACAAGATGTTGCAACCGTGCACCAGGAACTTTGGAAACAAATGGTCTCACGCATCAAGCTGATTAGTGGCCTTAAAATTAACGTAATAGATAAACCTCAAGATGGGCGCTTCACAATTTATCTCAAATCTGGCAATACAGATGTCCGTGTTTCCACAATTCCAACAACATGGGGAGAATCTGTGGTGATGCGTCTTCTTCGTCCTGGTAGTATTGCTGTGGAGTTCTCTCAGTTGGGATACAGAAAAAATGCGGAACAACGCTTAATAGAGGAAATGAAAAAACCTCATGGCATGATTCTTACAACAGGGCCTACAGGATCAGGAAAAACAACAACCCTTTATGCAATCCTTCGACAATTGAATAAATCTGATGTCAAAATTATTACCTTAGAAGATCCAATCGAATACAAGCTCGAGGGAGTAAATCAATCTCAGATTGATCACACAAAGCAATATACTTTTGCCACAGGATTACGTTCCATTCTTCGTCAAGATCCAGATATTGTGATGGTGGGAGAAATTAGAGATCTAGAAACGGCAGATATTGCCATTAATGCAGCTCTCACAGGACACCTTCTTCTTTCCACTTTACACACAAATGAATCTGCTGGTGCTATTCCACGTCTCCTTTCTATGGGAGTTAAACCTTTCCTTCTTGCTCCTGCTATCAATGCTATTATTGGACAACGTCTTGTCCGAACAATCCATGAAGATTGTAAAGAAGAAATCACTTTAACCCCTGAAGATCTTGAAAAAGTAAAAACTATCCTCGCAAATATTGCAGAAAACTCCGGAGAAACAATCCCCCCTCTTGAAAGCCTGAAATTCTTCCATGGAAAAGGATGTGAAGCGTGTAACCACACAGGGTATAAAGGACGTATTGGAATCTATGAAATTCTTGTGGTGAACGATGTGATCAAGACGGCTCTTTCTTCCGATCTGTCTGAACAACAAATGAAAGAACTCGCCCATCAGCAAGGGATGGTCACCATGACGCAAGATGGAATCTTAAAAGCATTGGATGGCATTACCACAATTGAAGAAGTTTTCCGAGTGATAGGAAGTTAAAAAACATAAAGACGAGCAAAACTCGTCTTTTTTCAACCCAACGAAAAAAGCGCCCGTTTGGCGCTTCTGAAAGAAAATTAATGAGTTCGATTGTAGGGGCAAGAAACACGGCAAGAACGACAGAACTCAGACCTCTCATCATTCTGCCGATCTCGGTCATACTTGCACTGCCTGAAATTATACGGAATCTCCACAACATAATCCCCAACAAGCTGATGAAAGCTTTCCAGGTATCCATCACTTACCTCAACCTCTTCTCCAGAGGGAGGATAGAGACGTTCCCTGGTGGGATGCCATTCACAAGATCGAACCTGCATGATCATGCCAGCAAGTCCGACATGACTATTTCCATTCTCTCCAACCTTATAAGTTCGAATTGCCGCCAAACGATCTCTGCCCAGATAGATCATGAGTCCGACTTTTGTGATGCCAAGAGCATCTGCAAGCTTGCGCTCGCTCGGCCTTGCAGCATCCACCTTGTAGAAAAAACTGATTCGTTCTTCTCTATTGAGCATCAGGTTCACTCGAAGGAACCGCTCAACCTGCTTGCGAATGAGCTGACGCTGATTCTTTGTCGAACCTTTCAAAAGATCCAATTCACGCACCACAAGTTCAACAAGATCAACTTGCCTTGCCTGCGGAACAGGTTTCCGAGGCTGATCCGTTCGATTCAACTCTTCTTCAGACTCTTCAAGCGGAGACGGTCGAACACCACCCCGCATAGGGATAAATACGCTCGGAAAAGGGATAGGCATGGTTCACTCCAACTCCTACTTTTGGCGAGATGCAAAGACACATCTCTGGAAAAAGAACTGGTTATGAAGCATACCTAAAAAAAGCTTTTTTGTCAACGCATCTTCTCCTCTTTTTACAAAATTTACATATTTTTTCAAAAAAACAAAGGGATTTTCAAAAAAAGACAAATATTAATCACAGGGGATCCATTGACAAAAACGTTTTTTTTTGCTATTCTATAAATACATTAGTATCGTCTGTCTGAGCATGCACCATGCTGCATAGGTCGACAGGCAAACATGCGATACTAATTTTGAATCATGAAATGACAACACACGTTGTAATGGATATGGCACGAGAATTCGACCAAGAGTTTGTTGAATACGTCGTCAGAGCAATCGTCAATCATCCAGACGATGTTAAGACAGAACGTATTGTTGACGAGCGTGGCGTTCTTATTACCCTCTTCATCAATCAAGAGGATATGGGATACGTCATCGGACGACAAGGACAAACTGCCCGAGCCATCCGCACCCTTCTTAAGATTGTTGGGGCCAAGAGCAATGCTCGCGTAAACCTCAAGATCTACGAACCAGAAGGATCACGTCCAGCTCGCGCTGAGACACCTGCGGAAGATACGACATCAGTAGATGACCTCGGAATCTAGATTTTATAAGAAAAACCAGTTACCATAACGGTAATTGGTTTTTTATTTCTATGAATACACCTCAATTTGATATTGTTACGATTTTTCCAGAAATGGTGACACCCTATAGCGAAGCCTCTATTCTTGGTCGTGCGCAAAAAAAGAAGCTTATTGCAATAAAAACCCACGATCTCCGTGATTATACGTCTGACAAACACCGTCATGTAGACGATACCCCTTATGGAGGTGGAGCTGGAATGGTGATGAAGGTTGAACCTTTTGAAAAAGCTCTTAAAAAAATCAAAAGACGTTTCAAAAAAACACGTGTAATTCTCACTTCTGCAAGTGGCAAAACGTTTACACAAAAAGACGCAAAACGTTTAACTAAATACAATCAGCTTATTTTTCTTTGTGGCCGTTATGAAGGCATTGATCACCGTGTAGAAGAACACCTAGTAGATGAAGCTTTCTCGATTGGTGATTATGTTCTCACAGGAGGAGAACTCCCTGCTCTTGTCATGATTGATGCAATTGCACGGATGATTCCAGGAGTGCTTGGATCAGAGGAATCTCTTGAACAAGAATCACATACCGAAGAAGGTCTTCTCGAATATCCTCAATACACCAAACCGGAAGTTTACAAAAAATGGAAAGTGCCTGAGGTATTACTTAGTGGAGATCATCAAAAAATCGCCAAATGGCGAGAAAGCAAAATGAAAAAAAAATAATGACCTCCTCCCAAAGGCTAAAGCCTTGGGTTTACTTTTTTGGCTCATCCAAACACCACCCACCCTCTGTCATCCCGAGTGAAATAACACCAC
>MGEY01000021.1:0-446 GCA_001791615.1 Candidatus Uhrbacteria bacterium RIFOXYA2_FULL_40_9
ACGAAAACCTTAATCGTCGTGTGGAAGAATTGGAATTATCAGTACGTTCTGCCAATTGTCTCCAAAATGCCAATATTCGCTATATTGGTGAACTGGTGCAAAAGAGCGAGGGTGAAATGTTAAAAACAAAAAATTTCGGCAGAAAATCTCTTAATGAAATTAAAGAAATTTTAACCGAAATGGGTTTATCTTTGGGGATGAAAATTGATGGATGGGTTTTCCCAACTGATGAACAAACAACTCAATCAAACGATATCATTTAAGGCGAAATTATGAGACATCAAGTATCAGGCAGAAAATTAGGCAGAACAACCAGCCATCGTTGGGCTTTATTTCGTAATATGGTTAATTCGTTGGTAGATAAGGAAAGTATCCGTACTACACTGCATAAAGCCAAAGAACTCAGGCGTTTTGCAGATCGTATGATTACTATTGGAAAAAAGAAT
>MGEY01000021.1:518-1042 GCA_001791615.1 Candidatus Uhrbacteria bacterium RIFOXYA2_FULL_40_9
GCATTTTCTTTAATATCAATTGGTACTTTTCGATAAGTTTGTATCTTTCATTCTTAATAATGCCTTTTGCACATTTTTATATTTTTAGTACTTCTTGTATTCAATTCAAATCTGTTCAATTGAAATTATTGCATTACAAATGCTTCTTACTCTTTATTAAGGATATCTATAAATCAACATCAAATATACTGATTATGTTATCTATATCTGATCTGTAATCCAAGTATTTAACAAGGTATTGCTTGTGATAATTATGAATATGCAGATCAATTTATAATCTAGCAAAATCAATTGTCGAATATGGTACCAACCAAATGAATATCAAGATTACCTAACTGAGCTCACAAAGTTAATCATTCAACAATTTCTCTAGTTTTGTTTGAACATTGACCTCCCCCCAAGGCTAAAACCCAGGTTTTCATTTCGGTTTATCCAAACCCTAATCTTTTATCATCCCGAGCGATGTTATAAATACCCCTGTCATCCCGAGCGATGTTATAAATACCCCTGTCATCCCGAGCGAT